>NZ_JAMYKY010000049.1:0-24310 GCF_040317695.1 Mesorhizobium sp. M1403 | reverse complement strand
CGGCGTGGCCGGGGCAGTCGACATGGGCATAGTGGCGGGCAGCCGTCTCGTATTCGACGTGTGCCGTCGAAATGGTGATGCCGCGCGCTTTTTCTTCCGGCGCCGCATCGATCTGGTCGTAGCGCTTGTATTCGCCAAAATACTTGGTGATCGCCGCCGTCAGCGACGTCTTGCCATGGTCAACGTGACCAATCGTGCCAATGTTCACATGAGGCTTAGTGCGCTCGAATTTACCTTTTGCCATGTGATCTCTCCATTCCTGCCAGCCCGTGCGGGCCTTGAATTAAGTTACTGGTGCAACTCGTTTCGAGTTACGCGTATTTCTTCTGGACTTCCTGGGCGACCGCGGTCGGGACCGGCTCGTAATGGTCGAACTGCATCGTGTAGGCCGCGCGCCCCTGGCTCATCGAGCGAAGGTTGTCCACGTATTTGAACATGTTGGCGAGCGGCACCATCGCGTTGATGACCACCGCGACGCCACGGGCTTCCTGGCCCTGGATCTGGCCGCGACGGCCGTTCAGGTCACCAATAACGCTGCCGACGTAATCTTCCGGCGTCACCACCTCGACCTTCATGATCGGCTCGAGCAACTGCACGCCAAGCTTGGGCGCTGCTTCACGGAAGCAGGCGCGGCCGGCGATTTCGAAGGCCAGAACCGAAGAGTCCACGTCGTGGTAGGCGCCATCGATCAGCGTCGCCTTGACGCCGATCATCGGGAAACCGGCGAACGGGCCCGAGGTCATGACGCTGTTGATGCCCTTTTCGACACCGGGGATGTATTCCTTCGGCACGGCGCCGCCGACGATCTTGGTTTCGAACTGGAATTCACTGCTTTCCGGATTCGGCTCGAACAGGATCTTGACGCGGGCGAACTGGCCGGTACCGCCGGTCTGCTTCTTGTGCGTGTAGTCCTGCTCGTGCTTGCGGGTGATCGTCTCGCGATAGGCCACCTGCGGCGCGCCGACATTGGCCTCGACCTTGAACTCGCGACGCATGCGGTCGACGATGATGTCAAGGTGAAGCTCGCCCATGCCCGAAATGATCGTCTGGCCGCTTTCCTCGTCGGTCTTGACGCGGAAGGACGGATCCTCGGCGGCCAGGCGGTGAAGGGCGAGGCCCATCTTTTCCTGGTCGTTCTTGGTCTTCGGCTCGATGGCGATCTGGATGACCGGATCGGGGAATTCCATGCGCTCGAGGATGACCGGATGCAGCGGATCACTGAGCGTGTCGCCGGTGGTGGTGTCCTTGAGACCAGCGAGGGCGACGATGTCGCCGGCAAAAGCCTCTTCGACGTCGGCGCGCGAATTCGCATGCATCTGCAGCATGCGGCCAATACGCTCTTTCTTGCCCTTCACGGTGTTGTCGACCGAGATGCCCTTGGTGAGCTTGCCCGAATAGATGCGGGCAAAGGTGAGCGAACCGACGAACGGGTCGTTCATGATCTTGAAGGCAAGCATCGACAGCGGCTCGTTGTCGTCGGCATGACGCTCGATCTCGGCGTCGGTCTTGGCGTCGACGCCCTTGATGGCCGGGACGTCGGCCGGCGACGGCAGATATTCGACGACGGCGTCGAGCAGCGGCTGCACGCCCTTGTTCTTGAAGGCCGAGCCGCAGAACATCGGATAGAACTTCACCGCGATCGTGCCCTTGCGGATGAGCGCACGGATCTCGTCGTTGCTCGGCATCTTGCCTTCGAGGTAATTCTCGAGCGCCGTTTCGTCCATTTCGACGGCGGCCTCGATCATCTTCTCGCGGTACTCTTCGGCACGAGCCTTGAGGTCGGCAGGGATCTCGACGATGTCCCAGGCAGCGCCCAGCGTCTCGTCGCGCCAGACCAGCGCGTTCATCTCAACGAGGTCGACGACACCCTTGAACTCGGTCTCGGCGCCGATCGGCAGCTGCATGACGACGGCATGCGCACCGAGGCGCGAACCGATCATCTCGACCGAGCGGTAGAAGTCGGCGCCGATCTTGTCCATCTTGTTGCAGAAGATCATGCGCGGCACGCGGTACTTGTCAGCCTGGCGCCAGACGGTCTCCGTCTGCGGCTCGACACCGGCATTGGCATCGAGCAGCGCGATGGCGCCGTCGAGCACGCGCAGCGAACGTTCGACCTCGATGGTGAAGTCGACGTGGCCGGGGGTGTCGATGATGTTGAAGCGATGCATCTTGCCGTCGCGACCCTTCCAGAAGGTCGTGGTGGCGGCCGACGTGATGGTGATGCCGCGCTCCTGCTCCTGCTCCATCCAATCCATGGTCGCAGCGCCGTCATGGACTTCGCCGATCTTGTGCGACTTGCCCGTGTAATAGAGGACGCGCTCGGTGGTCGTCGTCTTGCCGGCGTCGATATGCGCCATGATACCGAAATTGCGGTAGTCTTCGATTTTATATTCGCGGGCCATGGGAGGTGCCTCTTCAGTCTCGTTCGCGCTTTACCAGCGGTAGTGCGCGAAAGCGCGGTTGGCTTCTGCCATCTTGTGGGTATCTTCACGCTTCTTGACGGCGGTGCCGCGGTTGTTGGCCGCGTCCATCAGCTCGCCGGAGAGGCGGTCGACCATAGTGGTCTCGTTGCGGTTGCGGGCGGCGGCGATCAGCCAACGGATGGCCAATGCCTGACGGCGCTCGGGGCGCACGTCGACCGGAACCTGGTAGGTGGCGCCGCCGACGCGGCGCGAACGCACTTCCACATGCGGCGCGACATTGTCGAGCGCCTGATGGAAGACGGTGACCGGTTCCTGCTTGGTCTTGGACTGGACCTGGTCGAGCGCGCCGTAGACGATGGTCTCGGCAACCGACTTCTTGCCGTCATACATGACGGCGTTCATGAACTTGGTGACGATCAGATCGCCGAACTTCGGGTCCGGATTGATCTCACGCTTTTCTGCACTGTGACGACGGGACATTTTTTCTCTGCCTCAATTCTACGCGGTGGCCTGGATCCCGGATCGTCGCTTGACGCCGCCCGGAACGACCTTGGCTACGCTTCGGTCACTTCGGACGCTTGGCGCCGTATTTCGAACGGCGTTGCTTGCGGTTCTTCACGCCTTGCGTGTCGAGCACGCCGCGGATGATGTGGTAACGGACGCCCGGAAGATCCTTGACGCGACCGCCGCGGATCATCACCACCGAGTGCTCCTGAAGGTTGTGGCCTTCGCCGGGGATGTAACCGATCACTTCAAAACCATTGGTCAGGCGGATCTTGGCCACCTTGCGCAGCGCCGAGTTCGGCTTCTTCGGCGTCGTGGTGTAGACGCGCGTGCAGACGCCCCGCTTCTGCGGGTTCTGCTGCATGGCCGGGACCTTGTTGCGCTTCACCGGCGCAATGCGCGGCTTGCGGATCAGCTGGTTGACGGTAGGCATTAAACCCTCTTGTCTCTCAATTCCGTGTCTCGCCCGGTCAGGGCCGCTCAAAGCGTCATTTCCATACGCAAATTCGGGCCACAAACCGCGCCTCGCGGTCTTGCCCGAACAAATGGCAGAGGAAGCGGAAGCCGCTTCATGCACGCCGGAAATGTCTTTTCGCTCGTAAAACGAACCCTGTTTGAGGCAAACTCCAAAGCGTGTCGCTTCGGAAGCAAGAGCCTCACATCGGTTCTGACTGGGCGGCTTCTACTCGTATGGCCACTGTCCGTCAACCCCGGAGCGGCAAATATTGCGCTGAAACCGAGGCGTGGCAGCCATGCGAAAAATGCATGTAATTTTCTTGCGCCGTTTTTCAAGAGGAAGGCAGAAAGTGACCGGCTTGCGCCTGTTTCCAGGCCGTGCTTCGTGCGAAAAGGCGGCATGAACAGCCCAAACCCCCTCGCCCGGAGGTACAAACCCGTGAATGACAATGAGGAGCGCCCGGTCACCATTATTACCGGCCGGGTGTGGAAGCGCAAAGGCGGCAAGCCGGAAGGCGTGCATGTGATGCTGGTCGCGCCGGACGACGATTCGGCGGTGCGCCGCGCTCTCGAATCGCTTGCCGCCGAAGGCTATGCCGAGGCCGAGCTCGACCAGATCGGCGACATGGACGGCGTGCCCGACGAGGAACCGCATCTGTCCGCCTATCAGGGCGCGCTCGAAGGCGAAGTGTCGATCGTGACGTTCGATGTGCCGATCTGAAGAGATCTGAATCGCGGTCGATCTCACGAGCCGGCGACAAAAGCCCGGCGACTTGCCCGCCACAACTTCTCTGCTAAGAAACGACCTCTGGCAAAACCAAGCACACTCAACCTGCGGAGCTCCCATGTCCTCTAATCCCATCAAGCTCGGCATCGTCGGCGTGGGAAAGATCGTCCGCGACCAGCATCTGCCGGCGCTGGCGAAGGACCAGGGTTATCGCCTGGTTGCCGCAGCCAGCCGCCATGGCAAAGTGGAGGACATCCCGAACTTCCCGACGATCGAGGCGATGCTCGACGCAACGCCCGAACTCGAGGCGGTGTCGCTATGCATGCCGCCGCAGTTTCGCTACGACGCCGCGCGCACGGCGCTGGCGGCGAAAAAGCATGTCTTCCTGGAAAAACCGCCCGGCGCCACGGTCAGCGAGGTCGAGGATTTGAAAGCGCTGGCGGTGGCGAACGGCGTCTGCCTGTTCGCCAGCTGGCACTCGCGCTATGCGCCGGCCGTCGAAGCAGCGCGTACATTCCTCAGCTCGACTACGATCAGGTCGGCCGCCATCAACTGGAAGGAAGACGTGCGCCGCTGGCATCCGAATCAGGAATGGATCTGGGCTCCCGGCGGCTTTGGCGTCTTCGATCCCGGCATCAACGCGCTGTCGATCGCCACCCACATCCTGCCACCGATGTTTATCAGTTCGGCAGAGCTCGATTTCCCCGAAAACCGCGCGGCCCCGATCGCCGCCCATATCGTCTTCCGTACTTCGAACGGTCTGCCGGTGACGATGGAACTCGACTGGCGCCAGACCGGGCCGCAAAGCTGGGACATCCTGGCCGATACCGAGGCCGGATCGATGGTGCTTTCTGGCGGCGGCTCAAAGCTCGCCATCGATGGCCGCGTCGTTCACGAGGAGCCGGAAGCCGAATATCCGATGCTCTACAAGCGCTTCGCCGAGATCGTGCGCGCCGGCGTTTCCGACGTCGACCTCGCGCCGCTCCAGCACGTCGCCGACGCCTTCATGCTCGGCAAGCGCAATGTGGTCGAAGCTTTTTTTGACTGACACTGACCCCGGTAGAGCGACCTTGAATGTTCCGGATCATCTTGGCTTGCGGTCCAGGAATTCTCCCGGACGAGGCGCAGAAGCAACGGGAGCCGTCCGGTGTCCTTGTTCAAGTTCGCTCATGACATGTTGAACCGCCACCTCGAGATCGGCCTGCCCCCAGCCAAGCTCGGTGATTTCTCCATATCGAATGAAATTTGAGCGGCCGAAACCACCTTCAATGTCATTGTAAGAAATCACGCTCCGGCCGATCAACGCTACGACCCAGATGCGATGATCACTCCCAGCAGGAGAGTGATGCAGCCATTCTTCCGGATCGATCTTGATCAGGTCCCAAAGCCTTCGCTGCCCAAAGCTCATACGATCTCGGCCAGTGTTGATCAATTCCCAGATGGTCGCCTCGTTCAATTGCCGATTCCTTAAAAAGCCAGCCGCCGGTGGCAGCTTCAACTGACGATCGCTATTGCAAAGCCGTCATAGCCCTTGGCGCCAACAGTCTGGATCGCGGTACCTTGCAGACGCTTGTCGCTGCCAATGAACGAGAACGCCGCGCGTGCCCCTTCGACATTGGCGTCGCGGCCATCTTCGTTCACCACCGCGCCGTCACGGATGACATTGTCGCAGACGATGACAGTCCCCGGCCTCGAAAGACGCATCGCCCAGGACAGATAGTGCTGGTTGTTCGGCTTGTCGGCGTCGATGAAGATGAAGTCGAACGGCCCGGCATTCTCGGCGCCTAACGCCGCAAGCGATTGAAGCGCCGGTCCGACCCGCAGTTCCACGCGGTCAGATACCCCTCCCCGTTCAAAGTTCGACCGCGCGACACTGGCGTGGTGCGGATCAAGCTCGAGCGTCACGACCTTGCCGTCCACGGGCAACGCTCGCGCCATCCAGATTGTCGAGTAGCCGCCCAACGTGCCGATTTCGAGTACCTTCTTCGCTCCCTGCATTCGCGCAAGAAGTGACAGCAGCTTGCCTTGTGCCGGGGAAACATCGATCGGCGGTAGGCCGTGGTCATGGTTGGCCGCCAGAACGGCATCGAGGGCGGGATCCGCCTCGAAAAGAGCCTCGACAATGTAGCCGTCGACAGAAGCCCAGATCCTCCTGCTCATCCGTTGTCCTCCGATCCGATTGGGGAACCACAATGCGAAAAGGGGCCACTTGGGCCCCTTTTCTATCTTCTCTTACTTGCGCGCTTACTGCGCGGCGGTAACCATGTCGGTCAGCATCGGCTCGGCGACCTCGACGCCGGACGCCTTGCGGCGCTCGTCGATGATCAACTCGTCGCGCGAGGTGGCGATGCGCCGGATCTGGCTCATCGTGCCGCCGGTGCCGGCCGGGATGAGCCGGCCGACGATGACGTTTTCCTTCAGCCCCTGCAGCATGTCGGTCTTGCCGGCAACCGCAGCTTCGGTCAGCACCCTCGTCGTCTCCTGGAAGGAGGCGGCGGAGATGAAGGACGGCGTCTGCAGCGAGGCCTTGGTGATGCCCAGCAGCACCGGCTGGCCTTCGGCCGGCTTCTTGCCCTCCTCGACCAGGCGCTCGTTGACCTCTTCCAGTTCGATCACGTCGACGTGGTCGCCCGGAATGTAGGTCGAATCGCCCTGCGTGGTGATCTCGACCTTCTGCAGCATCTGGCGAACGATCACCTCGATGTGCTTGTCGTTGATCGACACGCCCTGCAGGCGGTAGACCTCCTGGATCTCGTTGACGAGGTAGGAGGCAAGCGCCTCCACGCCCTTGATCGCCAGGATGTCGTGCGGCGCCGGATTGCCGTCGAGGATATAGTCGCCCTTCTCGATGACGTCGCCGTCCTGGAGATGGAACGGCTTGCCCTTCGGGATCAGGTATTCGACCGGCTCAAGCGTCGAGTCATGCGGCTCGATGATGATGCGGCGCTTGTTCTTGTAGTCGCGACCGAAGCGGATCGTGCCATCGATCTCGGCGATGATGGCGTGATCCTTCGGACGGCGTGCCTCGAACAGTTCGGCCACACGCGGCAGACCGCCGGTGATGTCCTTGGTCTTGGCGCTTTCCATCGGAATACGCGCCAGCACGTCGCCAGGGCGAACCTGTGCGCCGGGCTCGACCGAAAGAATGGCCTCGACCGAGAGCAGGAAGCGGGCGTCGCCACCCTTCGACAGCTTGCCGACCTTGCCCTTGGCATCCTGGACGACGATCGCCGGCTTGAGGTCGTTGCCGCGTGGCGTCGAACGCCAGTCGATGACCTCGCGCTTGGTGATGCCGGTCGATTCGTCGGCGGTTTCCTGAACGGAAATGCCATCGACCAGATCTTCGAACGCCACCCTGCCCTCGATTTCGGTGAGGACCGGGCGGGTATAGGGATCCCACTCGGCAATACGCTGGCCGCGCTTCACCTTGTCGCCATCGTCGACGAAGATGCGCGAACCGTAGGTGACGCGGTGCGTGGCGCGTTCCTTGCCGGCCTCGTCGAGGATCAGCACCGCCATGTTGCGACCCATGACCATCAGCTGGCCGTCGGAGTTGCGCACCACGTTGCGGTTGCGGATCTCGACCTTGCCCTCGTACGAGGCTTCAAGGAACGAGGAATCCACCACCTGCGCCGTGCCGCCCATGTGGAAGGTACGCATGGTGAGCTGGGTGCCCGGCTCGCCAATCGACTGCGCCGCGATGACGCCGACAGCCTCGCCCTGGTTGACAGGCGTGCCGCGGGCCAGATCGCGTCCGTAACAGACCGCGCAAACGCCGACCCTGACCTCGCAGGTTAGCGCCGAACGGATGCGGACAGACTGCACACCGGCCTTTTCGATCAGTTCCACGTCACGCTCGTCCATCAGCGTTCCGGCCTTGACCAGAACCTCGCCGGTGACCGGGTGAGTGATATCGTCGAGCGAGGTGCGGCCGAGAACGCGCTGACCAACCGAAGCGACGACCTGACCGGCATCGACGATCGGCTGCATGGTGAGGCCCTTGTCGGTGCCGCAGTCGAGCGAGTTGACGATGCAGTCCTGCGCCACGTCGACAAGACGACGCGTCAGGTAACCCGAGTTCGCCGTCTTCAAGGCGGTGTCGGCCAGACCCTTGCGGGCGCCGTGGGTCGAGTTGAAGTACTCGAGCACGGTGAGGCCTTCCTTGAAGTTCGAGATGATCGGCGTCTCGATGATTTCACCGCTAGGCTTGGCCATCAGGCCGCGCATGCCGGCGAGCTGGCGCATCTGGGTGGGCGAGCCGCGCGCACCGGAGTGCGACATCATGTAGATCGAGTTCATCGGCTTCTGACGGCCGTTGTCCTCGAACTCGACCGCCTTGATGCGGGCCATCATTTCGTCGGCGACCTTTTCCGAGCACTTGGCCCAGGCGTCGACGACCTTGTTGTACTTCTCGCCCTGGGTGATCAGGCCGTCATTGTACTGCTGCTCGTATTCCTTGGCCAAAGCCTCGGTGTCGGACACCAGCTTGATCTTGGCATCCGGGATCAGCATGTCGTCCTTGCCGAACGAAATGCCGGCACGGCAGGCGTGGCTGAAGCCGAGAGCCATGATGCGATCGCAGAAAATGACCGTCTCCTTCTGACCGCAATGGCGGTAGACGGTGTCGATCATCTTGGAGATGTTCTTCTTGGTCATCTCCTGGTTGGCGGTCTCGTAGGGCACGTTGACGTTCTTCGGCAGCAGCTCGCCGATGATCATGCGGCCAGGCGTGGTGTCGTGGATCTTCGATACGACCTTACCGTCGGCGTCGACCGTGCGGAAGCGCCCCTTGATCTTGGAATGCAGCGTTACCGCCTTGGTCTCGAGCGCATGCTGGAGCTCGCCCATATCGGCAAACACCATGCCCTCGCCCGGCTCGTTCTGGTTGACGATCGACAGATAGTAGAGACCGAGAACCATGTCCTGCGACGGGACGATGATCGGCGCGCCGGAAGCCGGGTGCAGGATGTTGTTGGTCGACATCATCAGCACGCGAGCCTCGAGCTGCGCTTCCAGTGACAGCGGCACGTGGACCGCCATCTGGTCGCCGTCGAAGTCGGCGTTGAAGGCCGTGCAGACCAGCGGGTGAAGCTGGATCGCCTTGCCTTCGATCAGGATCGGCTCGAACGCCTGGATGCCGAGGCGGTGCAGCGTCGGCGCGCGGTTCAACAGCACCGGATGCTCGCGGATGACCTCGTCGAGGATATCCCAGACCTCCGGACGCTCCTTTTCGACCAGCTTCTTCGCCTGCTTGACGGTCGAGGAGTAACCCTTGGCGTCGAGACGGGCGTAGATGAAGGGCTTAAACAGCTCGAGCGCCATCTTCTTCGGCAGGCCGCACTGGTGCAGCTTGAGCTCGGGACCGGTGACGATGACCGAGCGGCCGGAATAGTCGACGCGCTTGCCGAGCAGGTTCTGGCGGAACCGGCCCTGCTTGCCCTTCAACATGTCGGACAGCGACTTCAGCGGACGCTTGTTGGCGCCGGTGATGACGCGGCCGCGGCGGCCATTGTCGAACAGCGCATCGACGGCTTCCTGCAGCATGCGCTTTTCATTGCGCACGATGATGCCGGGCGCGCGCAGCTCGATCAGCCGCTTCAAGCGGTTGTTGCGGTTGATGACGCGGCGGTAGAGGTCGTTCAGATCCGACGTAGCGAAACGGCCGCCGTCCAGCGGGACAAGCGGACGCAGATCCGGCGGGATCACCGGAACCACCTTCATGATCATCCATTCCGGACGGTTGCCGGATTCCATGAAGTTCTCGACGACCTTGAGACGCTTCAGATACTTCTTCTGATTGAGCTCGGAGGTGGTCGAAGCCAGTTCCGAACGCAGATCGCCGGCGATCTTCTCGAGGTCCATGCCGGCCAGCAGGTCGTGGATCGCCTCGGCGCCGATCATGGCGGTGAAACTATCCTCGCCATATTCGTCGACGGCCATCATGTACTCTTCCTCGCTGAGCAGCTGGTGCTCCTTCAGCGCGGTGAGGCCGGGTTCGGTGACGATGTAGTTCTCGAAGTAAAGGACCCGCTCGATGTCCTTCAGGGTCATGTCGAGCAGCGTGCCGATGCGCGACGGCAGCGACTTCAGGAACCAGATGTGGGCGACCGGTGCCGCCAGCTCGATATGGCCCATGCGCTCGCGGCGGACGCGCGACAGCGTGACTTCGACGCCGCACTTCTCGCAGATGACGCCCTTGTACTTCATGCGCTTGTACTTGCCGCACAGGCACTCATAGTCCTTGATCGGACCAAAAATGCGCGCGCAGAACAGGCCGTCACGCTCCGGCTTGAAGGTGCGGTAGTTGATGGTCTCCGGCTTCTTGATCTCGCCGAATGACCAGGACAGAATCTTCTCAGGGCTGGCAAGCGAGATCCGGATGGAATCGAACACCTGCGCAGGCGCCTGGGGGTTGAAGAGATTCATGACCTCTTGGTTCATGCCGTTCTCCTTTTCGGGGTCCTCGAAAACCCCTTGCATCTAGCGCGGGCCAAAAGCCCGCCGACTTGATCGGCCATCGGCCGAGAATTTGGTGCGTCCGGTCGCGGCAAGGCCGCGGCCGGACGTCTTGCTTACTCGGCCGCGTCGGGCAGCCGGATCGGGTTGTCGTCGAGCTTGGTGTTCTCCAACTCGACATTGAGGCCGAGAGACCGCATTTCCTTAACGAGAACGTTGAAGCTCTCGGGGATGCCGGCCTCGAATGTGTCGTCGCCTCTGACGATCGCCTCGTAGACCTTGGTGCGGCCGGCGACGTCGTCCGACTTCACCGTCAGCATCTCCTGCAGCGTGTAGGCGGCGCCGTACGCCTCAAGCGCCCAGACCTCCATCTCGCCAAAGCGCTGGCCACCGAACTGCGCCTTGCCGCCCAGCGGCTGCTGGGTAACGAGCGAGTACGGCCCGATCGAACGCGCGTGGATCTTGTCGTCCACAAGGTGGTGAAGCTTGAGCATATATATGTAGCCCATCGTCACTTTGCGATCGAACGGTTCGCCGGTGCGTCCGTCATAGAGCTGCGACTGACCGCTGGTGTGCAGGCCCGCCTGCTCCAGCATGATGTTGATGTCGGCCTCGTGCGCGCCGTCGAACACCGGTGTCGCGATGGAGACACCGCGGCGCATCTGCTCGCTGAGGCGAACGATGCTCTCGTCGTCATATTCGCGGACCGGCTCGTTGCGGTCGTTGGCCGGCATGAAGCTCTCAAGCGTCTTGCGCAGCGGCTTGATGTCGCCCGCCGTCTTGTACGCATCGATCAGATCGCCGATCTTCTTGCCCATTCCGGCGCAAGCCCAGCCCAGATGCGTTTCCAGGATCTGGCCGACATTCATGCGGCTCGGCACACCCAGCGGGTTGAGCACGATGTCGGCATGCGTGCCGTCCTCGAGGAAAGGCATGTCCTCGACCGGAACGATCCGCGACACGACACCCTTGTTGCCGTGCCGGCCGGCCATCTTGTCGCCGGGCTGCATCTTGCGCTTCACGGCCACGAAGACCTTGACCATCTTCATGACGCCCGGAGGCATCTCGTCGCCGCGCTGCACCTTCTCGACCTTGTCCATGAAGCGCTGCTCGAGCGCCTTCTTGGAATCGTCGTACTGGCCACGCAGGGCTTCCAGTTCGCTCTGGAGCTTTTCGTTCTCCACGGCAAACTGCCACCACTGCGAACGCGGATACTCGTCGAGCGTGTCCTTCGACAGCTTCGAGCCCTTCTTGAAGCCCTTCGGCCCGGCAATCGCCTCCTTGCCGACGAGAACGTCGGAAAGGCGCGAATAGACGTTGCGGTCGAGGATCGCCTGCTCGTCGTCGCGGTCCTTGGCGAGGCGTTCGATCTCCTCGCGCTCGATCGCCATGGCGCGCTCGTCCTTCTCGACACCGTGGCGGTTGAAGACGCGCACTTCGACGACGGTGCCGAAGGTTCCCGGAGGCATGCGCATGGAGGTATCGCGCACGTCCGAGGCCTTTTCACCGAAGATGGCGCGCAGCAGCTTTTCTTCCGGCGTCATCGGGCTTTCGCCCTTCGGCGTGATCTTGCCGACCAGGATGTCGCCCGGCTGCACTTCCGCACCGATGTAGACGATGCCGGCCTCATCGAGGTTCTTCAGCGCTTCTTCCGAGACGTTCGGGATGTCGCGCGTGATCTCCTCCGGCCCGAGCTTGGTGTCGCGGGCCATGACTTCGAACTCCTCGATGTGGATCGAGGTGAAGACGTCGTCGGCGACGATGCGCTCGGACAAGAGGATGGAATCCTCGTAGTTGTAGCCATTCCACGGCATGAACGCGACCAGCACGTTGCGGCCGAGGGCCAGATCACCGAGCTCGGTCGACGGGCCGTCGGCGATGATGTCGCCCTTGTTGACCCGGTCGCCCATACGCACCAGCGGACGCTGGTTGATGCAGGTGTTCTGGTTCGAACGCTGGAACTTCATCAGCCGGTAGATATCGACGCCGGACTTGCCAGGATCGAGATCTTCCGTGGCGCGGATGACGATACGCGTCGCGTCCACCTGGTCGACGATGCCGCCGCGGCGGGCGCCGATGGCGGCGCCCGAGTCACGGGCGACGATCGGCTCCATGCCGGTGCCGACGAACGGCGCTTCGGCGCGCACCAGCGGCACGGCCTGACGCTGCATGTTCGAGCCCATCAGCGCGCGGTTGGCGTCGTCGTTCTCAAGGAACGGAATCAGGGCCGCGGCCACCGACACCATCTGCTTCGGCGACACGTCCATCAGATCGACGTTTTCGCGCGGCGCCATCATCACTTCGCCGGCGTTACGGCAAATGACGAATTCGTCGACGAAATGACCATTCTTGTCGAGCTCGGCATTGGCCTGCGCGACGTGGTGCTTGGCCTCTTCCATAGCCGACAGGTAGACGACCTCATTGGTCAGCTTGCCGTTGACGATCTTGCGGTACGGGCTCTCGATGAAGCCGTATTTGTTGACACGCGCGAAGGTCGCAAGCGAGTTGATCAGGCCGATATTCGGGCCTTCCGGCGTCTCGATCGGGCAGATGCGGCCGTAATGCGTCGGGTGCACGTCGCGCACCTCGAACCCGGCACGCTCGCGGGTCAGACCGCCCGGTCCAAGCGCCGACAGGCGGCGCTTGTGGGTGATCTCCGACAGCGGGTTGGTCTGATCCATGAACTGCGACAGCTGCGAGGAACCGAAGAACTCGCGCACGGCGGCAGCCGCCGGCTTGGCGTTGATCAGGTCCTGCGGCATCACCGTGTCGATCTCGATCGAGGACATACGTTCCTTGATCGCACGCTCCATGCGCAGCAGGCCGACGCGGTACTGGTTCTCCATCAGCTCGCCGACCGAGCGCACGCGGCGGTTGCCGAGATTGTCGATGTCGTCGATCTCGCCCTTGCCGTCGCGCAGTTCGACCAGCGTCTTGACCACGGCCAGGATGTCGTCCTTGCGCAGCACGCGCACGGTATCCTCGGCCTTGAGCTCGAGGCGCATGTTCATCTTGACGCGGCCGACGGCCGAAAGATCATAGCGCTCGCTGTCGAAGAACAGCGAGTTGAACATGGCTTCGGCGGTCTCGAGCGTCGGCGGCTCGCCGGGGCGCATGACGCGGTAGATGTCGAACAGCGCGTCCTGGCGGCTCTCGTTTTTGTCGACGTTGAGCGTGTTGCGGATATAGGCGCCGACATTGACGTGATCGATGTCGAGAACCTTGATCTCGTCATCGCCGGTGCCGAGAAGCACTTTCAGCGTCTTTTCATCGATCTCGTCGCCGGCTTCGAGGAAAATCTCGCCGGTGCCATAGTTGACGATGTCCTCGGCAAGGTAGTTGCCGAGCAGATCCTCGTCGGTCGCCTTGATCGCCTTGAGACCTTTTTCGCCAAGCGCCCTGGCCTGGCGGGCAGTGATCTTCTTGCCGGCCTCGACGACGACCTCGCCGGTGTCGGCGTCAACCAGGTCACCAACGGCCTTGAGGCCGCGGAAACGCTCGACGTTGAAGGGAATGCGCCAATGGTCGCCGGCGCGCTTGTAGGTGATTTTGTTGTAGAAGGTCGACAGGATCTCTTCGCCGTCCATGCCGAGCGCCATCAGCAGCGACGTCACCGGAATCTTGCGGCGGCGGTCGATACGGGCGTGCACGACGTCCTTGCTATCGAACTCGATGTCGAGCCACGAGCCGCGATAGGGAATGACGCGCGCGGCAAACAACAGCTTGCCGGACGAGTGCGACTTGCCCTTGTCATGGTCGAAAAAGACGCCCGGCGAACGGTGCATCTGCGAGACGATGACGCGCTCGGTGCCGTTGACGATGAAGGTGCCGTTCAAGGTCATGAGCGGCATGTCGCCCATGTAGACGTCCTGCTCCTTGATGTCCTTGATCGACTTCGCGCCGGTATCCTCGTCGATATCGAACACGATGAGGCGCAGCGTCACCTTGAGCGGCGCCGCATAGGTCAGGTCGCGCTGGCGGCATTCGTCAACGTCGAATTTGGGTCCTTCGAACTCGTACTTCACGAATTCCAGCATCGAGGAGCCGGAAAAATCGGAAATCGGGAAGACCGACTTGAAAACTGCCTGCAGCCCCTCGTCAGGACGCCCACCCTTGGGCTCCTCCACCATCAGGAACTGGTCATAGGATGCCTTCTGAACCTCGATCAGGTTCGGCATCTCCGCAACTTCCGGGATCTTTCCGAAAAACTTGCGTACGCGTCTGCGGCCATTGAAAGTCTGGGTCTGGGCCATCGTCGCTCCTTAGCTCAATTCTCGGGACGAGCCTCGCCGCGGCTCGCCTTGCATCTCGGGCCACCTCAGGCGGCCCTGTCTTGTTGCCCGCCGCCTGTCGGCGGCTTCTTGTCTTTTCACCCACCACCAATTGGCGGTGGGCCAGAAACGGGAGAAAACCCGTTTCCTGAAGGCCGGTTTGCGGCCCTCAGGAAAGAGGTTTTCGCACTCTTCGCGCCATGAGCCTCCCTTCGACGTGAAGGGAGTGGCGGACGGCGCGACGCCGCCCGCCGGTACTCAACGCTTACTTCAGTTCGACCTTGGCGCCGGCTGCTTCCAGCTGGGCCTTGAACTTGTCCGCGTCGGCCTTGGAAACGGCTTCCTTGACCGGCTTCGGAGCCGCCTCGACCAGGTCCTTGGCTTCCTTGAGCCCAAGACCGGTGATGGCGCGAACTTCCTTGATGACGTTGATCTTCTGAGCGCCTGCCTCGGTGAGGACGACGTCGAATTCCGTCTTTTCCTCGACCGGAGCGGCAGCGGCCGCGGCGCCGCCAGCAGCGGCAACCGCCACCGGAGCAGCGGCGGAAACGCCCCACTTTTCTTCAAGAAGCTTCGACAGCTCGGCCGCCTCGAGGACGGTCAGCTTCGAAAGGTCGTCTACGATCTTTGCCAGATCAGCCATTGCAATGTTCCTTCATAAGGTTCGAACGTGTGTTTGTGATAGCGAGGAACGGCCTCATGCCGCCTCGTCCTTCCGGGCGTAAGCGCCGATGACGCGCGCGACCGAAGCCGCAGGCGCATTGACGATCTGGGCGATCCGGGTTGCCGGCGTGGCGATCATGCCAACCAGCCTGGCGCGCAGCTCATCGAGCGACGGAAGTGTGGCGAGTGCCTTCACACCGTCGGCGTTGAGCGAGGTGGTGCCCATTGCGCCGCCGAGAATGACGAGCTTGTCATTTCCCTTGGCGAAATCGGACGCGACCTTCGGCGCCGCAATCGGATCCTCCGAATAGGCGATCAGCGTCTGTCCCTTGAACAGCTCGATGATCGATGCGGAGTCCGTGCCCTGAAGAGCGATTTTGGCGAGACGGTTCTTCGCGACTTTGACGGTGCCACCGGCGGCGCGCATTTTCGACCGAAGGTCGTTCATTTGCGCGACGGTGATACCGGCGTAGTGGGCCACGACGACTGAACCAGCGCTTGAGAACGCATCATTCAGGCCCGTGACGAGTTCGCGTTTTTCCGCTCTGTCCACTGCCTATCTCCAGTTGACCCCTGCCCTCTACGAAGGACAGGCGTCGGGTTGCCTTTTGCCGGCCGGGCCATCCAGTAACGGATCTCCCGAACGACGCTCGAGGATCCTGCCCCCTTTCGCCACACCTGCCGGCAAGCCGGACGGTGCGCAGACAAAAGGCAAACACGGTTCGAACCTTTCATTGGAGCTTTCGCTCCTTTGTCCGGTCTTCACCCGTCTCATGCAGGCCCACATGAATTAAGGCCCACATCACCTAAGGCTTGGGGGCCGCCTGCAATCTCGGACAGGATGTCCGGAAGCCTTTTGACTTCCGGTACCGGGCCGCCGACAGATCGGAGGCCCGGAATTCTTTCACGGATCAGCGTTTTAGCGGCCGATCCAATTGTTCGTATCAGGACGCCGCGAGCGTCGAGACGTCGAGCTTGAGGCCCGGGCCCATCGTCGAGGTGACCGACACCTTCTTGACGTAATTGCCCTTGGCACCAGCCGGCTTTGCCCTGGTCACCGCATCAGCGAAGGCGCGGACGTTTTCTTCCAGCGCCTTGACGTCGAACGAGACCTTGCCGACGCCGGCATGAACGATGCCGGCTTTCTCGACGCGGAACTCGACGGCGCCGCCCTTCGATGCCTTGACGGCGGCGGCCACGTCGGTGGTGACGGTGCCGACCTTCGGGTTCGGCATCATGCCACGCGGGCCGAGCACCTTGCCGAGACGGCCGACCAGCGGCATCATGTCCGGCGTGGCGATGCAGCGGTCGAAGTCGATCGTGCCCTTCTGGACGATGTCGACCAGATCCTCGGCTCCGACGATGTCAGCGCCGGCGGCCTTGGCCTCCTCGGCCTTGTCGCCACGCGCGAAGACGGCGACGCGAACGCTGCGGCCGGTGCCGTTCGGCAGGTTGACCACGCCGCGGACCATCTGGTCGGCATGGCGGGGGTCGACGCCGAGGTTCATCGCGACTTCGATCGTCTCGTCGAACTTCACCGAGGAGCGATCCTTGAGCAGCTTCAGCGCCTCACCCAAAGCGTAAGCCTTGTTGGGATCGATGCCTTCGCGGGTCTGCGATACACGCTTTGCAATCTTTGCCATGATCTCAGCCCACCACTTCCAGACCCATCGAGCGGGCAGAGCCCTCGACCATGCGCATGGCCGCCTCGACGTCGTTTGCGTTCAGATCCTTCATCTTCTGCTCGGCGATGGCGCGCACCTTGTCGCGGCCGATCGTGCCGGCCTTGACCTTGCCCGGCTCCTTCGAGCCCGACTTCAGGTTCGCGGCCTTCTTCAGGAAGTAGCTCACCGGCGGCGTCTTCATGACGAAGGTGAACGACTTGTCCTGATAGTAGGTGATGACGACCGGAACCGGCGAACCCTTTTCCATTTCCTGGGTCTGCGCGTTGAACGCCTTGCAGAACTCCATGATGTTGATGCCACGCTGACCAAGCGCCGGGCCGATCGGGGGCGACGGCGTGGCCGATCCCGCGGAAACCTGGAGCTTGAGCTGGCCTGCAATTTTCTTAGCCATCTCTCTTCCTGCCTTTTCTCATGCCGGTCTTGCCGGCGGTTGCAGTCTGGTGGTGCGGTCCGCGCGGCCGGCTAAAGCCGCATTCGCCTCCCACCCGTTTTGGCCGCGCGATCTCCGCGCCGCCTTCCCTGCCGCCGAAACCGGTGCAGGGATTTCGGATCAGCCCTTCTCGACCTGTCCGAATTCCAGATCGACCGGCACGGCGCGCCCGAAGATCGATACTTCCACCTTGAGCCGCGCCCGCTCTTCGTCCACTTCCTGGACGAAACCGTTGAACGACGCGAATGGTCCATCCGAAACGCGGATCGCTTCGCCGATCTCGAACGTCACCGACGGCTTCGGCCGCTCGACGCCTTCCTGAACCTGGTTCAGGATACGCTGGGCTTCGGCTTCGGTGATCGGCACCGGCTTGGAGTCGCCCAGGAAACCGGTGACCTTCGGCGTGTTCTTGACGAGCGAGAACACGGCATCGGTCAGATTGGCCTTCAACAGCACATAGCCCGGAAAGAACTTGCGCTCGGCATCGACCTTGCGGCCGCGGCGGATCTCGACGACCTTCTCGGTCGGCACCACGATCTGCTCGATGTCGGCGGACAGGCCCTTCTGCTTGGCCTTGTTCTCGATGTCCTCGGCGACCTTCTTTTCAAAGTTCGAGTAGGCGTGGACGATGTACCACCGCGCGGTCATTTTAAGACTTCTCCGTAATCGCCGGACTTACTGTCCGAGGCCGAGGATTTTTTCGACCGCAAAGCCCATGGCCACGTCTGCGGTAAAGAAAAAGATCATCGCGATGACCGCGAACACAAGGACCATCACCGTCGAGATCACCGTTTCGCGCCGCGACGGCCAAGTGACCTTGGCAGTCTCCGCGCGAACCTGCTGGAGAAAGGTGAAAGGATTTGTGGTTTTCGAAGCCATATGCCGCTCTGTCTGCAAGACCCGTTGGCCGGGTCTCCTGGATGATCCCGCTGGCCGGGACGTGCCGCTTGAGCGTGCGTTCGCGCCGAATCAGCGCAATCATTTCGCCCATGCAAATCAGACGCGTAAAGCCGGCTTCCCAGCTCCACGCGTCGCGTGTCTGTTTCGTCTACATAAAACCGATTCTTGATCCACGCAAGTGGCAAGTGTCCGCTTTATGACCAAACGCCGCCTCGGAACCATCCAGTCGTCCCGTCCCGGCTATGCGGCCCTTATGCCGCAACTTATGCTATATGGCAAGTCACAAGCCGGTTTTCAAAGGCTGCGCTGCAAAAGAATCGTTTTTTAGGTATCCATTCGAAGGAATGGCACGGGCAGCAGGGCTCGAACCTACGACCTGCGGTTTTGGAGACCGCCGCTCTACCAACTGAGCTATGCCCGTATGCGCATGTCGGCGCAGCAGGCGCTTCCTAAAAGCTTCCGCGCGCTCTGTAAAGAGCGACGTGCGCTGCCCAGCCTTCATCTTCGAAAGTCCAGGCGTCCTCCCGGCCATTTCCCGTCGATCCGTTGATTGCTGACGACCAAACCGACCCAGGGACGCACGATTTTTGGGTCGGTCAGATTGATATATTTTCCAACCAGCCCTTTCGCACCCTCGCGCCGCGCATCAATGAGCCCCTTGCGCACGCCATCATGCCAATCGAACAGCAGGTAAACTCTCTCTCCCGCGGTCTTCACCTCGCCCCGGCCAGACTTCCATTTACCCTTGCTGTCGCCTGGAATCGTGGGATCGGCACCGCCGTTCCATCGGCTGGACCACCTGCCTTCGATGGTGTCGTTGCGGTCGCGGTCGCTTTCGGTGCCCCAGGCTTCGGCGTTTTCATCGCTTGCAGCTCCCTCCAGTTTTACGCCGGCGGCGAACGCCGACACCTCCTCGTCGTCGGGAGTGGGGACATCCATGACACCGAACGGATTTCGGGTTCCGCGGTTGCCGTCAAAGGTGCTGCCTGAATTTTTCTTGCCTTCCGATCTCATCGCAAAGCCTCCGGTTTTTCAGTGTGGCCCCGCCAGTCGACGGCGACTTTAAACCGTTAGCCTGGAGGACCGAGACCTCCATAGCCACCCGTTTTCCTGGCCGGCAGGGTTTTCGACCGATTCGCGCCCGGTCAGTTTCCCGAAGGCGGCTTGTAGGGGCCGCCCGGCACGCCCCAACCCCAGACCGGCATTGGTTCCGCCTCGGGATCGCAGGCCGGGCCCTTGTTGGAGTTCATCTTGGCCAGCCGCGATCCCCATTCGATATAGGCCATGAAGGCCGAGCGGAATTCGGGATCGTCAGGCAGCCCGATCTCGTCGGCGGCGTCGGCTAGGAGATTGATCCAGCGCCGGCGCTGCTCCTCCGTCAGATGCTTGCCGAGGTGATGCATCACCATTTCGCGATGGCCGCCATGCTTTTCGCTGTAGGTTTTCGGTCCACCGAAAACTTCGCCGATGAAGGCCGCGACGTGGGCCGGATGGTCCGCCGACATATGCTTGAACACCGGCCCGACAATGGGATCCCGAGAGACGTTGTCGTAGAAGGTCTGGGTCAGGCGGTTCAGCGCTTCGGTGCCGCCGGCCCATTCGAACAATGTCGGGACGTCCTGGCTCATTTGCGATCCCTCGCCTGGCTGGTCTTCTACCACGCCGGACGATAGCGGAAACATCCAGCATCGCTCAACCTGTCTCGATGGCCAGCTTCCGAAACCGACGCGCCCCTACAATTTGGCGGGCGCCTCGGCCTGCGCATTGGGCGAGAGCACCACGCGGCAATTGTCAGGCTTCGGCACCGATCTGCACAGGGTGGCACCGGTCAGCTCGTCCACTGATTGCGGCCCAGTCGTCAGTCCGGCCCTCAGCATCACGTCAGGTTCGAGCTGACGCTCGACCGAAATGCGCTGAAGCGTCATGAACAGATCACGGTTGATTGCCATCTCGTCAAGGTAAGCCTTGATCAGCTGGGCTTGTCCCATCAGGTAAAGGCTGAGTAGCGCCCGTGGACCGACAAGCCGCCTGACGCCCCCAGCCAGCATCAGCGCGCAGGCCGAATCGCAGTCGCCTTTCGCATCGCTGGCCACTCCGGCATAGGCGCCATCTTTGGCCAAGCAATTCCACTCTTCCGGGTCGCAGCCAACGAAATCGGTACGGGCAACGGCGACGTCGAGCTTCTTTTCACGGATAAGTCGCCCCATCGCCAGAGCGCTGAACAAGTCGCCGCCTCGCGAGCTCACCACTATAGGCAGCCGCCGGCTGCCAAGCGTAGCGAGCAACTGGCCCAGCTTCTGCGGGGTTTGGCTCGTGATTACGCCTTGTGCCGAGATCCATTCCGGGCAGTCGGGATTGCAGGACGAATTGCTGCGGCGAACCACAACGAAGCGCATCTCGGGTGCCCCGTTCCCCGGCACTGCCACGAGCGGCCGAGCCCACATCCATTCCGGGCAGTGGGGCTCGCACATCGGATCGCTGCCGCGAACGAGTATGAAGCCCTTGTCCGGCGCCTCGTTTCCTGGCACTGCCTCGACCGGCTGAGCAGGTGCCTCCTTGGCCAGCTGAGAAAGTGGGACTTGAGCCGGCTGAGACGGTCCGGCCTTCGCTTCGATTGCTGCCACCTTGGCCGGCTTGGCATTCGCAGGGACCTCCCTGCAGTTCGGCGGCGCAGGACTCCGCTGGCATATGCCCGCCTGCGTAAGTATGTCGAGGGAGTCCCTGCTGGTGATCAGCTTCATCGTCAGCATGTCGTCGAGGGCGATCTGCCGGATGTCGCTGGCGGGCGTGGCCTTCATTCTGTCGATTACGCCCCGTCCGACACCCATGTCCCTGAGATAGGCCGAAAGTTTCCTCTCAAGCGCCTTGCTCATCTCATAGGTCTTGTAGCCGGCATTGTCTTGAGTGATGGTTTCTGTGGTGATCCTATATTTTTTGCCCCGCACAACTCGATAGGTGGTTCGATAGTGCCGTGTTGTGCGGAAATAGGTCGTAGTGATCTGATGGACGCCTAGATAGGCCCAACCGCCGACCACGCGTCCGACGCCTCCGGCAAACATCAGCGGACATGCGGAGTTGCACATGGCACCCCCGTCAGACGCAATGCCGAAATATGCTGCGCCCTTGCCGTCATTGGCCCGGCAATCTTTCATCCCGGGCCAACAATCGGAAAACTTGGTCGTACCGACGGCGATATCGAGCTTGTTTTTGCGGATTATTCGACCAAGCTGGAGCGCAGCATCGACATTGCCGCCCGGGGAATTGACGATGATCGGCAGTTTGCGGCGGCCGAGCGTCTTCAATATGCGCTTGAGCTGCGCTGGCGTGCCCGCTTCGATGGCGCCTTCTGCCGAAATCCATTCCGGACAGTTAGACTCGCAGCCGGTCGCGTTGCTGCGCACGACGACGAATCGCATCGGCGAGAGATCATCGGATAATAGCTTCGGATCCGTCCAAGTCGTCGGATCGGACCATTTCGGGAAGACATCCTCGGCCTTTGCGGCGAAGGCAGCCATCGCCATGGCAATAACCAGCAGCCCGCGCCACCACCTTGCCACGCTATCTAAACGGCGTCCCGAAACCACGCTTGGCAAAAGCCCCCTTGATGCAACCTATAATAGTTGCGGCAATGGTGGTTGCAATAGCTTTGAAACACCCGCGCAAGATTGTTCTGCCTCGAGTCAGTAAGCGAAAAAGGCGGCCCGAAGACCGCCCTTTCGCATCGACCGGCAATGCCGGCGCCGATCACTCTATAATGGTGACGACGACGCCAGCACCGATGGTGCGGCCGCCTTCACGGATGGCGAAGCGCAGCTTCTCGTCCATGGCGATCGGCACGATCAGCTCGCAGCTATCAAGCCCGCCTTACGATTTGACCGGCGTGCTGGCCTGAGCCTTGGCGCCCGAGGCTTCGCGGCAGTTCTCGGGCTGTGGCTCCGATCTGCAGATGCCGGGGCCTGTCAATTCGTCTGCCGATTGATGCCCGGTTGTCAGCCCGTATTTCAGCATCCTGTCGAGTTCGAGCTGCCGTTCGACTGAATTCAGCTGAATTGCGGTAAACAGACCGGGGCCGATGGCCATGTCCTCGAGATAGGCCTTGACCTTTTGCTCCTGCCCTACCGAATGCACGCTCAACTGTGCACGCGGGCCGACGAGGCGTTTGACACCGCCGGCGAGCATGATCGGACAGGCCGAGCCGCACGCGCCGCCGGCATCGACCGTCAGTCCGTTATAGACGCCGTCTTCGGCCGTGCAGTCGGCCTGCCGCGGTTCGCAGCCAATGAAATCCGTCCGCGCCACGGTGACGTCGAGCTTGCGTTCGCGGATCAGCCTTCCGGCCGCCAAAGCACCGAGCACATCACCACCCGGCGAGTTGATGACGATGGGCAGACGCCGGTCGCCGACGCCGTCCAGCAGTTGGCGCAGTTTTTCGGGCGTGTCGGCGGTAATTGTGCCTTCGGCCGAGATCCATTCCGGGCAGTTGGGATTGCAAAGCGGATTGCTGCCGCGGACCAGGACGAAGCGCATGTCTGCGGCCTCCTTCGGCCGCGTGGTTTCGTGCCCTGCGGGTGCAGGCCCGGCGTTCGCCACCACTTCGCCGGCCGGCTTCGCGATATTCGCCGGCGCCGGCAGCTCCCTGCAACTCGCCGGCAACGGATCGGATTTGCATAGGGTTGGCGCGGTCAGCAGGTCGACGGCATCCAAGCTGGTGACGAGATTCATTTGCAGCATGTCGTAGGGAACCAGTTGCTGGATGCTGCTGGCCGGCGTGCCTTTCATGGTCTCGAGCACGCCCAGGCCGACGCCCATCTCCTTCAGATAGGCCGCCAGCTTCCGCTCCAGCGGCTTGTTCATCTCGTAGGTCTTGTAGCTGCCGGCGTTCTTCCGGCTGACGACCTTGGTGTTGAGGATCTTCTTCTTACCCTTCACCACGCGGTAGGTGGTGCGGTACAGCAATTTCGTCCGGATATAGGTCGTGGTGATCTGATGGACGCCGAGAAAGGCCCATTCCCCGACCACGCGCCGGATGCCACCGGAAAACATCAACGGACAGGCGGAATTGCAGATGGCGCCGTCGGCATAGGCATTGCCAAAATAACGGGCGCCCTTGCCGTCGTTTTCCTTGCAGTTTTTCACATTTGGCAGACAGCCGACGAACCGGGTTTTGCCGACGGCGATATCGAGCTTGTTCTTGCGGATCAGGCGACCAAGTGTCAGCGCCGCTTCGACATTGCCGCCGGGGGAATCGACGACGATCGGCAGCTTTCGGCCGCCAAGCGCCTTCAGCGTGCGTTTGAACAGAGCCGGCGTGCCGGCTTCTATCGAGCCTTCCGCCGATATCCATTCCGGACAGGTCGGCTCGCAGCCCGGCGCGCTGCTGCGGACGACGACGAACCGCATCGTCGGGCCGAGATCCGGCGTGGATTTTTCCGGCGTGGATTTCTTGGCATCGGCTGCGAAGGCAGCGTGGCCCATGGCGAGCAACGACACCAGGCAGATCAGTCCTAACGACCACAATGCCTGACTATGCAAACGGCGCCATGGAACCATTCGGGCAGCCCCCTCGATGCAACCTATACTAGTTACGGCAGAGGCGCTTGCAACAGGATTTGAAGCAAGGCGGTTAATCTATTCGAATCAAAAAGGCGGCCCGAAGACCGCCCTTTCGCATTCGATCTCGACCGGCAACGCCGGCGTTGATTACTCTTTAATGGTGACGACGATGCCGGCACCGACGGTGCGGCCGCCTTCACGGATGGCGAAGCGCAGCTTCTCTTCCATGGCGATCGGCACGA
>NZ_JAMYKY010000048.1:0-26040 GCF_040317695.1 Mesorhizobium sp. M1403 | reverse complement strand
CCGGGTCGTCTTTCTGTCGAGCGACGACGAGGACGCGACCGCTCCGGTGGCGGCCTTGGCCAAACAACTCGGGTTCGCACCCGTCCAGCTGGGAAAGCTCAGCGAGGGTGGCGCGCTGGTTCACGCACGCGGCCGCACGTGGGGCCATCTCATCTTCCAGGACCTGTTCAAGAAGGAGCAGTAATCGATCTACGACCGTGTGGTCGACGCCGAGAACTGGTCGCGCGCTAACTTCTTCGAGCAGCGCGCGACCGAATATTTGAAGGCCACAAAGTCGCGAAGGTTGGGGTGGGCCCGACGGGGTATGGGCGCCGTTCGAAGAGCGGGGAGACGCCCGACACAGCGGCAGATCTGCCGGTCGCCTAGAACCTATCGGCTGCTATCGATGGCCTAGGATTCGCTCGAGTGTCCTCTGCTATCCGATACTACTCCACCGCACTCCCTCCTCACTCCCACTCGATCGTGCCTGGCGGTTTGCTCGTCACGTCGTAGACGACGCGGTTAATGCCGCGCACCTCGTTGATGATGCGGGTGGCGGCGGCGCCCAGGAATGCCATGTCGTAGTGGTAGAAATCCGCAGTCATGCCATCTACCGAGGTGACGGCGCGCAGCGCGCAGACGAATTCGTAGGTGCGGCCGTCACCCATCACGCCGACGGTCTGCACCGGCAGCAGCACGGCGAAGGCCTGCCAGATGGCGTCGTAGAGGCCGGCCTTGCGGATCTCATCCAGATAGATGGCATCGGCCTCACGCAGGATCTCCAGCTTTTCGCGGGTGATGCCGCCCGGGCAGCGGATGGCGAGACCGGGGCCGGGGAACGGATGCCGGCCGATGAAGCTGTCGGGCAGGCCGAGCTCCTTGCCGAGCGCCCTCACCTCGTCCTTGAACAATTCGCGCAGCGGCTCGACCAGCTGCATGTTCATGCGCGCGGGTAGGCCTCCGACATTGTGGTGCGACTTGATCGTCACCGACGGTCCGCCGGTGAAAGAGACGCTTTCGATGACGTCGGGATAGAGCGTGCCTTGCGCCAGGAAATCGGCGCCGCCGAGCTTCTCGGCCTCCTCCTCGAACACTTCAATGAACAGCCGGCCGATGGTCTTGCGCTTGTTCTCCGGATCCGACTCGCCCTCGAGCGCGCCGATAAAACGGTCCGAAGCATCGACCAGGATCAGCGGCAGATTGTAGTGCTGGCGAAACATCTCCACCACGCCGGCCGCCTCGTCCTTGCGCATCAGCCCGTGGTCGACGAGGATGCAGGTCAGCTGATCGCCGACCGCCTCGTGGATCAGCAGGGCCGCGACCGAGGAATCGACGCCGCCCGAAAGCGCGCAGATCACCTTGCCCTTGCCGACCTGCTTGCGGATCGTCTCGACCGCGTGCTCACGGTAGGCCCGCATCGTCCAGTCGCCTTCGATGCCGGCGATGTTGTGGACGAAGTTTTGGAGCAGCCTGGCGCCGTCCGGCGTGTGCACCACTTCGGGGTGGAACATGAGGCCGTACATCTTGCGCTCGACATTGCCGAAGATGGCGAAGGGCGAGCCCTCCGATTTTCCGAGCACCTCGAATCCCTTCGGCAGGGAGATGACACGGTCGCCATGGCTCATCCACACCTGGTGGCGCTGGCCGGGCGCCCACAGGCCCTCGAACAACGGGCTGTCCTTGGCGATCTCGACGAAGGCGCGGCCGAACTCGCGATGGTCGGAGCTTTCGGCGACGCCGCCCATCTGCACGCACATCGCCATCTGGCCATAGCAGATGCCGAGCACCGGCACGCCGGCGTCGAAGACGATCTGTGGCGCGCGCGGACTGCCGATGTCGCTGGTCGAGGCCGGACCACCGGACAGGATCACCGCCTTTGGATTGATGCGCTTGAACGCCGCCTCAGCCGACTGGAAGGGCACGATCTCGGAAAAGACGCCGGCCTCGCGAATGCGGCGGGCAATCAGCTGAGTGAACTGGCTGCCGAAATCGACAATCAGGACGGTGTCGGGATGATTGGCTGTTTTCATGGCGAGCGTTTAAAGAAAGAAACGAGTCGGCGCAATGGGTTGCGGGGCGTCTCTCTCACTCCGAATCCGCATCTTCATGCGACAGGTCAAAACTGCAGCGTGTCAGACGCGATCGCCTGTTCCAGCAGTTGCACCGCCCCGGCCAGCTTCTCGTCGATGACATGCAGGTATTCCGTCCAGTCGCCGACGTGTCTCAGATCGGCCGCCCCGTCGGAAATGCCGCGCAGGCCGATAAGCGGCACGTCGAACAGCTGACAGGCGCGCAGGCAGGCGAAGGTCTCCATGTCGACCATATCAGCGGCGACCGCGTCGTAGGCGGCGCCGGAGACGATTGCCGCGCCGGTGGACAGCGTCGCCGGCCTGATGCCCGGTATCCTGAACGGTAGCGGCACACCGACAGGCAGGTCGAGAAACGGCGTGGCGCCCTTCTCGAAACCCAAGGGCGAAGCGTCCATGTCGCGGTAGGCGACCGAAACGGCCTGGTAGATTTCCGTCTGCTCCAGCATCCGGCTGCCCGCCGAACCGAGCGACACGACCAGATCCGGCAGCGCCTTCCCGGCGTGCAGCCGGGACAGTTCGGCGCTGAGCCCGACGCCGGCCTCGACCGGCCCGACGCCGGTCATCAGCGGCGTGAACAGCCGCTGCAAGTGTGGGCCGTATTCGGCTTCGGCCGCCATGACGAAGAGAACGGACTTGCCGGAAATCAGCGTGAGCTCACCAGGTGTGTTGCCGGCCATGATCGCCCATCCTCCCCTGCCCGTTCCTCAGCCCTCGATACCGTCGCGGCCGAGCACCGTCATCATCGTTCCGGTCATCGTGGCGATCAGCTTGGCCTCGCCGTCGGTGGCGAACGCATAGGCTTGTCCGTCTGCGACGATGATAGTGCGACCGGGCTTGGTCACCGAGCCACGGAACAGAAAGCGCTCGCCCCGGCCCGGCGCCAGCAGATTGACCTTGAACTCGATGGTCAGCACGCCGGAATTTTCCGGCATCAGCGAGAATGCCGCATAGCCGCAGGCCGAGTCGAGAGCCGTCGAAATGACGCCGGCATGGAGAAAGCCGTGCTGCTGCGTCAATGCCGTTGAATAGGGCATTTCGATCTCGATGATGCCGGGCGTCACCAACGTCAGCTCGGCGCCAATGGTCATCATCGCGTTCTGGCGCGCGAAGGACGTCCTGACGCGGTCTTCATAATCGGGAGCAGGAACGATCTTTGCTGCCATGGCCGTCGCCCTTCGTTTCTCGACAAATCTTATTGCAGAGGCATTTATCGCAGAGGGGTGGGCGGCAGGCAATCGCAAATGCTGCACTGCAGCAATTGGCTACACCTGCTGATAAGAGGCGAGATTGGCGACATCCGGCAACCGTTCAGCCGGCCCGCCGCAGCGCGCAGAAATAAAAGCCGTCGGTGCCGCTCAGCAACGGCGACAGCGAAATGCCGCCCGCAGCGCCAATACGCACTGCCGCCTCGTGGCCCTCAAAACGGCTGTCCCAAAGCTGGCGGTGATCGACCGGGACAAAGCCGGGATGGCGGTCCCGGAAGGCCGAAACCTGGTCGCCGTTTTCCTCGTCGAACACCGAACAGGTGATGTAGACCAGCAGACCGCCGGGTTTGACGAAGTCCCTGGCGGCATCGAGTATCATCTCCTGCTCGCCCTTGCGGGCGTCGAGCTGCCTCTGCGTCAGCCGCCATTTGGCATCCGGCCGGCGCCGCCAGGTGCCGCTACCGGTGCAAGGCGCATCGATCAGCACGATATCCATATGCTTGCCGAGCGGCGCGAGCTCGGCCGGCTTGGTGACGATCTGCACATTACGGTTTTCCGAGCGGCGGATGCGGTCGAAGATCGGTGCCAACCTTGCCTTTTCGGCGTCGTGGGCGAAGATCTGACCGCGATTGTCCATCGCCGCAGACAGCGCCAGCGTCTTGCCGCCGGCGCCGGCGCAAAAGTCGAGCACCTGCATGCCAGGCTCGGCGCCGGCCAGTTCGGCTGCAATCTGCGAACCTTCGTCCTGAACCTCGAACCAGCCTTTCTGGAAGGCCGGTTCGGCCTGCACGTTCGGGTGCCTGCCGTCGCCGTCGATCGGCGGGATGCGGATGCCGTGCGGCGCGATCCGCGCAGGCTTGGCGCCGGTCTCCGCCAATTCCGCCAGCACCTTGCCACGATCGGCCTTGAGCGTGTTGACCCTGAGGTCGAGCGGCGGGCGAGTGCCAAGCGCGGCACCCTCTTCCACCCAGGCCGTGCCGAACGCCCGCTCGAACAGCGGCATGCACCAGTCGGGGATGTCTGCCCTGACAGCCGGCGGCGCATCGGCAAGCCGGCGAGCTGCAAGCGTTGTCAGTTCGTCGGCGTTCAGCAGCGGCGGCGCGAACTTGTCGCCCTCGAGCGCCTCGTTCAGCGACTGCGCCGTCTGGCCCCACTCGAGCAGCAGCGCGCCGAAGCCGATGGCGCGCGGCGTGTCTTCGCCCAACAGCCAGCCGGCCGAGCGCTTGCGGCGCAGCGCGTCATAGACGATGTTGCCGATCGCGGCGCGGTCGCCGCCACCGGCGAAGCGGTGCGACAGGCCCCAGTCCTTCAGCGCATCGGCCACCGGCCGGTGGCGCCGGCCAATGTCGTCAAGCACTTCGATGGCTGCCGCCAGCCGCCCGCCCAGTCTCATTGTCGTATTCCATTACTCAGCAAAATAAAATCCGGCCCTGCTCTTAGAGCTTTTCGTGTCCTGATTGAAACAGTTCTGTTTCCCCGACGGCGAGACAATCCATGCAAGGCGGGTGACGAATGTGGGTTCGTGCATCGCGAGCCGCCGCCACCAAGCGGGCGTCGGCATGCGGAACCAAATAATTCGATCAATATATTACAAGCTTCTAATGTTCTTGTCTGGCGGGCGCAAGCACGCCGGCTGGTGCAACTGCTCTGCTTTGCAACTTTTGCGGTTGCGAATACTCTTTGCGCGGTGATTCGCGTCGCAGAAAAAGGCGGAGCCGCGGGTCGATACGAGGAGAGGGCAATGAAAACTTATCTGGCGGAAGTTCTAGGCACGTTTCTATTGGTGTTCATCGGCACGGCTTCGGTGGTGACGGGCGGCTTCGGCGGCGCGCTGCCGCTTGGCCAGGAAGGTATCGGTCTGGCATTCGGCATCGGCCTGATTGCGGCGGCCTATGCGATCGGCCCGATTTCCGGCGCGCACCTCAATCCGGCGGTGACGCTCGGTGTGTTCCTCGCCGGGCGGATGCCGGCCAGGGACGTCATTCCCTACTGGATCGCGCAGGTCATCGGCGCCATCATCGCATCGCTGGCACTGTGGATCATCGTCTCCGGACAGGTCGGCGGCCACACCGGCGGCTTCGGCGCCAATGGCTGGGACGTGACGAAATGGGGCGTCAGCTCGGCCTTCCTGTGGGAGCTGATCGGAACCTTCACCTTCGTCACGGTGATCCTCGGCGTCACCAACGCCAAGCACACCACGGCGTTCGCCGGCCTCGTAATCGGCCTGACGCTGGCCGGCCTGCATTTCGCCATCATCCCGGTGACCGGCACATCGCTCAACCCGGCCCGTTCGATCGGACCGGCGCTGTTTTCGGGAACTGCGGCGATCGGCCAGCTGTGGCTGTTCATCGTCGCGCCGCTGATCGGCGGCGCCATTGCCGGCGTGGTTGCCAAGGCCGGCATTTTCGAGAAGGACTGACTTTTCGGAGGCCCAACGAAAAGGCGCGGGTCGAGGCCCGCGCCTTTTTTGTTGCGTCGAGAACTTCGTGTGCTGGATCAGGCCGCGAGGTCAAAACGGTCGGCGTTCATCACCTTGGTCCAGGCCGCGGCGAAATCCCTGACGAACTTCTGCCCGGCGTCGGCCGAGCCGTAAACCTCGGCAAGTGCACGCAACTGCGCGTGCGAGCCGAAGATCAGGTCGGCGCGGGTGCCGGTCCACTTGACCGCCTTGGTCTTGCGGTCGCGCGCTTGGTAGACTTCATCGGAGCCGGCGGCCGGATCCCAGACCGTATTCATGCTGAGCAGGTTGACGAAGAAATCGTTGGTCAACGTGCCCGGCCTGTCGGTGAACACCCCGTGCTTCGACTGGCTGGTGTTGGCGCCGAGCACCCGCAAGCCGCCGACGAGCACAGTCATCTCCGGCGCCGTCAAGGTCAGCAGCTGCGCCCGGTCGACCAGCATCGCTTCGACCGACATCGGCGGCTTGCCCCTGACGTAGTTGCGGAAGCCATCGACTTTCGGCTCGAGCGCGGCGAAGGACTGGACATCGGTCTGTTCCTGCGAGGCGTCCATGCGGCCTGGCGTGAACGGCACCTTGACGTCATGGCCGCCGTCTTTCGCCGCCTTCTCGACCGCGGCGACGCCGCCGAGAACGATGAGGTCGGCAAGCGAGACTTTCTTGTCGCCGGACTGCCCGGCGTTAAACTCGCTCTGGATGCCTTCGAGCTTTTCGAGCACGTTGGCCAGCTGCGCCGGCTGGTTGACCTCCCAGTCCTTCTGCGGTGCCAGGCGGATGCGGGCGCCGTTGGCGCCGCCGCGCTTGTCGGAGCCGCGGAAAGTCGAGGCCGAGGCCCAGGCGGTCGAGACCAGCTCGGACAGGGACAGGCCGGAGGCCAGGATCTTCGCCTTCAGCGAGGCGATATCCTGTTCGCCGACCAGTTCGTGGTCGACTGCCGGTATCGGATCCTGCCAGATCAGCTCTTCCTTCGGCACGAGCGGGCCGAGATAGCGGACGACGGGACCCATGTCGCGATGGGTCAGCTTGAACCAGGCGCGGGCGAAGGCATCGGCGAACTGATCCGGATTCTGGTGGAACCGCCGCGAGATCTTCTCGTAGGCCGGGTCGACGCGTAGCGCGAGGTCGGTGGTCAGCATCGCCGGGGCGCGGCGCTTCGAGGCATCGTGCGCATCCGGCACGGTGCCTGCACCGGCGCCGCCCTTCGGTGTCCACTGATGGGCGCCGGCCGGGCTCTTGGTCAGTTCCCATTCGTAGTTGAACAGATTGTCGAAGAAGTTGTTGCTCCATTTGGTCGGCGTCGTGGTCCACGTCACCTCGAGGCCCGAGGTGATGGCATCGCCGGCAATGCCGGTGGCATGCTTGCTCGACCACCCGAGGCCCTGCGCTTCGATGCCTGCGCCTTCCGGCTCCGCCCCGACCAGCGACGCATCGCCGGCGCCGTGGGTCTTGCCGAAAGTGTGGCCGCCGGCGATCAGCGCCACGGTTTCCTCATCGTTCATGGCCATGCGGGCGAAGGTTTCGCGGATGTCGCGTGCCGAGGCCAATGGATCGGGCGTGCCGTTCGGCCCTTCCGGGTTGACGTAGATCAGCCCCATCTGCACGGCGCCGAGATGGCCCTGAAGTTCGCGGTCGCCGGAATAGCGCTCGTCGTCGAGCCACTTGGTTTCCGACCCCCAGTCGACGTCCTGCTCGGGCTCCCAGACATCGGCGCGGCCGCCGGCGAAGCCGAAGGTCTTGAAGCCCATCGATTCCAGCGCGACGTTGCCGGTGAGGATCAACAGGTCGGCCCAGGAGATCTTGCGGCCGTATTTCTGCTTGACCGGCCACAGCAGCCGGCGCGCCTTGTCGAGATTGGCGTTGTCCGGCCAGCTGTTGAGCGGCGCGAAACGCTGCTGGCCGGCGCCGGCGCCGCCACGGCCATCGCCGATGCGATAGGTGCCGGCGCTGTGCCAGGCCATGCGGATGAAGAGCGGGCCGTAATGGCCGAAATCGGCCGGCCACCAATCCTGCGAATCGGTCATCACCTGGTGCAGATCCCTGATCACCGCATCGAGATCGAGGCTCTTGAATTCCTTGGCGTAGTCGAAGTCCTCGTCCATCGGGTCCGAGAGGCTGGACTGCTGGTGGAGGACGGCAAGGTCAAGCTGGTTCGGCCACCAGTCACGATTGCTCCTCCTGGCCGGTCCATGTGGGACCGGGCATTTGCCGGCGCTGTTGTCGTCGGTTTTCGCGTCCATCTTTGCCTCCGATTTTGTTGATTTTCCGGGATTTTGTTGATTTTCCGGGCAGGGCCAGCAGCCGCGCCATTCTGGAATGGTTCCAGACTAGCCTGCCCAGCCGATAAAGACAAATTGCCTTTGCTGTTTATTCTGATAGGTTTTCCTTATGATTGGCTTGACCGTCCGGCAGATGCATTATTTCGAAGCGCTGGCGCAAACGCTGCATTTCGGCCGTGCGGCAAAACTCGCCGGCGTCAGCCAGCCGGCGCTTTCTTCGCAGATCGCCGAGATGGAGCTGCGGCTCAATTGCCGGTTGTTCGAGCGCGGCGGCAAGGCGGTGCGGATGACCGACGAGGCGCAGGCCCTACTGCCGCGCATCGAGCGCATTCTTGCCGACGTCCGCGACGTCGAGGCGACGGCCCGGCGCGGCCGCCCGGCGCTAGAGGGCCGCTTCCGGCTCGGCATCATCCCGACGGTGGCGCCCTATCTCTTGCCGCATGTGCTGCCGAAGCTGAAACGGCATTTCCCGGCATTGCAACTCGAATTGCGCGAGGCGGTGACCGCTTCGCTGGTCGAGGACACGGCTTCGGGAAAGCTCGACGCCTTCGTCGCGGCACTACCCCTCGATTACCCAGGCCTGGTCACCGAGGCGCTGTTCTCCGACCGGTTCTTCCTGGCCGTCCCGGCCGGCGACCCCGCCTTCGCCTCGCCGCCGGTGCCGCCGGAAAGCCCGGCACTGGAGCGGCTGATGCTGCTGGAGGAAGGCCATTGCCTGCGCGAACAGGCGCTCGCCGTCTGCGGCAGCGTGCGGCCGGTGGCAATGGCAAGCTATGGCGCGACCAGCCTGACGACGCTCTTACAGATGGTGGCGCACGGGCTCGGCGTGACGCTCATCCCGGAAATGGCGGCGGGACCGGCCAGCACTATCCCCGATCTGAAGATCGTGCCGTTCCAGGAACCAATGCCGCAACGCACGATCTGCCTCGCCTGGCGGCGCAACAAGGTCCGCCACGACGAATGCGTCGAACTGGCCAAGATCATCCGCGGGCTGGATGCGGCGGTGCTTGCGGCTTGAGCGGCGGGGGGTGTCGGTCAATGGTCTGGTTTAGGCCGAAGCGGACCGCAAGCCCCTTCTAAAGGAACGACTTCAACCTTTTTAGTCTGGTGTTGACTCGAAGTCGACCTTCGCAGACCTGAATGGCTGCTTTGCGCCGCATCACAGCCGTTGGGTAGGGAAGATGGTCATCCCGAAAGCCGAAAGTTCCGTTTGTTCGAATGATGACAACTAAGGAAATAGGAAACAGCCTTTGCGCGCAATTCCGTGCTTTGGCGTTGCCGAGGGTGCTTCACTAGCATTGATCTTTTTGGTGCGGCATCCGCGGCGTGCAGTAAGTGGAGAATACAATAGCGGTGAGGGCCGCGATCGGTGAGGTTCAGTGATGAATCATGCGCAGAGTACCAGGTCAAAATGTCTCCGCTGTGACTTCACCTTTATTAAACCACGGCCCTTGATTTTACTTCACGGGATACGCGGCAGGGGGTGCAACGCCATACCATCCCTCATTCCGTTATGCCTCGTTCTGGCGTTGGCATCTCCGGCAAATGGTCAGTTGGCGCCCGAAGCGTCAGCGGTTGCCACAGCTAACGACAGCTCGTCGGTCGTGGTTTCCGAACACACCAAGGTCGGCAAAGAACCGGGCAAGCCACAACCGAGCGCGCTGGGATCCCGTATATCCAGAGAGCTGGTGCTCAGCGAAGCGCAGGCACTCAAAACACGGGCACTCAAGGAGGGCGCGCAAACGCCGCTCGGCGAGCATGAGGAGGCTTTACGCCGCGAATTGGCCGCAGCACGAGCGGAGCTGGACGCTATGCAGCGCGGCGCACGTGAGCTAAGCGCCCAGGCACACGTACTGGCAGACACGGTGGCTCAGCAAGCACACGCCCTAAATGAGCAGCAGCGAACAGACGAAGCGCTCGCGCTCGATCTGGAGGCGGCGCAGCGCGTTATCGAAAGCTACAGGGCCGAAGCCAGTCTCTGGAACAGCGAGAAGGCTGCCGCGCCTGGAGCGCACCCCTCTATGGAAGCCTCCCAGCTTGCTGCGAAGCGAGCGCTTGATGACGAGCGGCACAAGGTTGAGCTCTTGGAACAAGAACTTACCACGGCTCGCCAAACTATCGATGCTCTTAAGAAAGGCGCAAATCTTGCAGCCGTCGAGCAGGCCAACGCCATAAGGGACCGACAGGTGGCCGAGGCCGCTCTAAAGCAGGCTCGAGAAACACTCGAACGGGGACGCGAACGAGCAGATTCAGCTGTACGTGACCTCGATATTGTTCGCCGGGAACGCGATGCTTTAAAGCAGAACTCGGTAGAATTGAGTGCCGCGCTGGACCAAGAGCGTGAAAGGGCTATCGGTCTAGCCCGTAGCCTCAGTGCCGCGCGTGAGGCAATTGATATTGTCAAGGGTAAGCGTCGCACTGCGGCTGTGGAGCGCGCGCCGAAAGCACGTACCCCCGCGAGTGCACTTGCAAGCAGGTTATCGCATTCGGGCGCCCAACCAGCCCGTAAACCGGGCTTGCCGAAAAAACAGAAAGTGAAGGTCCAAAAGTCGCCGCAAACTGCTCTGCTGGCAACCATACCTCTTCCCGCAGCATTGCTTCCAACACGGCCATCCAAAAGCGGCGAGCCGCGCCAGTGAAGACTAGGGGGCGAAATGTGAGCCGCAGGGGAGATGACAATGAACAAATATGTCGCAGCCGCGTTGACGATCGGGATCACAATTGGGCCTGCCTCGGCTCTTGAAGCAGGTGTGGGCGGTAGGGCCGGCGGTGTCGGGGTCGGTGCTGGAGTGAGCGCCGGTTCGCAAGGCGTATCTGTCGGGGCGGGCACGAGCGTCGACGGCGTAGGCGGAGCAAATGTTGGAGCTTCGGTCGGTGCAGATGACGGATCAGTCGACGCAGGCGTTGGTGCCAGCGGCAACGTTGGTGACACAAGCACAAGTGCCAGTGTGGGCGACGATCCGTCCGCCGAAAACGAGGCGGCTACCGCACCCGACAGTTCGACTGCAGTGACGGCCCCTTCCCCTGCCAAGACCGCCAGGCAATCCATCGTCCTGCCACCCGTCCTCAGGCCTTCCAAAGCCGGTGGGAGTGACTCCACCAAGGGGTATCCCTTTGGATCTCTGGGACCACTGACAGCGAGACCCGGTACGCCGGTTGCGGTCGTGCAAGCCTGCCGCGCGGCGATCATGGCCGCTGCGACGCCGCTTGGCGCCGTCCGTGTCCACGCGGTAAGCGCAGGCGCATTGCGTCAACTTCGGGGTGCACGCACGGCGCCGATCGAGGTGCGAATAGACTACGCAAGAAAGGGTGGCATCGAAGTCCGACAGGCGCAAGTCAGTTGTCGCCTCGATGCGTCGGGCAGGGTCACTGCGATAACATAGCACCAAGCCTGATTGCCAGAGCTGCCGCACGCCGACAGCGGCACGATCCTCTTCGCCATCTACAAGGCGGCCTTCTTCGTCGGTGGCGCCGTAGGTGTTGGTCAAAGGTTCGGTTTGAGCCACGAAGCCAACCCGCAAGCCCCTTCGAAAAGAACGGCTTCAGTCCCTGTCCCAGGCTGCGAGCAACGGGCCTTTGCTTCCATAGACAGGGTCCTTGCGCGGCCGGCCAACCTTGGGGATCGTTACGACCGCCTTGGCATGGTAGGCGGCAGTCGTGCACAGGTCATAGGTGCCGGATTGAGGATAGGCGCCGACGACCAGAAAATCGTCGGATGCGGAAAGACGCTGGTGCCCGGTGCCGGCCGGAAGCACCGCGACGTCGCCGGCCTTCAGCGACAGCGTTCGTCCCATCTTGCCGCCAAAGCGAACCTTGGCCGTGCCGCGCGCGACGCCCAGCACCTCATGTATGCGCGAATGGTAGTGAACGTAGTTGTAGATGCCGTTGCGCCAGCTATCGCCCCAGCCATTGGCTTCAAAAAGCGCCTCCATGACAGCCGCCGGATCGAAGTCTTCGGGCAGCGTCACGGCGCCGCGATAGACGACCAGCGGCCAGAACGGATGGTTGGGCACCAGCCCGTCATCCCTGAACCGAAATGCATTCGCTTTGCGCGGCCTCAGGAGGTCGGCGACCTCTCGCCTGTCTGGCCTGGCGATGCCGGTGACCTGCTCGACGGCCTTCTTCGTGGTTTGCAGAATGCTCATGGGGTGGCCCTTGGGTGGTTTGGAGCTCCATGCCGGTTAATCGGCTGCGTGGCGGTTGGTTCCGCTAGGGTTAGAGTTCCGCGATCTGCACCATGGCGGCTCCGCAACAAGGTCCGGCAAATCCTGAATGGCTGCTTTGCGCCGCATTTTTGCCGTTCAGACCACCATTGCAGCTTCCCGAAAGCTGACGGTCTGCTAAGCCGGCACTAAGGCCTCGAATGGGGTGGTAGCGGTTACTCCGCCGGTCAGCCCGCTGCCCAACGATAATAGTCGCGTTGATGTCAATGCGAGCATCCCAAATATCATGCAAGTACTCCTAGGCTATCCGCCCGGGTGGTCGTTGCCACCGTGCGCGGCGATGAACATGGCGACGGCCGACCGGCAATAGGATTCGATTTCGTTGTCGTCCTCTGCTCTCGCCTCATCGAAGCGTGCGATAATCAGGAGATCGGATCCTTTGATAAGCGCGGCAAACAAGCGGGCGGACCGGAGAGGGTCGGTCACGTTCAGAACCGCCTTCGCGTGCAACTGACGCAACAGGGCCTCGATTTGGGCGATGACATGGGCGGGGCCGGCTTCGTAATGGAGCTTGCTTAACGACTTTTGATTCGTCTTGTCGGCCATGATCATGGCTTCGACACTGCGGACGTCCGGGTTCAACAGCGTGCGAAGCAGGGATGATCCCACCGCCATGAGCTGATCTTCGGCCGAACCGTCGACGCCTTCAAAAAGGGCCTGTGGTGCAAACTGATGGCAGCGGGCCGCGATGGCCGCGCTGAACAGCGCCTCCTTGTTCTCGAAGTGCCGATAGATGCTGAGCTTGGATATCTTCGCTCGCTGGGCGACCTTGTCCAATGTCGTCGCATGAAAACCCAATTCCTCAAAGAGTTCGCACGCGGCGTCGACGATCGTTTGGCCAAGCGCCTCATTGGCGGGCCGGCCGCGCCGGCCCTGGCTGTTTTCGGTCACGACAATTCCAGTCCTTGACAGTATCATAATTCTTGAATTACGATACCACGCAGTGTCAAAAATGTGCAAGCCAGGCCCAAGCCAACCCCTCATCCACATACGGAGCCCATCACCATGGATGACGTCATCATCATCGGCGGCAGCTTTGCCGGTCTCGCCGCCGCCCTGCAGCTCGGCCGTGCCCGCCGCAAGGTCACCGTTCTCGATACCGGCCTGCCGCGCAACCGCTTCGCCGGCCACTCGCATGGTCTGCTCGGCCACGATCACAAGCCACCGCTGGACATCCTGGCCGAAGCGCGGCAGCAGCTGGCGCGCTATCCCACGATCAGGCTGGTCAATGCCCGGGCCGACAGGGTCTCCGGCGCCATCGACGATTTCTCTGTCCTCACTGGCGCTGGCGAAAGCCTTGGGGCGCTGCGACTGATCCTGAGCTATGGCGTTGCCGACCAGATGCCTGATGTTCCGGGCTTTGCCGAAGGCTGGGGCACGTCCATCGTACCCTGCCCCTATTGCGATGGCTTTGAAGTCGCCGGCCAGCATTGGGGCCTCGTCTGGTCCGGCCCGCCGTCGCACAATTATGTCAGGCTGTACCACGACTGGACCGACACGTTGACGGTCTTCGCCGATGGTCACGACATTGCACCCGATATCCGGGCCGATCTGGCGCGCCGCAACATACCTGTCGTTGATGGCCGGATCACCGAAATCGCCCGCCACAGGGGCCACAATGCCACCGTCAAGCTCGATACCGCCCCCGATGTCGCAGTCGATATCTTGTTCGCGCATCCGCGCAACAAGCCGTCCGCAAGCCTGCATGAATCACTGGGACTCGCCACGGTCAATACGCCCCTCGGCATCGCCCTGAAGGCCGACGAGCGCCGCGAAACCAGCATACCCGGCATGTACGCCGCCGGCGATCTTGCAAACCCAGCCATGGCTTCGGTCACCACAGCAATATCGCAGGGCGCGACGGCGGGTATCTCAGCCCAGCAGTCGATGCTTGTTTGAGAGCACAGATTGGAGATGAGCATGGCCGTCGAACCGGACAGCGCGGGTGTGCGCTTCCCTCCGCCCTTCGTCTATCTAGGAGCGCTGCTGTTGGGGCTGGCGGCGGAGCGGTTCGTCACCCTGCGCTCTTTCGGCATCGACTGGCGGATAGGGGCAATCCATGGCTGGAAGTTTTAGCGGCGTTGCGGTCCGGCCAACTATTCGTGGATTGGCCGTTTCTGCTCACTAGGCCGTCGTGCTGACGGCCAAGTGCCACCGACGACAAGCCGGGCATCAAAGCCCGTGTGGAGCGATCAGGAAGACCTGCGCTCCGCTGCTCAGGACAGCGCGAATGTGACAGTCGTTGACCAATCGCCCCTCGAAGGAACCGAAACCGCCGTCGTCCGTTGTCTCCGACTGATTTCTTGCTGATTTCGTCGGCAAGCTCCCCCAGGACAGAAGTGTTTGCGACGCGAGGTAAATAGCCTCCACCGTTTTTTGCGCTCTGTTGCTTTGGGACGCATGGAATTTTTGAAGCTGAAAAGGAGATAAAGTATGGCTGACGGCCCAACCGTTATTAATTCAGGCGGAAGTGGGGGTGGCACCACAGCTATCGCGATTGTCGTGGCAATCCTCGCAGTAATCGTACTGCTGTTTGCTACAGGCACCATTCACATTCCTGGTAAGGGTGGAAGCAACGTCAATGTGAAAATCGACGCGCCTGCCGCACCGGCTCCAGCTGCACCGGCGCCTGCCGCACCGGCTCCGGCTGCACCGGCGCCTGCCGCACCGGCTCCGGCTGCACCGGCGCCTGCCGCACCGGCTCCGGCTGCACCGGCTCCGGCGCCTGCAGCACCCGCGCCTGCAGCGCCCGCACCGGCCAACGGCGGCTGATTTAATCGCCGTTTTAATAGTGCTTCAGCGAAGCGCGGGCCGATCGGTGTAGCGTCAACAGTCTGAAGGGAACGAACCCGTGCCAAAATTCGTGACAATCGGGTATGGAGACCGTGAGGGGTACGACCGCACCCCAGTGGCCGTTCGAGATGCAGCTCACGCACACGACGCGAAGCTGCAGAAAAACGGCGTCCTGATGGGGATCGCGGGAGCTCCCGTGCAAATCCGCAACCCCGACGCTGCTCAAGTCGAAACGGCAAATGGTCCGTTTATGACGTCGTCGTTGCCGGTGGCTGGCTTTGCCATAATCGAAGCCGGCGATTTGGCTGAAGCCATAGAGATGGTGTCACGGACTCCCTGCGCCGTTGCACACGGTGTCGTTGAGGTCTGGCCGCTAGAGCAACCGTCGTAGAGGACGCACCGCAACGACGGCCTCGAATGTGTGCGGAGTTGTACACCCTCGAACACCTTGTCGGGGGCTTAGTTGTTGCCTAATTGTGGGCCACGGGCCGAGTGAACCGGAACCGCCATGACCATGTGCGGGCAGAGACCCAGGCCTCGAGGTTGATTGGTCATGATACCGCTCGGCAAGCCAATTGAGCGGATCCTTGGGATCGGCGCCCTCCTGCTATTGTCGATTGGTTGCGCCATTGTGCTCTGGCCCTTCCTGTCGGCCTTGTTGTGGGCGGCGGTCATCTGCTACTCTACATGGCCAATCTACACGTGGTTCGAGCGGACCCTGGGCGGCCACAGAGGGCTGGCGGCCGCCCTTATGACATTGTCGGTTGCCCTTGTTCTGGTCGCACCGTTCGCCATCATGGTGGCGACACTGGCGGACAGTATAAGCAGCCTAATCACCGCGGCGACCCGCGTCCTCGATCAAGGCCCGCCGGCGCCACCGCATTGGGTTGCAGGGCTCCCGGTGGTTGGCGAGAGCCTCGCTGCCTATTGGGAAAGGTTGGCCAACAACGCACCCGCCTTCATGATTGAGCTCAAGAAGCTGATCGGCCCCGCCACCGACATCGCCGTCGCCAGCGGGGCTGTGCTCGGCGTTGGTCTTCTCGAACTCGGTCTAAGTGTATTCATCGCGTTCTTCTTCTACCGCCACGGCCGGCAGATGGCAGCGTACGTGCGCGAGAGCGCCGAACGAATCGCCGGGCCGCGCGCTCGGCGCCTGCTCACGGTCGTGGGCGTGACCGTGCAGGGCGTCGTTTACGGCTTGATCGGCACGGCGCTCATCCAAGCGCTGTTGGCCGGCATTGGTTTCTGGATCGCCGGTGTGCCTCAGGCGCTATTGCTCGGCTTCTTTACTTTTGTCATGTCGTTCGTACCGGCGGGCCCCCCGCTTGTGTGGGGCTCGGTGGCGCTGTGGCTATTTGCCCAGGGAGCCGTCTGGTGGGGTATCTTCGTCGCGGCTTGGGGCTTGCTCCTCGTCAGCAGCATTGACAATGTCCTCAGGCCCTATCTCCTCACGAAGTCCAACAGCCTGCCCGTGGTGCTCGGACTCTTTGGATTCCTCGGCGGCATTCTCGCCTTCGGCTTCATCGGCGTGTTCCTAGGCCCAACCCTGCTGGCGGTCGGCTACAGCCTCTTCCTCGAGTGGCACGCGGCCGAGGTCAAGGACCGCAGGCACTCCAAGTCGGAGCCACCGGATGCCGCTTGAGTGATATAGGCCCGAGCCCAGTTCGAGCTCCTGTGGAAAATCGGGAACTGCTCTGTGTCGAGCTATGTGCGGCTCGCCTCCATCATGATGAGGAGCGGCCATCCCAATGGGGAGTGCTGAACGGCTCGAATTGACCCCAAGTCAGTCCTTGCGAGAGCCGACGTCATCTTGTTGTAGGGACCAACCGACCATCCTCCGGGCACTTCCGGCAGTGGGGGATCTGAGACGATGTCGGGCAAACACAGCCCCTCCACATGGTCGGCAATCAGCGAGAGAGAAGGCGCGTAAGGATGGCGGTCAGTTCCTCGAAGCTGAACGGCTTGCGAAGAACCGGGGTGTCGGCGGGGTCTACCCTCATGCCATGGCCGTTGTTGCCAGTGCAGTAGACGAACGGCACGCCCCGCGCGGCGAGTGCGTCGGCCACCTTCAGGCTGTCATCGCCGTTCAGGTTCATGTCCAGCATCACCACGTCGTAAACAGGCTCTTCGATCAAGGCGAGGGCTTTATCGATCGTGGCGGCGGCGGTCACGGACTCGCACCCGAGGTCGGCCAGCATGTCTTCGATCATCAAGAGGATCAGCATTTCGTCCTCTACGACAAGGACGCTGCGGCCCGACAGCAAATCACCCATTGCGCGGTGCCGGTGCGGGAATATCCATGGTGCAGACCAGTCCTTCTGTTCGGTATTGGAGATCCACCGCGCCCTCCAGTTCGTAAGCCAAGCCGCGCTCGATCACGCGCGAGCCGAATCCTCTGCGCAATGGCGGCGTCACAGGCGGGCCATCCTTCTCCCGCCAATGCAGGACCAATCTGGGGCCATCCGCTCTGGGTTCGATCTTCCACTCGATATCGACGGATCCCGTTGCGTTGGAAAACGCGCCGTATTTAACGGCATTGGTCGCAAGTTCGTTGAACGCGATTCCCAACGCCAGGGCGGCTTTGGGCGGAAAGCGGATATTCTCGCCCTTGATCGTGACGCGTTCCGCACGGCCGTCCGCGATCCCGAACGGCTCGAGGGCGTCGTTGAGCACGTCCGACAGCCCTGCGCTTTCCCAGTTTTCCCGGGTCAGCAGATCGTGCGAGCGGGAAAGCGCGAACAGCCGGGTCTCGATGGCTTCCCGGATCACCTTGGGATCAGAATTTGTCCGCGATGCCTGCCAGACGATCGACTGCACCGTTGCAAGCGTGTTCTTCACGCGGTGGTTCAACTCGTCGATGAGCATTTTGGATTCGATCTGCTCCTCCTTGTGTCTTGTGAGATCGACGAAGGAGGCGAAATACTGGACGATCTTTTCGTCCTCGTCGCGGACAGGGCTGATGAAGAGGACGGCCCAGAAAGCGCTGCCATCCTTGCGGCGGTATTGGATTTCCGCGCCTCCCTCCGAATGCCCCTTGAACTCGCTCTCGATCTTCGCCAGCGCCGCGGCATCTGCACCGCGCTCCACTAGAAAATTGAAGTTCTGGCCGAGCACCTCGTCCCTAGCATATCCGGTCAGAGCGAGAAAGGCGTCATTGGCGAAGATGATCGGGTGGCCGGGTGCCTTCGCGTCCGTGAACACCATGGCCATCCGTGTTTCTTCGGCGGCGACCACAAACGGGCCGAGTTCGTGCCGGAAGCTCTCGACATCGGCTTCGGCAGCCTTCTGCCCTTCGGACTTGTCGGCTATTTTCGGCATACTTGAATGTGATCCGGGTATCGGGCCATTGCGCCGACGGCATTGGAAGGTCGGCGGAAGCAAACACCTTCGCACGCGCGGACTGTCAGCACAAACCGTATGGCGGAGTGTCGCTGATCCCGCACGGATGTGCGCAGGCATAGGTAGATGACACCGCGCGGGCGGGCGGCGGCAGTCAGCGCCACTACGGTTTTCATTATTGCCCGAAACGAACGACCGCTCTCCACGCCTTTCGCGTCGTTGCCGCCATGCAGCGGCAATGACCGGATCGGGGACATCAGCACCACTTTCCGCGAAGGTCGGCTTTCGTGCAGCAAATGGGTATCGAAGGGCAGCTTAAGGTCACGCATCCAGACCACCCTTTGAGCGCTGCGTACGTCCGCTTCCGCACCTCGACGGCCTAAAGCTGACAGTCCGCAGTCGGCCCTATTGAGACGTTCAAGCAGTTTTCCTAACCTATCCGCCTCTGACCGCCCACCTCCCCCCACCCTCACGGCACAAATATCAAAAACACATACGTGCAAAACACCACCAGATGCACCAGCCCGGTCAGGAACGTCGTCCTCTCGGTGCTAAAGCTCACATTGCAGATGAAGAGCGCCAGGACCAAAAGCACCACGTCGGTCGCCGGCAGGCCCAGGGTCAGCCCTCTTCCGGTCAGCAGGCTGGCGGCGGCGATGCCTGGTATTGTCAGGCCGATCGTGGCGCAGGCCGAACCCATGGCGACGTTCAGGCCGCGCTGCAGCTCGTTGTTGAGTGCGGCGCGAACCGCCGAGATGGCTTCCGGCATCAAGACCAGCCCGGCGATCATTGCGCCGACAATGGCGTCGGCCTGGGGCACCTGATAGGCGACGAGCGCGTCTTCGACGCTGGCGGCGACCTGCTCGGCCAGCATGACGATGCCGATCAGCCCGATCAGCAGGAGCAGAGCACCAGCGGCAATGCTTTCGTGGGCGTCGGCTGGCACTGCGGCGCCATGTGCTTGTCCGTCGATGAAATCGTCGCGGTGGCGGACAGTCTGCGCGAACAGAAAACCCGCATAGAGCAGCACTGAAAGCACGCTGACGAAGCCGAGTTGGGCGGCCGAGAAGGTGCCGGGATCGGTGGTTCGCGTGTAGGTCGGCAGAATGAGCGTCGTGACGCTCAGTGCGACCAGCACCGCCAGATAGGCGCTGGTCCCTTGGCGGACGATTGCCTGCTTGCGATGACGCCAGCCGCCAAATGTCAGACACATGCCGACAACGCCGGTCGACGTGATCATCACCGTCGAGAAGACGGATTCGCGTGCAAGCGTCGGGTTGTTGGCTCCGTGCAGCATGATGGAAACGATGATCGACACTTCGATTGCCGTCACGGCGATGGTCAGCACCAACGTGCCGTACGGCTCGCCTACCCGCCGGGCCACCGCCTCGGCGTGGTCGAGCACGACGAAAATGGTGGTGAACATGATCGCGCTCGAAAGCGCGCCGATAAATATCCTGGTGCCAAGCGACCCTTCGTCCACCGACACCCCGCTGGCCCTGACCGCGACAGCCATCGCCAGGGCGGCCAACGGCATGCCGTAGGAAACCGCCGATCTTGCGAAACCACTCATTCCAAGCCCCTTCCGCAAGCCGTGTTGCAGGTCCCTTCTGGGCAAGCCCCTTCTGCGAACCCTGCGAAAGCTGAAGCGCGCGCTCAAGCCGTCTTCTGCGTCACCAATCCCAGTTCATCGATCATCGCCTGGCGCATCAGGTATTTCTGCGGCTTGCCGGTCACCGTCATCGGCAATTCGGTGCGGAAGCGGATGTAGCGCGGGATCTTGAAGTGGGCGATCTGGCCGGCGCAGAAGGCCTTGATGTCCTGCTCCGTGGCGATCTGGCCCGGCTTGAGCACGATCCAGGCGCACAGCTCCTCGCCGTATTTCGGGTCGGGAATGCCGAACACCTGCACCTCCTTGACCTTGGGGTGGCGATAGAGGAATTCCTCGACCTCGCGCGGATAGACGTTCTCGCCGCCGCGGATGACCATGTCCTTGACCCGGCCGACGATGTTGCAATAGCCCTCGGCATCGATTGTGGCGAGGTCGCCCGTGTGCATCCAGCCGTCGGCGTCGACCGCCTCGCGGGTCTTCTGCTCGTCGTCCCAATAGCCCTTCATCACGGAATAGCCGCGCGTGCAGAGCTCGCCCGGCGCGCCGACCGCGACGGTGGCGCCTTCGGCGTCGATGGCCTTGACCTCGACATGCGGATGGACCCGGCCGACGGTCGAGACACGCTTTTCCAGGGGGTCGTCGACGCTGCTCTGGAACGACACTGGGCTGGTCTCGGTCATGCCGTAGGCGATGGTCACCTCGGCCATGTGCATCAGCGACACCACCTTCTTCATCACCTCGATCGGGCATGGCGAGCCGGCCATGATGCCGGTGCGCAGGCTGGTGAGATCGAAGGAGGCGAACTCCGGATGGTCGAGCAGACCGACGAACATGGTCGGCACGCCGTAAAGCGCGGTGCAGCGTTCCGTTGCCACCGCCTTCAGCGTGGCGCCGGCATCGAACCCCTCGCTCGGGAAAACCATGGTCGCGCCCTTGGTGACGCAGCCAATCGTGCCCATCGACATGCCGAAGCAGTGATAGAGCGGCACCGGGATGCACAGCAGGTCGTCGACCGTAAGCCTGATCGCCGCGGTGACGAAATTGCCGTTGTTGACGATGTTGTTGTGGGTCAGCGTCGCGCCCTTGGGCGCGCCGGTCGTGCCGCTGGTGAACTGGATATTGATGGCGTCGTCCGGCTTCAGCCCGTCGGAGATGCGGTCCAGCTTGTCATGCTCGTCGCGCCCGGCCATTGCCAGCACGTCGGCGAAGTTGAACATGCCCGGCGAACTCTCCTCGTCCATGCGGATGACGATCTTCAGCGCCGGCAGTCTGCTGGCTTCGAGCTTGCCGGGCGCTGCCTTGGCGATCTCCGGCGCCAGCGTCTCGATCATGCCGAGATAGTCGGAGCTCTTGAATTTGGCGGCGGTGACGAGCGCTCGGCAGCCGACCTTGTTCAAGGCATATTCCAGCTCGACCAGCCGATAGGCCGGGTTGATGTTGACCAGGATCAGGCCGATGCGGGCGGTGGCGAATTGCGTCACCAGCCATTCCCAGCGGTTCGGCGACCAGATGCCGACGCGGTCGCCTTTCTCGAGGCCGAGCACCAGGAAGCCGGCGGCGAGCGCATCGACGGTGTCCGACAGTTCCTCCCAGGTAAAGCGCTTGTCGTGCTCGACGAAGACGGCGGCATCGAGCGTGCCGTATTTGCCGACCGTATCGGCAAACAGCGCCGGGATGGTCAGGTTGAGCAACGGCACGCTGCGGTCACCGGAGACATGCGCCGTGCCGTCAACCGGCGCAATGAACGAACCGCCATCGCGCTTGCCGCGCAGGTTGGTGGCATTCTTCAGCTCGTCGAGATTGATCGGCATCGCCGTGTCCTCCGCAGACAGAACGAGCCTATCAGCCCGGCGGGGTGGTGGAAATCCCGTCGATGGTAGGGCTGGGGTTGGAACTCGCCCTGTCAGGGCCGAAAACAAAAAACCCGCCTCGACGGGCGGGTCTTCGGGGCCAATTGGCACCATAGGGAGATTAGTAGCATAGCTGCCGGCACAAAGCAAGAACAAAATTGCTGTGCTTTAGGGAAATCGCTTCGGCTTGGCGTCAGCGGCTTGACCGCTGGATCCAGCGTTGGTGTTGGCGAAAGCCGAGGCGATATCCGATCTCCCCCCTTGCGGGGGAGATGCCCGGCAGGGCAGAGGGGGGTGCGAAGGATCGCAAAGTTCGACTTCAGCCATTCCCCAACCAGGAACGGATGAGGCTCCGATTGGCTGACAGGTCGGCGGGACAGCACCCCCCTCTGGCCTGCCGGCCATCTCCCCCGCAAGGGGGGAGATTGGCAGCTTGGCCGACGGCGCCTGCTCCGCAATCGTCAACCCGAGTTCACCAACGCCATCCTGGCCGCGATGTCACGCAACACCGCCTCGTCGGCCGGAGCGCGCATCTTCCTCGACGCGACGAGACAGGCCTGCGACCGCAGGATGAGCCCGTCGGCGAGCACCTTCAGATGGTTGGCGCGCAAGGTCGCGCCTGACGTGGTGATGTCGACGACGATGTCGGCCAATCCGGCCGCCGGCGCGCCTTCGGTGGCGCCGAGGCTTTCGACGATGCGGTAGACCTGGATGCCGTGCTTTTGCGAAAAGAACTGCTGGGTCAGGCGCCAGTATTTGGTGGCGATCCTGAGCCGCCGGCCGTGGCGCTGGCGGAAATCGGCGGCGACGTCGTCGAGGTCGGCCATGGTGTCGACGTCGAGCCAGATGTCGGGCACGGCGACGACGACATCGGCATTGCCGAAACCGAGACGGGCAATGATTTCGGCGCGCGACTCGCAATCGGCGAGGTTTTCGCGCAGCAGATCCTCGCCGGTGATGCCGAGATCGACCGAGCCCTGGCCGATTTCGCCGGCGATTTCGGAGGCCGACAGGAACGCTATCTCGACGCCGTCCAGGCCATCGATGCGGGCGCGGTATTTGCGCTCGTCACCCGGCAGGCTGACGGCAAGCCCGGCCTTGGCCAGCACCTGCAGCGCCTGCTCCTTGAGCCGGCCCTTCGACGGCAGCGCCAGCGTGATCATGGCGCCGTCTCCCGCAGCGCTTCGATGCGGTCCAGCCAGACGGAAAAACCGACGCCGGGGATCGGCGTCTTGGCGCCGAGCAGCGTCAGCAGCCGGTCGTAGCGGCCGCCGCCGGCCAGTGGCCGGTCGCCATCCTGCGCCGCGATCTCGAAGACCAGGCCAGTGTAATAATCGAGCGGCCGGCCGAAGGCGGCATCGTAGCTGATTTCAGACATCGGCAGACCGAGGCTTTCGATTGCCGCGGCGCGGGCGGCAAAATTCTCCAGCGCAGTTCCCAGCGAAAGCCCGGCATCGGCGGCAAAACTTGCGAGCGCCCCGGCGGCGCTATCTAGCGGCACGTCGATCGCCAGGAAACCCTTCAAAGCCGCAAATGCCTCGTTCGACAGCCGGACGCTGCGCAGTTCGGCTTTCTCGATCAGCCGCCGCGCAATCTCGGACGGCGAACGCCCGGCCGTTGCCGACAGGCCGGCCTCTTCCATGCCGCCGGCGATATGCGCCGAAAGAGCCTCCAGATCGCCGTCGAGGACAAGCGCTGCCACCGCGCCGGCGATCTGGCTGTTGCGCGGCGGATTGGCGAGGTCGGCAAGCGCCGCTTCCAGCATTGGCGCCGAGCCGAAGGCGCGGGCCAGCCGCATGCGCCAGCCGCGCGGCAGGCCAAGCGCTGCCAGCACCGCCTCGAAAATGGTCTGGTCGCCAAGCGTCACCGCCAGCTCCCGGCCGGGCAGCACCAGCGAAAGCAGCGCATGCGCATCGGCCAGCGAACGCGCGTCGGCGGCGGCCGTGTCGCGGTCGCCGAGGTCCTCGATGCCGGCCTGGAAGAATTCGTTGCCGCCCTCGCGGCGCTGGCGAAACACCTCGCCGAGATAGGAATAGCGGCGCGGCGTGCCGGCCTGGCTGGCAATGTGGTCGAGGCAGACCGGAATGGTGAATTCCGGCCGCAGGCAAAGCGTCTGCCCGGTCTCGCTTTCGGTGAGAAAAATGCGGCGCCGCAAATCCTCGCCGGCCATGTCGAGGAACGGATCGGCCGGCTGCAGCACCGCGACCTCGACCGCATGGGTGTTGCGCGCGGCGAAGAGCTTGGTGATGTCGGATGCGATGGCGAGGCGCGAGGTCATGGCAGGCGCCCTTCCCTTCTCCCCTTGTGGGAGAAGGTGGATTGGCGCGGAGCGCCAAGACGGATGAGGGGTGCCGGAAGAAATGAGGCGTCGGCGTTCCCTGGAACACCCCTCATCCGTCCGAGCTTCGCTCGGCCACCTTCTCCCACAAGGGGAGAAGGGAGCGGCGCCCTACTTGCCACGCGCCCGCTCCTCGGCCTGCGCCGCCAGTATCTTCTTCACCTCGGCGACCAGATCGCCTTCCGCCACGGTCACCTGCGCCGGCCGTGCGGCGCGCCATTCGGCGTTGTCGGCGATCTCCGCCGACATCTTCGCGCCTTCGATCAGGTCCTTGATCTGCAGCTCGCCCTTGGCGCGCTCGTCGCCGCCCTGGATGACGGCGACCGGGCTGCCGCGGCGGTCGGCATACTTCAGCTGCGCCTTCATGCCGGCGCCGCCGAGATACATTTCGGAGCGGATGCCGGCGGCACGCAGCTCGGCCACCATCTTCTGGTAGCGGCCGAGGCTTTCCGTATCCTTGTCCATGGTCAGCACGACGACCGGTGCGATCACGTCAGACGTGTCGAGCTTGCCGAGGTTCTTCAGCGCCGTCATCAGGCGGGAGACGCCGATCGAAAAGCCGGTTGCCGGCACCGGCTCGCCACGGAAACGCGAGATCAGCCCGTCATAGCGGCCACCGCCACCGACCGAACCGAAGCGGACGATCTGGCCGTCCTCATTGGGGATCTCGGCCAGCAGCTCGGCCTCGTAGACCGGGCCGGTGTAATATTCGAGGCCGCGGACGACGGAGGGGTCGATGCGGATACGGTCTTCACCGTAGCCGCTTTGTGCGACCATGGTTCTTATCTGTTCCAGCTCTGCAAGGCCCTCGACAAACGACGCATTCGTTATGCCCAGATGTTCGAGTTTCCTTTCCTCGACAAGATTGCTGAGTCCGGGGTTGATGGATCCCAGTGTCTGGACAATTTTTTCGGGATCGTGCTGCGCCATGACTGTGAAATAGCTGATCACAACGTCGATTTGCGCATTATCCAGCCCGGCACCTTTGGTGAAATCACCGCTCTCGTCCTTGCGCCCTGCACCCAAAAGCAGGCGCACGCCCTCGACGCCCAACTTGTCCAGCTTGTCGATCGCGCGCAGCACCTGCAGGCGGCGGCCAGCGTTCTCCTCGCCGCCGAGGCCGATCGCCTCGAGCACGCCGTCGAGCACCTTGCGGTTGTTGACGCGGATGACGTAGTCGCCGCGCTTGATCCCCAGCGCTTCCATCACGTCGGCCATCATCATAGCCATCTCGGCGTCGGCGGCGACGCCCGGCGTGCCGACTGTGTCGGCATCGAACTGCATGAACTGGCGAAAACGGCCGGGACCGGGCTTCTCGTTGCGGAACACCCAGCCGGAGCGATAGCTGCGATAGGGCTTCGGCAGGCGTTCGAAATTTTCGGCGACAAAGCGCGCCATCGGCGCGGTCAGGTCGTAGCGCAGCGACAGCCACTGGTCGTCGTCGTCCTGGAACGAGAACACGCCCTCGTTCGGTCGGTCCTGGTCGGGCAAAAATTTGCCGAGCGCATCGGTGTATTCGATCAGCGGCTGGTCGACCGGCTCGAAACCGTAAAGCTCAAAGACCGAGCGGATCGTCGCCATCATCTTCTCGACGGCGCGCAGATCGTCGGCGCCGCGGTCGACAAAGCCGCGCGGCAGCCGCGCTTTCATCTTTTCGGATTTGTCGGCCATGGGATGGGTACTCGGTGTTTCGTGGCGCTCCGGGGATCGGTTAAAATAACCGATTTCCACGGCGCGGGTGTCCTAACCGATGCAGCCGGGAGCGGCAAGGGTTTGCGCTTCTTCCTTCTCTCCTTGTGGACCTGTTGCGCAGTCATGAGCAAAAGCTTGCGGCGGCGGGGTTGCGGCGGTTGTTCGCTTGTTTGCGGGGGATTTGA
>NZ_JAMYKY010000047.1:0-26194 GCF_040317695.1 Mesorhizobium sp. M1403 | reverse complement strand
CACCCAAAGCTGGCGGCGCAATTGGCAGCACGTCGTCCCATTCTTTGCCTATCCCGAAAGCGTGCGGCGGATCATCTACACCACGGATGACATCGACAAGCCTGATTTCGACTTTTTCGATTCCTGTTGCGTTTCTTTGTTCGGCTCAGATGAGCCTGTTTCTTCGTCCCGGCCCACAGGATTTCCCATGCGAGCGTGTCGAGACGCAGTCAAGGCTGGCCGGCGCGATGGCGGCACGGCCGGCTGCGAGGTTTCCAGGCCACGCCTTGACTGGGTCGAGCACGGCGCCAGTCTGGAGCGGACCGAGGCAGCGGTCGTGCCGGCACATTCCTTATGCTATATTTGTCCGGCACGGACGACCACGAGGCAAAGAGTGGTGCGAGAGGATGAGAGTGCCGCCACGCAGCCGTTATAGTCGTTCCTCCTTTGTGGCGTCCGTGCGCCGCTTCGGCCCGCGTGGCCGCCAATGCCGAACCATTAGCTCGTAGGCACGCTCGGCATTCTCGGCCGCGGCTTTCTCGCTGTTTCGCAACTCCTTCACGTTGTAAGCGTAAGCCGAACCGCGGCGACCGACACCGCGCTCGCCCGGCGCGCCGGCCTTGAGAGCGAGCTGCCTCTGCTTTGCCGCCACCAGCGCCGGGCGAGCCCAGAAGTAGTCCTGCTCCTTTGTCAGCAGATGCCAGATCAGCACCGCGAGCTTGCGGGCGACCGCCACAGCTGCGACCTGATGACCACGCTTGTTGCGGATGCGTAGGAAGAAGGCCCTGAGCGATCCGGGCGCCTTCGCCGCCGCCCAGGCGGCCTCGACCAGCATGGCGCGGGCATGGGAACGCCCATGTTTGCTGATCCGGCCATATTGCGCCAAGCCAAGACCGGATTGGCGCACACGCGGATTGAGGCCGAAGTAGCTCACCAGCCTCTGCGGCTCGCGGAACCGCCGGATGTCGCCGACCGCGGCGATGATACCGCTCGCGACGATGACATTGACGCCGGTGATCGTCTGAAGCCGCCGGACTTGCGCATCATCAACCGCTTCCCGGGCGATGTCGCGATCGAGGTCAGCCAGATCCTCGGCCAGGCGATCGATCTCGCGGATGTGGCGGGCGATAGCGGCCCGCTCGTCGTCGGGAAGCACCTGCCGCTCGAGCCAGGCGCGACCGCGATTGTTGAACAGATCGGCATGCGGGCACTTCGGCACGAGGTGCGCCTGCAGGATGCCATGCACCTCGTTCTTCACGCGCGTGCGATGCCGCACGACCTGGTTGCGCCGCGCGACGAGGCGGCGAAGCCGCTCGGTCCGCTCGTCAGGTACCCAGACCTCCGGGAGAAAGCCGCTGGCATGGAGCTGCGCCAGAACGCCGGCATCGATCTTGTCGGTCTTGATCCTGGCATGGGCGATCGCCTTCACCTGCATCGGGTTGGCGACAATCACCCGGCCGACATAGGGCGACAGAACTCGCACCACCGCCATGGCGTTGCCCGTGGCCTCGACGACAACCTCATCCGTCCGTCGCAAACTGCGGCCGAACCCTTCCAGTCCCGAGCGGGTCATGTCGACCCGTCCGTGATGGCGCCAGCCGGCCGTCTTCCCAAACCACCACCTCCGCAAAGGTGCGGTGGATGTCCATTCCAATCACACGTCTCATCGGCTCCCTCTCCTCAAACAGTCGGGAGCCGGCGGGCGACGCGACACCTACGGATCCGCGCTCTCGGCGCAACCGGGCAGGTCACAGGGGCGGCCAGCTACTAACGCGAGCTCGCAGCTCATCGAATACATCGGCCTGCCCGCACTTGGCGTGCTCCCGGTGCCCCTGTCCCGGATGGTCGCACCATGCGCCGAAAATCGCTCATCTCCAGCGGGGATCGGATGGCACCGTCATGATCATACCGGTTACGAACGCCATAGAGGCGCTGAACTCCAAGCTGCGCCGCGCCGTCCGCACCCGGGGACACTTCCCCAGTGACGATGCGGCCATGAAGCTGCTATATTTGGTGCTGAACCACGCGGCCGAGGAATGGAAACGACCGCCGCGCGAATGGTTCGAGGCCAAGACCCAGTTCGCCGTCGTCTTCGGCGAAAGGTTCGTCAGCCAATGACGAAACCGGCCTCGCGCACAGAATTCCTGACAGTTCCACCGCATTCTGGCGGAACTGGCCGCGCAGGGCGGTCAAACGGACAATCTGATGATTGATGCCACCCATCTCAAAGCACATCGCACGGCGGCGAGCCTGCTCAAAAAGGGGCTCTACCCCGATGTATCGGACGTAGCCGCGGCGGCCTGACCACCAAGCTGCAGGTGGTCTGTGACGGCAAGGGACGCCCGCGGCTGCTGCATCTGAGCGAAGGGCAGGCCAATGATCACAAGACTGCTGCGGCAGTGATCGAGGATTTGCCCGCCGCCAACGCCCTGCTGGCCGATCGGGCCTACAGTTCAGCGGCCTTCCGCCAGGCGCTCGTCGAGCGCGGTATCACGCCATGCATCCCACCCCATGCCAAGCATCGTGTTCAGCACAGCTACGATCCCGTTTTATACCGACAACGCCACAGGATCGAGAACACGTTCGCACGCCTCAAAGACTGGCGGCGCATCCACACCAGATACGACCGATGTGCTCACACCTTCCTGTCGGCGATCGCTTTCGCTGCAGCCTTCATCTTCTGGATCAATGAGTCCTGACCCTAGCACTACTTTGGCAGATTTTTAGCGGAGATGGTTCTGCGGCAGTGGGGACAACGGATTGGGGGCGGCTGCGCGAGCGCGGTGAGGATGGCTTGCCTGACGGCGGGTAGGCTCGGTTGGGGCGGCGGGCCGAGGATTCTTTTTTCCCCCTCCCGCTTGTTTGAGGCGGCGAGATTGCAGGAAGGCGTAGGCGATCATCGTCATCAGCGCGTGCCGGTGCAGGCCCGTCCATGAGCGCCCCTCGAAGTGGTCGAGGCCAAGTTCCTCCTTGAGCTGCTGATGCGCCTGCTCGCAGACCCAGCGCGCCTTGATGGCGCCTGCGATCTGCTTGAGCGGGGTGTCGGCGGGCAAGTTGGAGAGGTAGTATTTGCGCTCGCCGGTCGAGCGGTGCTCGCCGATCACCCAGACCTCCTCGCCAGGCAGATGCTGAGCGCCCATGTCGCGGATGCGCTGGGGTGGGCCATCTGCAACCCGGACACGGACAGCGGCGAAGCGGGCCGAGAGGCGGCCTTTGGTGCCACGCCGCCAACTGACCGTCCGCCATTGGGCTTTTTCCAGCATCGCCTGCGCGGTCATCGACTTCACATCGGGGATATGCCGGCGGCGCGGGCGGCCGTGTCCGGCAACGGGGAAGATCATCGCCACGTCGGCGGCATAGACCTTCTGCTTGAACGGGATACCGACGGCCCAGGTAAGGCCGCGCTCGGTGAGCGCCTGCCGGAAGGGGGCGCTCAAGCCATATCCGGCATCGGCGAGCACGCAGCCAAAGCGTAAGCCGGCTGCGCGAGCCCGGTCGATCTCGGCCAGCGCGATTTCGGGCTTGGTCCTGTAGGCACGATGGTCCTCGGGCACACCGGCACGGTCGAGCCGGGCGGGATCGGAAGTCCAGCTCTCGGGCAGAAACAGTCGCAGCCCCACCATGACCGGCACTTCGCCAGAGGCCAGCGTCAGCGACACCAGCGTCTGGCAGTTGGCAGCCAAGCGCCGAGGCATATTGCGGCGCGACGCCGACCGAGTGGCGCCCCTTCTTGGGGAGCGCGGTGTCGTCCACGATCAGCCACGCATCGTTCCCGCCAACTTGTCTGTCGGCCTCCGCGAGCAGCACCTTCTCCAGCGGCGCAGCATCCCACACGCCGCTCGCGATGAAGTGGTGCAGCTGGTCATAGTTGACGCCTGCGTCGCGCGCAGCCATCGGTTGGACGCTCTTGCGATCCCCAAGGCCAATCAGCCCAGCAATATAGGCCGGACACATCCGCGCACGCGTCTTGTGCCTCAACGCCGAGACGAACGGCTCAAGCCACCGCTCCAGATCGAGTTGCCAATCCCTGTTCATGGCCGGCCCCTCCAACAGCCGACCTCTCATGAATCACGCAAAACCGCTCTTGGGAATCCTCGAAACGCTCCCGGAACTAAAAATCTGCCAAAGTAGTGCTAGCTGACCAGGCCTGATCGGCCACACTACCAAAAGCGCTTGAAATCGCTGACGATGTCCTAGCACTTCCGCTCAGCCCGGCATCGGCTCGACTGATCGGTTTCCGCCGGCATACCGCGAAACGGTAGACCTGACCTTATTGGTAGGCAGTTCGTTGTTGTTCTTTGCTCTAACCGAGGCCGGGTCCGACCCAGGCCGGCACGGTTGCACGACACTGTTGCGGCGAAATTCCGTTAAACACCCTAAAGCACTTTGCGAAGTGTGAAGGGGACAAAAACCCGCAAGCTATCGCGATATCGATAATCGGCATGCTTGTGCCTTCGATCAGGCGCTTGGCGTGATCGACTCGGACCCGAAGATAATGGCGTACCGGCGGCACGTGGACGTGCGCTGCAAACAACCGCTCCAACTGGCGCCGCGACACGCCGGAACGTTCTGCCACTTCGCTCATGGTGAGCGGATATTCAACGTTCTCTTCCATGATCCGCATAGCCATAAGTAGTTTATCGCTGACACCGGCAAAGGCGAGTCCTGTTGGTCCCGTCTGCCGGTTCGTACCTGAGCGCTGGCCTTCGACGGTCACGTGCCGGCAGACCTCCTGTGCCGTAAAAGCGCCGACATGATTGGCGATCATGTCGACTGCCAGGTCAAACGATGCCAGTTCACCCGCGCACGTTGAAAACTGCCCATCCTTGACGAACAGAGAGTCTCTAATTTGAGGCTGGCTGAACACTTCAGAGAAGGCGGCGAGCCGTGACCAGTGGATCGTGCAGCGTGCTCCCGCCAGAAGACCGGTCTGCGCGAGCAGCCATGTCGCTGTCCCCAATGCGGATATGGGCACACCGCGGCGTGCGATGATGCGGAGAAAATTATTGAATTGTGGGCTCAACCGCCGTCCCACTGGCTCACCGGCGACAATTACGAGGTGATTTGGGCCCCGGTGGCCTGAACAGGTATTGAGCTCGTCAATTGTCACATCCACAGCAACCGAAATGCCGCTCGCACCTTCAACAGGCCGTCTGTCGAGTCCTGCGATCCTCCACGTAAACAGCTTCAGCCGCGTCACCGTGTTTGCGATGCGGAACGGCTCGATAAAAGCGTGGAGTGCCAGATTCGAAAACCCCGGAAGTACCAGTACCACCAGCTCGATCGGGCGGCCCGCCTGTGACGGCACCTCTGCGGTGCTCGACGGATTCATCGCACTGATATCGGGACGTACATTCATCAAAATTGGTCCATGCGTTTCACAAAGGAATCCTCGAGTTCGTCACGAATCCGAGGAACTTGGCGGGTGTGGCCTGCTGACCGGGTGTCCTGGCAGGCTAATGGATAAGTTCCATCCATGCTCCTTCCGCCCAGCTCTGACGGTTCGCCATCTAGGACAGGCGTTTCATTCACCCCCCAGCGTGTCGCTCACCGGTGTCTGCTGCTCAACAGCGATTGCATTTGCGCCTACAGGACGGCTTCGCCGATATCGAGTTCCCGACGCTTCATGAAGTCGAGAAGCTGTTCGTCTATTGCTTCATCGAGCGGCGGCGCCTGATATTCTTTCAAGGCCCGCACAGCTGCATCTCGGCCCCGCGTGTTGGCATCCCGGGCGCCAGCAAAGCTCCACTGCTCGAAGCTGTCGTGGTCCATCAACTCTGGGACGAAGAATGCCTGTTCGAAGTTCTTGAGAGTATGTGCAGTTCCCAAATAGTGGCCGCCCGGCTCGCTCTGGCGGATCGCGTCCATCGTTTCATCCAGCTCGCTCTTCACGAGACCCTGACCGAGCTTATAGAACATAACCATCTGCTCGGCATCGAGCATGAACTTGCTGTAGCTTTGTGTGAGGGCCCCTTCGAGGTAACCGGTGGAGGATAAGACGAAGTTTGCACCTGCAATCAAGACACCATACATATTGCGGGCTGCTTCATAGCCGGCCTGGGCATCGACAAGCTTTGAACTGGTGCAACTACCGCTACACCGCCAAGGGAGTTTGTAGTGTCTGGCCAGTTGGCCGACCAGCATGTTCATGTGGTCTATTTCGGGGGTGCCGGCCATTGGCGCGCCGCTTTTCATCGAAACGGTTGCCAGCCACTGTCCGTAAATGGAAGGCGCGCTCGGCCTCACCAGCTGGGCGAAGGCTATGCCGGCCAGTGCTTCGGCATTGAGCTGGGCGACTGCGGCCACTGTACTTGCCGGGGTGCTTGCGCCAGCCAGAACAAAGGGGGTGAAGAGAATAGCCTGATTGCTCGCTGCGTACACTTTGACCGCATCCAGCATCGTCGCGTCCCATACGAGCGGCGAATTGCAGTTGGCGATCGAGACCATCACCGTGTTGTTGTGAACGAATTCGTCACCGAAAACGATCTTGGCCATGGTGACGGTGTCTTCGGCCCTTTCGCCGGAGGTAACCGCGCCCATGAACGGCTTGTCCGAGTACTTTATCAAGCTGTAATTCATGTGCAGGTGGCGCCTGGGGACGGCGATGTCCATTGGCTCGCATAGAACGCCACCCGTCATATGCATCGCGGGAGCTTGATAGGCGAGCTTTGCAAAGTTCACAAAATCAGCAATCGTCGAATTCCGCCGCTTGCCTTCGAGATCAAGCACATTCGGCGACCCATACGCTGGTGTAAAGATCGTTTTCCGTCCCCCGATCGTGACCGTCTTGGCCGGGTTTCGCGCGTGGATCGTAATGTACTCGGGTGCCTTTGCCACGAGCTCCATCAGCTGGTTTCTGTCGATTCTGATGCGCTGACCGGTCACATTGGCACCTGCTGCGCGCCACATTTCAACGGCTTCGTCATCGCGAAATTCGATGCCTATCTCTTCAAGTATCTGCATCGAGTAGTCGTGGAGCCTAAGCAATTCGTCAGGGCTCAACAAATCCATATAAGGAAGACCCCGCTCCAACGACGGCATGAACGTTACCGACCTCTCGGAACGCAGCTTCTGTCGGGCGTCCCGGCCACCTGATCTTGCGGACATCTCTTACTATTCCCTGATTGACGTCAGAATATAGGGCAGAACTCCACCCGAAACTAACAACTAAAAATGATGTAGCTTATGAACTGAGGTTATGCTCATGGCCAACCCTAAAGCCGATCCTGTATGCCGCGCAGGAGAGACGACGCCGTGACAATTCCTATGTCAGCTCCCGCGTCGTCAACGACCACCAGCGGCCGGTTGTCATGTCGATTGGACAAAGCGATCAGTTCTTTGATTCCGGCGTGCGGTCCCAGGCGTGGCGCGTCGGCCAGAGCCCTGCCCTCGCCCCAGCCCGCATAGTTCGATAGGGGCGACATTACCGCCTCGGCCTTCAAGAGCTTCAACCGGCTGCTTCCCTGGACAAATTTTTCGACGTACGGATCCTTTGGGCTCCCGAGGATGTCTTCAGGAGAGCCGATCTGAAGCATCTTGCCGTCTTTCATGACACCGATCTGGTGCCCCAGCCGGACGGCTTCGTCCAAATCATGGGTTATGAAGAGCGTCGTCTTGCGCAACTTGTTGGATAGCTCTTTGAACTGGTCCTGCAATTCCCGGCGAATGAGAGGATCGAGTGCTGAAAATGGTTCATCCATCAACAGGATGGCGGGATCGGCCGCCAAGGCCCTGGCAAGGCCAATTCTCTGCTTCATCCCTCCTGAAAGCTCATCGGGATAGCGGTCGCCCCAGCCGGCCAGCTGGACCAGCTCCAGCTTTTCTTCTGCAATCTCATAGCGTTGCCTGACGCTGACTTTCCTGAGCTCAAGGCTTAATGCCACATTGTCACGGACTGTCCTGTGCGGCAGCAGCGCCACATTCTGGAACACCATTCCGATCGACCGGGCGCGAAGCTCGCGCATCGCTTTTTCGGATTTCAGGTTGATGTCCTCGCCGCCAACAATGATCTGGCCGGCGCTGGGTTTAATCAGCCGATTCACATGGCGAACTAGTGTTGACTTTCCGCTGCCGGAAAGTCCCATGACACAGAAGATCTCCCCGGCTTCAACCTTGAAGGAGACGCCGGCGACGGCAACCACGCAACCATGTTTTTCGAGGAGAGTAGCCTTCGAGAGGTAGTCGCGCTGGATGTCGGCAAGATTAAACTTTGAAGTTGCCCCAAAGACCTTCCAAACGTCCCTGAATTCTATAGCGTGCGCTGCCAAAGGTGGTTTCCAAGTTGGAGGAGCTCCGCCCGGCGGCCAAAAGCCACCGGGCGAGTCAATCTGTCTGGCGACTACTTTGCTGCCTGCTTTGCCTGGGCTATCCAGCCGTTCCACTGATCGAGGTGCGCCTTCTTCCAGTCCTCGGCATGACGACGAATGTCCTCGTTGGATTTCTCACCCTTGTGAATGAGAAGGTTCTCGTCATCGATGTCCTGAATCGGGATCTCGACTTGCTCGAACCATTTGTTGGCGACAGGGTTTTTCTCGAGGAAGACGTTGTTTGCAAACACGTGATGAGTGTTCACCGAGAACCCGAGGTTTCCAATGCCTGGAACCGTCGTCTCCGCGCCAGATTGTTCGTCGGGCAACGCCGTGAACGGGACGGTCAGCCATGAAACGTTTTCCCCGTGGCGAAGAATCCCGTTGACCCATGTCGGGGTCCATCCATAGTACAGCACTGGTTTGCCGGACTGCACCCGTTGGATAACGTCTGCAATCAAAGCGAAATACTCACCCTGATTATGCGTTACGGTAGCCCGAAGGCCATACGCATCAAGGTGATGTTCAATGATACGTTCGCATCCCCAGCCAGGCTCACAGCCGTAAAGGTCGGCTTTACCGTCGCCATCTATATCGAAAAGTTTGGCGATCTTCGGGTCTTTCAACTGATCGATCGTCTCAATTCCATACTTGTCAGCCGTAGCTTTATCGATGGAGTAACCCTGGATTGAGTTCTTTGCGAGCGTGCCGACCCGATGAGCCTTGGCATCGCCCCCGGCCTTCTCAGCAAATGCGATATGCAAGGGGTACCAGTGCGGCGTGTAGTAATCCGCATCACCGTTGGCCACGGCTATATGGGCAACGGGAACCTGGGTTTGGGACGGCTCGTCTACGGTATACCCCAGATCCTCGAGGCCTAACTTTACCACGTAGGCTTCAAATAATTCTTCTGCAATGCCGTTATACAAAGGCCTGACGGTGACGCCAGTGCCCGGAAGGTTCTCGGCAGTCACATATCCACAAGACACCGCCAAGGTGCCTAGCACTGTCACAGCAGCGGCAAGCCCCCGCCATCCAATTTTACACCAATCGCTCATATTTGCTCCCATTGTTGTTAACTAGACACTCGTTGCCGGCCACTTTCCAATCCTTCACGTGCCGCCGGAGGGCCTTGGAAGGTTTTGACAAAACCTGTGACGAACGCAGCTGGGCCCCGCTTGTGCCAAGCAACGTGAGCTAACTGTCTGCTCTTGGACATCGCGGATTGGGTCAAGCGGTCTAGAATGATCGCTAGAAGGACAATACCTGTTCCGCCTGTTGTAGCCTGACCGATATCGAGGCGCCCTATGCCGCGCAGAACCATTTGCCCGAGCCCCCCCACTGCGATCATGGAGGCGACAACAACCATTGACAGTGACATCATCAACGTCTGGTTCACACCCGCCAATATGCTCGGGAGAGCCAGCGGAATTTGAGCCTTAAATAGAAGTTGACTGTCTGAGGCTCCAAAGGCACGCATGGCCTCCACGACCTCTTCGGAGACCTGCTGAATGCCTAGCGTTGTCAGCCTGATAACGGGCGGGAGGGCAAAAACGATCGTTACAATGACGCCTGGCACGTTGCCGATGCCGAACAACATCACCACAGGTACGAGGTAGACGAAGGATGGGATCGTCTGCATTGTGTCGAGAATTGGCCGGCATATCGCGGCAGCGCGGTCGCTTCGCGCGGCCGACACGCCCAGCGGAATGCCCACCATCGTGCAGAAAAGAACCGCGGTGAAAACGAGAGACAGGGTTGTCATCGTTTCACCCCAGATGCCGAGGAACCCGATGACTACCAACAGGCCAACGATCTGAAGCGCCAGGCGCCACCCGGCAATTTGCCAAGCGATCAATCCAAAGCAAAGGATTGTTATGACGGGGGGGATTCCATTAAGTGCGCTGTCAAACGCCTTGAGAAGCTGGTCGATAGGCCACTTCAAGCTTTGAAAAAACGGACGGTATTGTTCGACAACCCAACCCAAGCCATCAGCGACCCATCGATCAAACGGTATGTGCCAGCTTTTGAAAGGGTCCAAAACGTCTTCGAACTTCACCAAAATTCCTTTCAACCAGGACTTTCGTCACAGACGACACGGGCCTTAACACCAAATGATCGTCGCCCGCATTCACAGTCTTTCGCCCACCTGCAAGCGCAGCACTAGGCCGACTTGGCAGTCGGCGCCGGACATATAGGAGACCTAAAGAAGTCTTTGGGTGTTCAGCATTTTGTTGACTCCCATTGTGACCTGGATCCCTCAGGCCAAACATGAGGGTATCCCCTCTTAACGTTCTCGAAACGCTAGCGACGCGAGCCTAACAAAACAACCGGATAAAAAGTTATGTATCGCGAGCCTAAATGTTATCCGACGGTAGGTAACTGCTCGCCTAATAACACTTGATCTGCACTTATAAGTGCCGCTGCTCGCTCTTGCACCAAGTGTCAGACCAGCGGGGGGCTGATCACCCCACGCCGCCACGCGCTGGCTGCGGCCAAGGAGACAGCAACGCATGAGCCAAATACTATTGCAAAGCACTTCTCACTGCCGGCAATGAGCAGTAAACGCGTTCAGCTCGTGGTGACGGTTCGGGGCATCAAAGCGTGGAAGCAGCGCCAGGGAGTAAGTGATCCCGACGGCAGCTTCCTTACACCATCGGCGTGGGACGGTGCCTCAGGCCTCCAGCACATCTACGCCTTTGCGAGCCAAACCTTGCCGAGGTCCATCTCAAACGTCGGGTGCATCGGAAAGTCCTTGACCTGCTTGGTGGAATGGTGAAACACCGAAAGCCAATAGGGCTGTATGATGATACCGGAATCTTGCAAAAGCGTTTCAATGTCCTGCATCAGCACTTTCCTCTTGGCCGGGTCTGGCACCGCCAATGCCGCGTCCAGCTTCTCGTCGAACTTAGGGTTTGACCACCCGGTCTCGTTCCACGCGACACCGCTGCGATAGGCAAGAACCAAATTCTGTACGCCAAGTGGCCGGTGGTTCCAGTTCGTGATCGAAAGTGGATATTTAAGCCAGTCATTGTAAAAGGTGCTGCTGGGAAGGACCGTCCGCTTGACCTTAAAGCCTGTCTCGCGGAACTGCGCCGCTATCGCGTCGCCGGCGTCTTTTAGCCAATCCGTGTCCGGGCTAATGATATTGTGCTCGAAGTCCACCTGACCAGCCTCGGTCATCAGACGCTTCGATGCTTCCATATCCCGCTTCTTTTCAGGAAGAGGGTAAAACTCGGGATGAATGGGCGCTACATGATAGTTAGCCGCAACCGTGCCGCGGCCATCGTTGGCAATCTGAAGGATTGAGGCATTGTCGACCGCCAATTGCAAGGCGTTGCGCACGCGTTGGTCGTCATAGGGCTTGTTTGTGACCTGGGTGCGGCACAACAGAGTTGTCGCAGTCTTTGCTTCCGATATCACAAGCCCGAGTTGATCATATGATCCGATGCTGTTCGCATAGGTCTGGTAATTTGCATCGATCTCGCCAGACTCGAACGCACTCGGGACGACTGTCGCATCGGACCCGTAGTCGATGAATTGGATCTCGTCCAGGTACGCTTCACCGCCCCACCACTGCCCGTTTGTCCGACGTTTGAGAACAGCTTTCTGGCCGACATCCCACGAAACCAATTCGAACGGGCCCGTACCGACCGGGTGAGCAATGAGATTAGAGCCATTTCTCTCGAAGTCGCGGTGAACGACGAGCGCAGGATAGTCGGAAATTCCCGGAATAATGGTGATGTCGGGTTTCGACAGCTTGAGCTTCACGGTGTGGTCATCGACTTTAATGATGGCGCCATCCTGGGCCTTGCCGGTTTTCTCGTCGATTAGTGAACTCAACCGCGTGGCCATCGAGTTGCCGGCCGCGTCCCTCTCACACCAACGATTGAAGTTAAAGATGACGTCGTCCGCAGTGAAATCGTCGCCATTGTTCCACTTCACACCCTTTCTCAGGTGCAAGACATATTCCTTGGCGTCTTCACTTGTGTCCCAGCTCTCAAGCAGCCGCGGCTCAAAAGTGTATTCGGTCGTGTATTTGACCAATGGTTCCAGGAACTGACGGTAAATGTTGGCCAGCTCTGAAACGTCAACAGTCCGCGGGTCCTTCGCGCCGTAGACGATCATGGCGATGCGCAAAGTTCCGCCTTTGATCGCTGTCTCTTCCGCATGCGCCGACGGAACCGCACCCAGCCTTGAGTACGCGACAGCCGTTGATGCGCCAAAGATGGAAGCGAGTGCCAGGAATTCCCGTCTGTCCATTCCGCCTTGCTTGACGTCTGCGGCAAGACTCCCGAACAGCTTGGGCAGACGGTCACCGTTTCTGCTGAAAAAACCCATGTGAACCTCCCCAGAGTGTGTACAACGCGACGCCAGCACAGATGGTATCGCTTGGCTGCGTCATGAGGCACCGACAACCGCTGATAGACTCCTATGGAGATCCAGCGCGGCGTGAGAGTCCGTCCCTGATCCTGGAAACGCTAGCGACGCACGCACTCCAAAACAACCTGATAAAAAGTTATGCGCGCCGCTAGGTAAAGTTATGCGGCTCAAATGAATGTGACAGACGATCGTCGCAGATGATTACCAGTGGGTGGGTCCGCCGCCGCAAACCAGCTTTGGAAAAAAGGCCTGCCGCCTCATAACATTTAATCTTGCTATACATAACTTTTCGTCCAGTTGTTTTGTTAGAGCTGTCTCGCTAGCGTCGCCGGTACGGGTCCGCGAGTAAAGTAAATCACGAAAGGATCACGAAGGGATATTGGCGGGATGAGCAGCGAACCCGTGGAGTTCTCGAGAGGTTCTGCCGCCGAAATTCCAGAAGTGATGACCGGGGTGCTCCTTGTCGGGCACGGCGGCTTCGATAAGCTTGAGTACCGCAGCGACATCCCCGTTCCGACCCTTGGCCCGGCGGAAGTCCTGATCCGTGTTGCTGCTGCAGGTGTCAACAATACTGACATAAACACGCGCATCGGCTGGTATTCGAAAAGTGTGAAAAGCAGCACCGATGAGGGTGCCACGCAGGCGCAGGATCTCGACGCGACCTGGACGGGTGTGCCCATGTCCTTTCCACGAATCCAGGGAGCGGACTGTTGTGGTCGTATCGTTCGCGTCGGGAAGGACGTGGACCCCAGCCGTCTTGGAGAGCGCGTCATCAATGCAAACACCCTTCGCTTTTATGTCAACTACCGGCCGATGGAGAGCTGGGTGTTTGGCTCTGAGTGCGACGGGGCTTTCGCGCAGTACATGAAAGCGCCTTCAAGTGAGGCCCATACGATCGATTGCGACTGGAGCGACGTCGAGCTTGCTTCGGTGTCATGCTCCTATTCGACAGCCGAGAACCTCCTTCATCGCGCCGGAGTGAAGCCGGGCGAGCATGTCGTCATCACCGGCGCGTCTGGGGGGGTCGGGTCCGCGGCAGTGCAGCTGGCGAAAAGGCGGGGAGCCTTTGTAACCGCAGTCGCCGGCTCGATGAAGGCCGATGAAATGCGACAGCTAGGCGCCGACCGGGTGGTTCCCCGCGGTGAAAGCCTGGTCAAACACCTTGGAAAAGAAACCGTTGACGTTGTGGTCGACGTAGCCGCAGGCCCCGCTTTTGCCGACCTCCTCGATGTCTTAAGGAAGGGCGGACGCTATGCGGTCGGCGGTGCGATAGCAGGTCCCATCGTCGAGCTCGATGTGCGCACCTTGTACCTCAAAGATCTCACTTTTTTTGGCTGCACATTCCAGGACGACGTCGTTTTCAGAAACTTGGTATCGTACATCGAGAAGGGTGAAATCCGCCCGCTCGTTGGGAAAACCTATCCATTAAAAGACATCGTGACAGCCCAGCAAGAGTTTTTGTCAAAAACCATCAGCGGAAAGCTTGTGCTCGTCATACCGGATTGAAAGAGAGTACGATGTCTGTACTGAAGATTGCCAGAATTGATGTTTTTCAGGTAGACCTACCCTACTCGGGTGACGTCTACCGATTGTCGGGAGGGCGTGAATACCGGACCTTCGACGCAACGATCGTGCGCATAACCACGCAGAATGGCCTTGAGGGATGGGGTGAAAGCACTCCGTTCGGCGCGAACTATGTCGCGGCTCATGCATTGGGTGTTCGATCTGGAATCGCCGAGATCGCGCCAAGCCTGATAGGCTTGGACCCAAGACGCGTCGACCGCATCAACGATGCGATGGACATAGCCCTCCTCGGTCATGAGCATGCGAAAACCGCGCTCGATGTCGCCTGCTGGGATCTGTTCGGCAAATCGGTCGGCCTGCCGGTGTGCGAGCTATTGGGGGGACGCACAGATGTCAGAATGCCGGTCGTATCATCAATCTACATGGGCGATCCCGACGACATGCGAAGGCGTGTCACGGAGTACCGTGCGATCGGGTATATCTGCCATTCGATTAAAATCGGAGGCGAGCCCGCCGACGATGCGGCTCGGATTGCGGCTTCAGTCGCAGACAAGAAGCCCGGGGAGTATTTCATAGCCGATGCGAACGGCGGAATGACGGTTGAGACGGCGCTTCGCATGCTGCGGTTGTTGCCGCCTGGTGTTGATTTCGTACTTGAGCAACCCTGTCCCACATGGCGCGAGTGTATGTCGCTGCGCCGGCGCACCGACATTCCCATTATCTTCGATGAGCTCGCTATGAGCGATGCATCGATCGCTCAGCTCATCGCTGACGATGCAGCAGAGGGATTTAGCATCAAGATATCGAAGAATGGTGGTCTGACGAGAGGCCGGCGCCAGCGTGATATCGGCGTTGCTGCGGGTTACACCGTAACCGTCATGGATACAGTTGGATCGGACATTGCATTCGCTGGAGTTGTACACTTGGGCCAGACCTTCCCCGAGCGATACTTGCGCTGCGTGTTGGATTGCCGGAAGCTCGTCTCGCTGCGGACTGCCGACGGTGAATTTGAGGTCATCGAAGGCCGCATCGTAGCGCCTAACACGCCGGGCCTGGGAGTGACGCCTAGGCTTGAAGTGCTAAGGGACCCGGTCGCCAGCTATTCTTGATACCAACTTCGATAAACTCGCAGGCTCTAGAGGGCTTGCGGACGATAGCCCAGTGCTCAAGAGATTTGAAAGGTCAAGATGTCCAACTTGTCGAGCTACGAAATCCCGATCTCCTCAACCTTCACGGCATATGACTGCCACTGCGAAGGCGACGTGGAGAAAGTTGTCGTCTCCGGATTGCCCGAATTGCCCACGGGAACAGCATTTGAAAAAATGAAGTTCTTCCGAAAGCATCACGACAACATCCGCCTGTTCTTTCTACGCGAGCCCCGTGGCAGCATGATCCAATCCGTCAACTTCATCGTGCCTACCGAAAACCCGGAAGCGGTAGCGGCATACATTATCGCCGAGGCGGAAGAATATCCGGAAATGTCCGGTGGAAACACGATCAGCGTGGCAACTACAATGCTGAAAACTGGCATGGTTCCGATCACAGGCCCAGTGACCCGGTTCAAGCTTGAAGCGCCCGCCGGCCTCATTGGGATCGAGTGCGATACCGCGGACGGGAAGGTCGGTGCGGTCCGGTTCATCAACCAACCCGCTTTCGCTTACTGCCTGAACAAGACAATTCAACTTCCAGGCTTTGGCGAATTGATCGTGGACGTAGGCTATGGGGGCATGACGTACGCCATTGTTGATGCGCAGCAGTTCGGTTTCGACCTCGTTGCATCGGAGGGCCGGCAGCTTAGCGACTTGGGACAGGAAATCAAGGCAGCTGCCGCGGCACAAATACCGGTGTCCCACCCGCTAAACTCTGAGCTCCCGGGTATTACACAAACGATGTTCGTAACCCCAATCAAGCGGTCAGAACAGGGAGTAGAGTCGAAGAACGCCGTGATCGTTTCGCCTGGACGGATAGATCGTTGCCCCTGCGGCACGGGAACGTCTGCACGCCTGGCTGTGATGCATGCCAAGGGCGAAATTGGAGAAGGAGACCGGTTCACTCACAAGTCGCTGATCGACTCCACGTTTACCGGGGAAATCGTCGCTACCACAAAAGTGGGGGACTATGACGCCATCATTACGGCAGTTAGCGGCCGTACCTGGATCACCGCTAAATGCGCTTACATTCTGGAAAAGGACGACCCCTACCCGGAAGGGTACGCGATCACGGACACCTGGCCGGAAATGAAGGAAGGGCTCTATCGGTCCAGCTAACGCGCCCTTAATCTGCTATCGTAGCGGCGGGACTAGATATATCGTCCGATGGCGCTTCTGTCGGTCTAATATCGTCAGGGCGTGCCGCGGATGCCGGTCCATGGCTGCCGCCCACCGACGCCATCGGATTCAGGTCTGCAACCTGAGTGATGAGCCAATCGCGGAAAATCTGGACGTCTTCTCGGTCAAGCGCGGCATCCGGGATCACCAGATGATGCTTTCGACCAGTCAAATAGCTTTCGGTCAAGGGTCGTATCAACGCGCCTTCATTGAGGTAATCACTCACCACGTGACGCCACCCCAGCCCGATACCAAACCCTCTGATTACGGACTGGATCATCGTTGAGTAGTTATTGAACGTAATCGCACGCTTGAAAGGAGCCGAAACTCCAAACTGTTCGAGCCAGCCCGCCCAGTTGAAGGGCGACCAAGGATAGACCGACCAATGTTGATCGTCCATATCCAGGAGCACCTCGTTGACCAAATCACCGGGCGTCACAATGCGCGGCGAGTGCGGCAGATATGATTTACCGCAGATCGGGAAAACTTCCTCGGCGAAAAGCTCGGTTGCCGTAAACCCCGGCCGCGGTAGATGCCCCATCACTACGGACACATCAAAACCGTCCGTCGCCGGCGCAGGGCTTCGTTCGAGAGAAACCAGGTGCAGATCAATGTTCGGATTGTTCATGATAAAATCGCCGATCCTGTGGCTCATGAACATGGTTCCGAAGGACATCGGCATCCCGACAGTCAACCTCCGGGCCTTTTGCCCCCTTCGTACGCTGTCAAAGGCCGTGGCGATGTGAGCCAGGCTGAGGGTCGTTGCTTCAAACAACTCCTCCCCCGCCTGGGAGAGCGAAACCTTTTGGTTTCCGCGATTGAAAAGCTGGGTGTCGAGGTGGTCCTCGAGCGTCAAGATATGGCGGCTGACGGCAGCTTGAGTGACCGAGAGCTCGTTGGCAGCCTTCGTAAAGCTCATGTGACGTGCAGCAGCTTCAAATGCACGTAGTGCACTCAACGGCAGCCGTCGATAATCCTTCGACATACCTAATGGTTATCCCAGCCCCGAGAAAAAGTAAATTGCGGCCCTTGGGCGCCCTTGATTTGGGGCAGTGCATTCCATTTTGCGGCCGACCAGCCGGAGCTGCAATGCAGATCGCGCCTTTAGGCCAGCGTTCGATTTATGAACCGTGGCCAGGCCCGAAAGCGGCCCCAAAAGTGAGCTATTCGCGTCCGGCGCGCCATTCTCTGTATGCGAGGTTCAATCGCGCGCCCACGTGGGTCAACGGTCGCGGGGGCAAAGTCTGGGGCTTGTCGAACGCGCTGAAGATATCGCCGAGCGGGGACCGATGGCCGGCCAGGAGCTCGGCTGCAGCGATGCCTGCAGATGTGGCCTTGGTCCCGCCTATGCCGTTGCACGCACATGCAGCGAAGATTCCTTCTTCCAATTGGCCGAACAGGGGCACGGAATTCCGAGTGAGCGCCATTGCACCCGCCCAGCGATATTGCATTTTTTTCAAGTGACGGTGATCGGGAAAGCGGTCCATGAATTTGCGATCGTGAAGGGCACCCGCTCTCTTCACCGAGCCCGCGCTGGCTACAATATTGGGGTTGTAGGTGTAGCGCGAGCGTATGAGAAGTCGGTCGCCATCGGCTCCATTGATACGTCGGATCGTCGTGCCCATCGGCGCCGCCGGTGTCGCTCCCCATTTCCTGGCTCCGCCAAGCGCAGAAGGAGCGAACGGCTCGGTTAGCGAGGCGTATGTGAAGACATGGAGAAGTTCTCCGCTACCGAATCCAAAGCTCTCGGCATGGCCATTGGTCGCCAAGATCACACGGCCTGCACTAACCGCGCCCTTTGGAGTCTTCACCACGCAGCCTGTTGATGAGGTTTCGATGGAGAGGGCCGGCGTCCGCTCGAACAGCCTCACGGGCTCCTGAAACAAATCCGCAATGGCCCTCACCATGGCGGCGGGCTGAACCATGACGGCGCCAGGGGTGAAGAGTCCTGACCTGAACGATCGCGTCCCCGTAAGTTCCTCTATCTCCGCTACATTGAGCAACTGGTTAGGTTCGCCCATTGAATTGAGTTGGGACGAGTACGCCGCAAGATGCTCCGTGCCGGCGTTGGTGATGGCGACACTGTATTTGCCACTTGGATCAAAAATGTCCTTGCCCCAGCTATTCTCCTGCGCCAGGCCGGCATAGTGCTGGATGGCTGTCCGAGCGACCACTATCTCGTCGCGGCTTTTAGCGGCACCATCCACTCCGAAATTGCCGGAGGAGATGTCGTGGGGCAAATCAATTAGAAATCCAGAATTGCGACCGCTGGCACCGTTTCCGACAACATCGGCATCCAGAAGAACTACCGAAAGTTTCGGGTCAAGATCCGCTAACCTGACGGCGGCTGCCAGGCCCGCAAAGCCCGCGCCGATGATGACGACATCGGAGTTGATGTTACCATCAAGCGCGGGCCTTGGGGTCCTGGGAGGGAGCAGTGCCGTCCAGCCGGATTGCGCGCCATGGTCGGGAAGACGGCGCGCATGGAACGTCTTGTTGATCATCGTGCCGATTCTTGCTCGGCCAATGGGCCGAGCGCCGCTCTAAGCGCCGCAATTCGTTCCGCGGGCACGGGCCTGAAAGGCTTTCTCACAGCACCGCTGCCGTAACCTGTAATTTCGGCCGCCGCGTAGGCGCTGGGGACATAGCCGCCGTAGTCACCCTGCCAAAGCAGCGACATGATGGGTTCCAGAGCGTGCCACTGGTCCCGCACATCGTCCCACCGATTTTCCTTCGCGGCCTTGACGATTGCCACGCACGCACGAGGGGTAACATTCGCGCCCCCCCAAATTAGTCCCGAACAACCGGCAAATAGGGAGAAGGGCACGAGCGGATCGGCACCATTTAGGATTTCCAGGCCAGTCCCGATCAGCTTGACCTGTCCAGCCAAGTCTCCACTGCTATCCTTGATCGCACGGAACTCGGGAAGTTCGCAGAGCCTGCGAAGCAGATCAGGGGTTATGCATATACCGACCGCCTGTGGCACGTTGTATCCAATGATGGGCACACCGACCTTGGCCACTTCGGCATAGAAGTCGAATACGCTGTCGTCATTCGAAGGGCCTTCGAAGAACGGCGGCAGGAGCATGACGCCGTCAGCGCCAGAATCCTTGGCGAACTTTGTTCTGTCGACCACATCGGCCGTGAGCAGAGCTGAGGTCTGGGCGATCACTTTGGCCCGTCCGGCAACAATGCGCGCGCCGCGTTCTATGAGCGATTTCGACTCTTCGGGCGACAGGTAAACATGCATACCCGTACCGGAGCTGAAAACGAAGCCGTCTATGCCTGCAGCCAGATACCGCTCGACGTGCTCCTCTAAACGCTTGAAATCAATGCGTCCGTTAGCATCGAATGGAGTTGTGATCGCTAGGTTGAGACCTGAGAAAGCGAACGATGACATTTCAGAAACCTCCGTGTGAGCTGACCAGGTCAACCCAGAGGGTCTTTATCTGGCAATATTGATCATGTGCATGCAGGGACTTGTCGCGGCCGCCGAAACCGGACTGCTTGTACCCACCGAAAGGTGTGGCGGCGTCGCCTTCCCCGTAGGAGTTCACCGTGACGGTACCTGCCTTGATTGCCCTCGCCGCACGAAGCGCGCGCGTGCCGTCGCCAGTGAATACAGAGGCCGCCAAGCCGTAATCCGTCTCATTGGCAAGCGTAACTGCTTCCGCAAGGGACTTCACAGCGATCACCGAGAGAATGGGCCCGAAGATTTCTTCCTTGACGTGCCGGCCCTCGTGACGCTGGAATTCGATGATTGTGGGCTCAATTGTTGTGCCGTTGAACGCGTTCCCGCCAATGATCACCTTGCCTTCGTGTTCTAGGTAGCTACTGACCTTCTCGAAATGGGTGACCGAAACAAGCGGCCCGATGCGGGTCTCCGGGTCCAGCGGGTCTCCCACAATCCACGTCTTGGCAACTTCAGCCAGCTTCTCGAGCAGGCGATCCTTTACGTCCTCGTGGACAAACAGGCGGGAGATCGCCGAGCAGTTCTGGCCCATATTCCAGAAAGCGCCGTTGGCGATATGAGAGGCCACCGCATCGAGATCGGGTGCGTCCTCCATGACGATGCACGGGTTCTTGCCGCCGAGTTCCAGCACGACTTCCTTCAGGTTGCTTTCGGAGGAGTATTTCAGAAAGCGCCGGCCGGTATCAGTCGAGCCTGTAAAGGAAATTGCGTCGATGCCCGGATGGCGCCCAATAGGCTCGCCGACGTCAGGACCGTCACCTGTCACAACGTTGAAAACGCCGGGAGGCACTCCGGCATCCAGTGCAAGCTCCGCCACCCGCAATGTCGTTAGCGAAGTCTCTTCAGCAGGCTTAACTATAATCGTGCAGCCCGCTGAAAGTGCTGGGCCGATCTTCCAAGCCAAGGTCAAAAGCGGAAAATTCCAGGGTAGTACGATACCGACCACCCCGATCGGCTCGCGCACGATGAGGCCAAGAGACGCATCGTTCGCAGGTGCGACCTGATCATAAATCTTGTCGATTGCTTCCGCGTGCCACCTGAGACTGTTCACCGCCTCGGGCACGTCGATGTTGATGCAGTCGCCAATCGTCTTGCCGCTATCAAGGCTCTCCATCAGCGCCAGTTCGGCCGTGTTTTCGTCAATGAGGGACGCGAGCCGGAGCAGGATCTTTTTTCGGTTTGCCGGGGCCAGTTTCGACCACCGACCGTCGTCAAGCGCCTGCCGGGCAACTGCGACGGCTTTGTCCACATCTGCAGCAGAACCTGCCGGAAGCTCCGCCAAGACCTCGCCCGTCGCCGGATTCCGGGTCTTAAAGGTTTTACCGGATAGAGCAACTGTCTGCACTCCATCAACAATCATCTTGGTCGGCAGTCCGAGCGATTTGGCCTGCCTCTTGTAGTCGACTTTATCCAGCACTTCCGTTCTCCCTCGTGTCATAACGACATCGACAACAATGATCCTTTGAGCTCGCCCTGCATTCCGCCGGGTGCGTGCCCATCCTATTGCCGGAAGGATGGTGGCAACCTTTGCTGAACCAGCCGTCGAAACTGGCTCTGATGCGCGGCGTTGAGGAACGCTAACGCTAGAGACGAGCAAATACTAAAACAACCGGATAAAAAGTTATGCGCGGCAGGCCTAAATGTTATCGAACTTAACCGGCTTCGCGCCGAAGCAATGACCCTAACCGGGTATCGGCATGGAGGCGTGAAAGGGAAGGCACCGCAAGTCATCTCAACTGACGAAATTTGACTCTCGCCGGGGCCTCCCAAACCAACCGCGTGTTTGGCCATTGGCCAAGGGTGGTCGGGTCGTGCCAAATATACAACGGATGTGTCGCGACCATTCTACGGCGTTCAGTCAAAGCGTCGTACATATTCGGGCGCTAGCCCGTTGAGGGCGGCCTCCAACGGCGCCGTTTCATCGCGGTCACCGTACAGATCGGCAAAATGTTTGGCCGGATGCCAACACCAGCAAAGCGAAAAGCCATGAAATTCAGCCACAGATTGTCGATTGTCGATTCACATACTGCTGGTGAGCCAAGCCGATTTGTCGTTTCAGGTTTCCCGAGAATACCGGGTTCGACGATGGCCGAACGAATGCGTAACCTGATCAACGATTTTGACTGGATCCGCCGGGTGACGATGAACGAGCCACGGGGCCACCGCGACATGTTCGGCGGAGTCATCGTGCCCCCCGTGAATTCGACTTCACATGTCGGTGTAGTCTATATGGACGGCGGCCAGTTTTACAACATGTGCGGACACGCATCCCTTGGTCTATGCGGAATGCTGGTGGAAACCGGGCAGGTTCCACGAACCGGTCGCACGACAGAGGTCAGGATAGATACACCTGCCGGACTTGTAGTTGGATCGGTCAAGACCAACGACGAGGGGGATGTGGAAGCCGTATCCCTGATCGACGTTGCGTCTTTTGCTTTCGCGCTGGATCAGTACGTGGATGTTCCACAGTACGGCAGAGTTCGCGTCGACTTCGGCTATGGTGGCAATATCTTTGTCATTGCTGAGGCGGCAGATCTAGGCTTCCAGTCCATCGACCCGCAACATACGACCGACTTGATCAAGGCCGGCGTGGCGTTGCGCACGGCAGCAAGGGAGCAATTCCGTTTCCAGCATCCGGAGCATCCTCATATCAACGGGATAGACCTTGCCATGTTGACGGCTCCGGCGTCGAGCAGCGTGACAGATGCCCGTAACATCGTCATACTCGGCCGGGCTCAGGCGGACCGATCGCCGTGTGGTACCGGTACTTGTGCGCGCATGGCTGTGGAGCACGCCAAAGGAAGACTGGGCGTTGATGAGCGCTTCAGACACGAGAGCTCAATCCGGACCTATTTCGACGCCCGGATTCTTGAAACGACAAAGGTAGGTTCGCTGGCTGCGGTGATACCTGAAATTAGTTGTCGACCTTTTTTAACTGGGTTTAGCGAATTCATCGTGGATCCAGACGATCCATTGGGGAACGGGTTTATACTTGGATGACGCGTGGCGGGGCACCTTGTTTATCCGCCAACGTCAGGATGCAGCCCGTGGGAGTTGCCCACCTCCGGAATCGCAATATATTCATTGCTGAGAAGGACCATGCGTTCGCTCGTGACTTGACGAAGTACTTGGCAACAGCTGGCGCCAAGGTCATTCGGCCGGTGGATACGATCGAAGACGCTCTCGATTTCATCACATCCTCAAAGTTGATCGATGGGGCAGTGCTGAGTGTGAACTATCAAGACAGAGCCACGTTCGTGGCGGCCGAGCACCTGCGGCGGCGGCGAATACCATGCATATTCGTGCTGGGGTTCAAAAGCTCCCCAATTCCTGATGAACTCAAGGATGTGAGGTACTTCGAGAAGCCGGTTGATCCTCACCATCTGGTTGGGCTCATGGCAGCGCTGATTGCGGCTTAGATTGCGGCCGTGCAAAGACCGAGAAGTTTGGGAGGGGTCATAACCCACGGTCATCGGAGGCCCAGCAATACTCATTTGAAAACCGGCGGTTGAGCGCGGTATCCTGCGGCTTGGACCTGCTCTGGTCCTGGAGTGGGGAGCTTCGAGGCAATCTCCGGCCCCTGTCTGAGGGTAGAAATCCTTCTGGCTAGTGGCAGGAACTCCATGACGCTATGGGGAAGCCAGTCAGAATGCCAAAATTTCCAATCAATTCAGGAGAGATTTTAGGCCCAGCTTATGTCAGACAACGAATCCGTGCAGCAGTGATATCCTTCCTTATATGCGCCGCTCTATTCGTTCTGCTCATAACATTTAACTTCGGTATCATTCTGTAAAACGAGCACACCACTTGGTGGTTACTGATACCGAGTTCGAGCGAGAGAGGACGTCCAGATCTTTCGCGATTGTGTGATCACACATGTCGCAGACCTAAATCCCATCCGCCCATCGTCGGCTGGCCAGTACGCCAAGTCCGGACCAGGCCGTTTAAATGATCCCGGCTGACCCCGCAGGGCCGCTATCGTCGGATAATATTTAATCCTGCGGTACATGACTTTTTATACGGTTGTTTTACAGCCTCCCCCTCCGATAGCGTTCCTGGATTGGTTAGGGGCCGTTCCGCTGTCGTTTTCCGCAGATTAAGGGCGGTGACTGTTGTGGTCGTATTGTCGTCGGAGAGGAGGTGGACTCGAGCCGTATCGGTGAGCGCGTGATCGTGCGAAACATCCTTCGCTCCTATGTCGACTACCGGGCTTTGGATGGCTTGGTGTTTGGCTCGCAGTGCGACGGGCTTTCGCTCAATCGTGGCGCCGGTGAAAGCCTCGTTGAAATCTCCTTAATGAGGCCGCCGACGTGGTCATCGACGTGACTGCCTGCCCTGCTTTTGCAGAGATCATTGATGTTAGAGAAAGAGGGAAGATACGCGGTCGCCGCGGCCATCGCAGTCCCCATTGTCGAACTTGATATGCGCACTCTGTATTTCAGCTTCTTTGGTTGTACATTCTAAGACGACGTCGTTTTCGAAAAGTACATCGAAAGCGGAGAGATCCGCCTTTTCGTTGGGAAAACATACCCATTTAAGAACATCATAGAAGCCCAGCAAGAATTTCTATCGAAAAGCGGAAAGATCGTGCTCATAATACCGAATTGAAAGAGAAAATACAGATGTCAGAACTGAAGATTACGGCAATTGATGTTTTCCAGGTGGACCTGCCTTACTCGGGTGGTGTCTACCGGTTGTCGGGCGGCCGCGAGTACCGGACCTTCGACGCAACCATCGTATGCATCACGACGGAAAACGGGCTTGAAGGATGGGGTGAAAGCACTCCGTTCGGTTCGACCTATGTCGCATCTCATGCTCTGGGTGTTCGATCCGGTATCGCCGAGATCGCGCCACGGCTGATTGGCCTGGACCCAAGACGTGTCGATCGCATCAATGATGCGATGGACGCAGCCCTCGCAGGTCATGAGCATGCCAAGACAGCGCTCGATGTCGCTTGCTGGGATCTGTTCGGTAAGTCCGTAGGTTTACCGGTATGCGAGTTGTTGGGGGGGCGTACAGAATTCAGGATGCCGGTTATTTCAACAATCTCCATGGACGAATCGGACGTTATGCGCAGCCGTGTCGCAGAGCATCGGGCGATGGGTTACATCGGCCATTCGGTCAAGATCGGTGGCGACCCGGCTGAGGACGCGGCTCGAATTGCAGGTGCGCTCGCAGACAAGAAGTCTGGCGAGTACTTCATCGTTGACGCGAACGGTGGGATGACGGTCGAAACGGCGCTTCGCATGCTGCGGTTATTGCCGCATGGTCTTGATTTCGTACTGGAGGCACCCTGCGCGACTTGGCGCGAATGCGTATCGCTGCGCAGGCGTACCGACGTTCCCATTATCGCCGATGAATTGGCTATTAATGACGCATCAATCGTCCAGTTGATCGCTGACGATGCGGCAGAGGGAGTTGGACTTAAGATCTCCAAGAATGGCGGACTGACAAAAGGACGTCGACACCGTGATATCTGCCTTGCCGCGGGTTACACAATGAGTGTCCAGGAAACGGCTGGATCGGACATTGCATTCGCTGCAATTGTACATTTGGGCCAGACCATTCCGGAACGGTATTTGCGGTGCGTGCTTGAAAGTCGAGTCGTGCTCTCGGGCAAGACCGCCGACGGTGCATTTGACGTTATCGACGGCCGCGTCGTAGCGCCTCACACGCCGGGACTAGGCGTCGCGCCTCGAATGGATGTTCTGGGAGAACCAGTCGCCAGCTACCGTTAGCACTCACCTCGGCCTAACTTTCTGAGACTTCCCTACGAGCTCTGGCTGTGGCCGGGCACACTTCAGATCCGTGAGCAAGCGTTCGCACAAACAGGCGGCGGCACTGTGAAGCTGGTCGCCCATGCCGCATGTAAGCGACGATAGCTGTGCCGACGTCGTGGCGTAGCGGCATTGTCGCTCGTCGCCGGCCCTTCCTTGGACAAGGATTTTGCCTGACCGCCAGTCGATGTCATCAAGACTAGGGCCGCAACCTCGCTGGGGCGCAAGCCGACGCCAGCCATTGGCGATACGCTCGAGGGTCTGGGTGAGCCAGGCGTACGGATCGACCTGATTCATCTTGGCGGTGGTCAGCAGGGTGGCGATGGTGGCCCATGTCCGTCCGCCGCCGTCGGAAGCAGCGTCATAATGCCGGGAATCCGGGCTTCGACGTTGTCGTCACCTATCCATTCCATCCGTTGGTTGGGC
>NZ_JAMYKY010000046.1:0-26821 GCF_040317695.1 Mesorhizobium sp. M1403 | reverse complement strand
ATGGTCGCAAATCAAAGCATCAGGGGGGTCAAAATTGGACGCCGATTCCCCGGCTTATGGGGTCAATTTTGCACGCCGATTCACACCTGACCCGGCTGCTCACCGACAAGATCGACACCATCGATCCCGGATTTGGCATCGAGCTGATGCGGCTTGCCGCGACGGCCGCCGAGGACGCGTGAAACGGGCAGACGGCCCGGAGCGCGTCTTCGGGGAATGGTGGAAGCGCGACGCCGAGCTCGCGGCGGTGAGGGATTATTTCCAGGTCGAGGACGAGAACGGCGAACGCTACTGGCTCTTCCGTGCCGGCGACGGGGAGGATGCCGCGACCGGATCGCACAAATGGTTCATGCACGGGATCTTCGGATGAGAGGCGTCACCCGATATGCCGAGTTGCAGGTGACCTCGCATTTCTCGTTCCTGCGTGGAGCATCATCCTGCGAGGAGCTGTTTGCGCAGGCGGCACTGCTCGGCATCGAGGCGCTCGCTATCGTCGATCGCAATTCGCTTGCCGGCATCGTGCCTTCTCGCAACTCGAAGGGTTCGGCAGCTACGGCTTCCCCGAAAGCCACGCCGCCTGCTTCGCGCTGATCGCCTACGCCTCATCCTGGATGAAGTGCTGGCATCCGGATGTCTTCTGTGCCGCGTTGCTGAATTCGCAGCCCATGGGTTTTTATCTGCCGGCCCAGATCGTGCGCGACGCTCGTGATCATGGCGTCGAGGTGCGTCCGGTCTGCGTCAATCCCAGCCGCTGGGATTGCACGCTGGAGCCGACCGATGCCGAAGACCGCTTCGCTGTCCGGCTCGGCCTGCGCATGGTGAAGGGTCTCGCCAATGATGACGGGGCGGCGATCATTGCTGCGCGGGCCGATGAGCCCTTCGTCTCGCTAGACGATCTGTGGCGCCGCGCCGGGGTGCCGGCGGCTTCACTGGTCCAGCTCGCCGAGGCCGATGCCTCTCTGCCGGATATCAACCTTGCCCGCCGTGATGCGCTCTGGGCGATCAAGGCTCTGCGCGATGAACCGTTGCCCCTGTTTGCGGCCGCCACGTCCCGCGAACAGAAAACCGTGCCGGAAATCCAGGAGCCTCGCTTGCACTCAAGCCAATGACTGCAGGACGCGAAGTGGTCGAGGATTACAGTCATGTCGGGCTGACCTTGCGTAGCCACCCTATGTCGTTCCTGCGTGCCGATCTTCGTCGCCGTCGCATCGTGACCTGTCAGGAGGCCATGCAGGCGCGAGACAGAAGCTGGGTCCAGGCCGCGGGCCTGGTGCTGGTCCGGCAGCGGCCGGGATCGGCCAAAGGTGTGATGTTCCTAACCATGGAGGATGAGACGGGCGCCGCAAACGTCGTCGTACGGGTCAAGGTGTTCGAGAAATTCCGGCGCGTGCTTCTCTCGTCGGCCATGCTCGGCGTGCGCGGCCGCATCCAGCGGGAAGGGGAGGTCGTGCATCTCGTCGCTCACGAGCTGACAGACCTCTCTGGCGAGCTTGCAAGCGTGGGAAACCGCGAGACGCCGTTTCCATTGCCACATGGCGGCGGTGACGAGGCCCATCACGGTGGATCGGGCATCGATCCGCGCGGCATGCCGAAAACGCGCGATATCGTCGATCCCTACGAGCACATCGACCGCATCAAGGTGAAGACGCGGGACTTCCGGTAGCGCTTCCGGACGGCCACTTCAGCAGCATGTTGTGCACACTATTGTCGGGCACGGTTAACGGCCGATTGGCAGCAGGTCACCCCATGCCGGATCCCAAATGTTGTCGCTCTCAAGCGCAACGACTGCCCGCACCTTAAAGTCGGCGAGCACCTCCACGGCCGGACCGCGCCCCGTTTCCTGAGCAGCGGCGTAGGTGTATTTGTGACCGTCCGGCTCAAACCACTCTAACGATTCCACGGTAGCCATGGCGTCGCCCTTGCGGCCGCGCGTGATGCGAATGATCGTGATCCCATCCTCGGCGCTCGCGTCCATGGAGACACGCTGCCCACGCTGCATCATGCCTCTACCCCCATCTTGTTCCAAGGCGGTCGGATCATCTCGATGAGCCTGCCTCGAGGCCGGCGGCCGTTGGTCGGGAGCCGGTTCCACCCCAGCGCCGGCGGAACGGCGATGTAGAGTGGTCCCGGGGCCCATCTGCTCGGCGGTTATCTCGTTCAGCCGCCAGCTTACCATGCATAACACAGCAGGGCTCACAAGGTGTGAATCAGCACCGAATGTTGACCGCTTCAGGCAGTATTAGCGGGCGCGGCCGGGACCATATCGACGAACACATGCTTTAGTCTGATCGTGTGGGTGCCGTTTTGAACCAGCGCGCCCTCCAGCACGGCCAATGCTAGGGAATGTGCAGCTTCAGCCGTTAGCCCCGCGGATTCACCGTAGGCCTTCCGAACGCGTGCATCTACGGCATCAACAACGGCAGAAGCCGGAAGTGCTAACACGTAGCCGAGCATAAATCCCCAGTCATGGCCGGCAGCATACTGACCCGTTACAAATCGATCGACGCCTTTGGCGACATAACTGCCGTTGAGTGTTGAATCACTTGCGTGAACACGCTTACATTCGACGGCTACATAGGCGTCTTCATCGCCAAACTGATGCACAAACTGCAAGGTGATATCGATCCGACCCAAAATTGACGGGTCGTCGCTTGCCATGTCTTCAAGCTCGTGTTCACCGCGTATTTGAAGGTTCGTCAGCCCCAGCGCCTTCTTGACTCGACGCATCGCCTTCCGAACGACAATCGTTGTCGGGACTTCGAGCATGCCGGCTGTTAGATGCGGCTTTGCCTCGTCACAGCCTTTGCAGAGGAGATCGACGACGGTCGCGATCTGATCACCCGAAAGCGAGAACGATGGAAGGCCAAAAGGGACATCAGGCGTGAGCAACGGTGCTTCCCCTCCGCAGCCAGTGGTCGGCGAGGATTACATCGGCGTCGTTCAGTCCGGCCGTGCGGGTCCAGTTTCGGATTTCGCTCGGCTTGAGAATGAAAAGATCGTCTGATCCATAAAGTCGAATTTGGCGCCGCTCGTTCAGGTAAGGCGGTATCGGAGCGTCAAATTGGCCCCGCAGGAGTGCGCCTAATGCATCTAGCTCCGCGGGATCGCCGTCGCGGACGACCGGCTCCCGACCGGGACCGCCTTTGGCCATTACGAAACGAACGGCTGTGATACCGGGCACGCCAGATGCCAAAACGGGCTTGGTCAGCCGCGCCGGGTAGATCACCGCTTCAAGATGGCGCTCGTCGCGAGCGCGTAGGTATGCGTCGACCGTTTTCGTGACCTGGCCGGCATAAGCACGCAACGCTTCTGCGCCCGGGGGCGTGATGAGACCGCCGCGCTCGCTTCGATTCTCGAAGATGAGGTAACGTGCGCGATCGATACTGTCTCGGGCGAGCGTTCGCTCATCCGCATCCAAGTCATATGCATCGAAAACAGCCTCATCGAGGGCTGTTAGGCGGACGGAGCTCGTGGGATCTGCCGCCGCCTTCTTCTCTGCTTCGATTAGCGCGTTCAGGAGGGCGGGATCGATTTTAGTCAGATCAGGGATGCGCAAAGAGAGGAGATCATGAGGCTCAACCGTTGGGCGTTCTAAGCCCCAGGTTGGCCCGCCGAATGCAAACTGGAAGGATGTGAGGCTAGAATTCAGAATCGCACTAAGCGCGAAGGCGTACTTTACATCGGCGCCGGCGAAGGAAACTCCGTAGAAGTTCTGCGTATACAGTACGTCGCGGCTACTGACCGCAGCGCTGTAGCGTCCACGCTCTGCGCCTGAGGCGTTGCCCACCTTGGAGCAGAGCAGGATCGGACCGAGGAAAATCGATTCACGTCGGGGCCGGTGCAACGTTGGATGAGTGAAATCGTCTAGTGAACCATAGTCGAGGCGGAACGCCGAGAATTTCTCCGGCGCCACGACCTTCAAATTTCGATAGCTGCTAGGTGGGGTGTTTGCGTCGCCGCGGACTTGGAAACCTTGACCTCGGTTGGCGGATGGGTCGCGCTCTAGCGTCTGCATCAGCACGTCAAAGCGTTGGAAGTCCTTCTCCAGGCGCTCGATGAGCCAGCCGTCACGAACCGTTCCGAAGGTCGCCGCTTTGAGGAAGGTAGGTGTCGCCAACACCCGCTTAAGCGGGATGGAACGGATTTCTCCGGGACCAAGGCCAAAGACCCCTGTCCTTCGGAAGTCCGGAGTCCATGGGATCGAGCCGACCAGCATGCGGTCTGCTTGGGGGCCTAGGCCACAGCGAGCGAAGAATAGCAGTGCGGGACCGACGGCGTCCGGGAAGAGATCCTCGCGACGAAGGTAAGAGAGATTGATCAGCGCGACTGGCCCGAGATGCTCCAAGAGATGGTTTCGCGCCGCGACGGCGTGAACATCTTTTGAGAAGAAGGGCGTGGCCTTCATCACCATGCCGACACGGCCATGGACACCGGCCAGTTCAGCACCAAGCGACAGGAATGCTTGGTCGGGGCTCCGCCTTGGCCGCAACGTCGACGAGTCGGATGTACGCCGCCTGTCGGCACCGAGCTCCTTCTTGACGAACGTCCATGGCGGATTGCCGACCACCGCGTCGAAGGTCCGGCTGGTGATCGGCGCAGGTAGTTTCTCGCCCAGAGAGTCCGCTTCAAACAGGGTGGTATCGATCAAGCGATCGAACTTCAGATCGCGGATGTCACTGATCGGCTGTTCGTCGAGCTCCAGAGCGGCGAGATATAGGCTGAACGCTGCGATACCAAGTGCCGCACGGTTGATGTCGACGCCAAAAAGCTGGGTGTAGAGAATGCGGCGAACGAGATCTCGGGTTGCGGGCTGACCCTCTGCAGCGCGCCACACCAGTCGACGAAAAGCTTCCACGAGGAAGGCGCCCGATCCACATGCCGGATCTATAATCGTCGCGTGTGACGACAGGCCCTCGAAAACGGGGTCGAGTGTGAGGTGGACGAGTTCGACTGGTGTGTAGTGTAGACCCTGCGATCGCGCCTCATCCGCCGCGCTCGTCCTCGCGAACTGCTGGTAGATCGAGCTGACAAGATCGACCGGAATGGCGTTGAATCGGAAGCGGAAGAGCCGACCCTGTCCAAGGCGGTCCGGGATAAGACTTCGTCCCTCCACGAAGTCGCGGATAAGTTCGAGATGCTTCGGTGTTAATTGCTCGTGCTCGGCGCCGGGGTCGTCCATCGGAAACAGGTCGCCGTTGAATGTGGTTCGCAGCCAGTCGAATAGGGCAAACGCGCTTGACGGCGTCGCGAACATTGCGCTGAGGTCAGCCGGCATCTCGCTTGGCAGGAAGGGTTGGGCAATCCCGCGATCCAGCAGATACCAAGTGAAGATACAGCGCCCGATGAACCGCTGCGCGATATCGCGCGCATGTGCGACAGCGCGATCCGTTTGCGGATCGTCGAGAGCCGTAAGGCGATCCTCTAATGCGGAGATCTCAGCGAGAAGTTCGCGGTCGACGCGATGTCGCCGGTTGATCTTCGACCCAATTGGACTGGCCCAGAATGCGCCGGTTTCGGTTGCGATGCGACCACATTGAATGTCCAGCGCGCGCAGGCGATCGGCAGACTGCAGAACGAAGCGATCTAAAGCCTGCGGCGCCTGACCCGCAGCCTCGGCAGCACGTTCGGGCGAGGCGTAGCAGTCGTAAAGGCGTACATCCGTAGGCGTGATAATCCAGAGAAGAGGCGCAATGCCAACATTCCACGCCGCTTCATGCCACTGACGAAGGTCGTCGTCTGAGGGCTCCGCGTCGCCAGCATCTTTGAATATGCTGGTGGGAGCGTTCTGAGCTGAGAACACGGCATCGGCCCGCAGTCCTACTCGCTCATCTGAGAAGATCGCACGCATCTTAGCTGCGCGCGGATCATCTGCCGGCACCAAACCCGGCGCGGGGAGGCCGTTGGAAGCCAGATAACCCGTCGCCTCCAGCGCCTGCTTGTAGGCGGCACTGGTCAAGCTGACCTCCTGCGAACGGGTGTCGCAGTCTCCCGAGGTTGACCGGCCGCGTCGACTGCTTTTGATTTGGCAGGAGCATCGATCGACCGGGCCGGGAACAGCTCCAGCTGCCCAGGCGACTTGGCGGGGTGAGGCAGCGAGAAGCCGCTCGACAAAACCTCGAGGTGCGGTTCCAGGCGGATGATTACCGCATCTTCAGCCAACGGAAGCCCGTCGGCCTCGTCCACAATGGACCATGCGCTATCGCCGCGCAGGACAAGTGATTTGCCCCAAAGCGCGATGAAGGAAGTGCGCTGGAAGCCCGCTTTGAGACTCGCGAAGAGGGCTTGATGTGGTTGAAGTTCGAAATGGAAACGATCACGGAGTAGGACCACAATGCGGAGCAGCAGAATTGTGTGCCATGTGAAGCCAGCCGGCGACCCTTTTCCTTTCGGCAGAACGTCAGCCGGGATAAGGGCGCGGCGACTCGTCCACTCTCGCAGGGTTACTGTCGAGAGGCCTGTGAGCTGTGCTGCAGCAGGCGTGGTTACAAACCGCATGTCGACCTTTGTAGATTGAGTCCTATACCCGATCTCGCTACGAAGAATGGGTATCAGACTCGATCTCCGCCGTAAACGGCGAGGGCGGCTGATAGGGATCAAACTCGCATTGGCATGCGACGTTCCTACGATCGGGGCAAGTTCGATCGCCATGAAGCCAAAGACCTCAGCAAAGGTTCAAAGCCGGATTCGCCCGGATTGCCTTCGAGCCGCTTTTCAACACGACGGGCCAGACAGTTCACTTCGCCCGCAAACGGAACGGTGAATCCACCGTCTTCTACGAATGACTGTTTCTCTTTTTTCGATCTGATCGGCGTTCCGCCGGAACCTGACCCGAGAATGAAATCAAACACGGCTTGGGGCTGACCCAGCGCTGTCGCCTGCGGGGCTGCCGGAATCCTTGCTGCGGCTTGGGCCTGTCCGGCAAATACTGCGAGTGACATGCCGAGCGCACGCTCGATAGTGCGATCCGGCGCGTTCATCAGCCGACGAAGGACCGCCGCGGCGCGTCCGGCATGACGCACCGCCGCCGCATGCTTGCCCTCGCGGATCTTCACGCCGGCCGCCGATAACAGGATCAATCCCTTGAAGAGCATCCGAAGCGGAGCGCCTCGATCTGCAACCTGCCAAAGACCTTCCCAAGCCTCATGGGCTTCCCAGTAATAACCATGATTGAAGAGGTCGATACCCCAGAGGAACATGTCCGAGTCAAGCGACGCCTCTTCAGCAATCTGAATTGCTTCGCTGTGATAGCTATGTCCTGCAGGATCGCGCACGGGATGCGGCTGCCGGCCGGGAAGATACGCATAGGACGGAAAGCTCTTTTCCGGTAGCCAGCGCGGGCGCAACGTCGAACCAATAGCCATCAAGACGAATAGTGTCACTTGGCAATTAATTACGATAGAGGCGATTTGGCCGCGACGGGCGGCCCCGCCGGCCGGGTGCCCCTCGTCCGGTACTACGGACCCCACTTGCGGGTTGTCTCCAGGTAGTCTCGTGCGCCTGCGCGTCTGCCGCCCAGCGCAGCTTGAAAAGGTGCTCCCGACCGAGCGGTGTCAGACGGGCCGCCTTGTGATTACAGCGCCGACGCACAGTCTGGCCGTACCGCGCGGCAATTTCGAGCGGCGAGCTTCCGCTAACGCCCACATTTGTCCGCTATTGCGGCGATGCATTCCTCGAGACGCTCCAGGCGGAATTTCGCAATACGAAGTTCATTCCCGGCTTCGAAACGTCGATGGCGCCCCTGAGGTGTGGTCGCCATGAGGTTGCGCTCCAGTTCGGCGATGTGCGCACGCACCTGTCGGGCATCGTCCTGACGCAATGCCTTGATCCACCCACGCCCGCGCATCAGTCTTCTGCCAGCACCCCAAAAGTCATGCGGAGTTATGCCACCGAGATCCTAATTTGCGGCAAGCCGAAACACTCGAAATTTAACGTCCGCTAATGCGAGGAAGACGAAACAGTCCGGCAAAATAGTCAATGCAGCGGACACGATTATCCGAGGCGGCTATCGTCTTGCCAATAAGGCCGAGCCTGAACCGGAAACCGACCGGAGACATGTGCCAGGAGCGCGTCACGACGCAAAACACCGACCGGGGGATGCGGGCGAGAAGTCCGTGTCCGGTCGAATCCCTCCAAGAGAAAACGCTCGATGCGAAGGTAGCTCAAGCGGTCGCCTTTTGCAGTTGGCTGAACGTATTGGGAGGGCGCGGCAGACCGAAATGGTCTCTTAGCGTTGCCCCGTCATAGTCGTGCGCATGCCAATGGAAGAGATCGTCTCGATATCACGTGCAATTCCAGCCCCACCGCTGGAGTCTGATCCGCCGACCACGAGCACATGCGGTTCTCGCCTCAGCGCCATGGCTTTGTCTTTTCGATCCATTCTCGCGTGCGCGCTTCGGGATCGGCATTCAACGTGATGTCGGTGACCACCGCCGCGCTGTCCGCACCAGCCTCGAAGACACCGTCGAGCCGGTCGGGGTTGAGGCCGCCGATGGAGACCAATGGGATCGGCGCCACCCGATGCTTCCACTCGCTGATCCGCTCGAGCCCTTGCGGCGCCCATTTCATCTGCTTCAGGGTGGTGGGATAGATGGGGCCGAGCGCGATATAGTCGGGCTCGGCAGCGATGGCCGTTTCCAGTTCGAGATGATCGTGCGTGCTGAGCCCAAGCTTCAATCCGGGGTACTTAATCGCCAGCAGGTCGGCCGCAGCCAAATCCTCTTGGCCGAGATGGACGAAGTCGCAGCCTTCCTCAATGGCGAGCCGCCAATGGTCGTTGACGATCAGTTGGCAACCATGGACCGCGCAGACGCCGTTCGCGCGGCGGAGTTCCGTCCGCAACGTGGCCTCGTCCCTATCCTTGATGCGCAACTGAACCAGCTTGACGCCAAGCGGCACCAGCCGTTCGATCCAGGCGGCGCTGTCGACGATCAGGTAGAAGGGGTCGAGCTTCATGAAAAAACTGCCCTGCCAATTGTCGGCGTCGACGGCACGGCGACGTCGCGCGGTTCGAGCATTCCCGAGTTGAAAGCTTCACGACCGGCCTCGACGCCTTGCCGAACGCACGCGCCATGCCGACCGGATCGGCCGCCTTGGCGACTGCGGTGTTCAGGAGTACGGCGTCAAAGCCGAGCTCCATGACGGTTGCCGCGTGCGACGGCCGTCCGAGCCCCGCATCCACGATCAGCGGAACGCCTGGGAAATGTCCGCGCATCGAGCGCAGCGCGTTGATGTTGATCGGTCCGAGAGCGGAACCGATCGGCGCGCACCACGGCATCAAGACCTTGCAGCCCGCCGCAAGCAGCCGCTCGGCAACGACAAGGTCGTCGGTAGTATAGGGGAATACAGCAAAACCGTCCTCGCACAGGATGCGGGCGGCTTCGACCAGACCGAACACATCCGGCTGCAGGGTGTCGTGGTTGCCGATCACTTCGAGCTTGACCCAGCTCGTGCCGAAGACTTCGCGCGCCATTTGTGCGGTCGTGACCGCTTCCTTGACGGAGTGGCAGCCAGCAGTGTTGGGCAGGATTCTGACACCAAGCGAGCGGATCAACGACCAGAATTTTTCGCCGTCCCTGCCGCCGGACATTTCACGCCGCAGGGACACGGTCACCACCGACGTGCCCGATGCCTGGACCGCATCGGCAAGGATGGCCGGCGAAGGATATTGAGCCGTGCCGAGAAGCAGGCGGGAGGGAAGCGTCGTCCCGAGAAGATCGAACATGCTAGCCTCCCTGCATGGGCGAGAGGATTTCGATCCGGTCGCCGTCGTTCAATTGGAATTCCGCCCGGCTGGCTTTGTGCACGAGGTCGCTGTTGACGGCGGTCGCGAGCCAATCGCCCTCATAGTCAAGCGCGGCAAGCAGCTCGGCCAGCGTGGTGGCGGCAACCTCATGCGCTTCGCCGTTGACCATCAGTTTCATGAGCAAGCTTCCTTGGTTCTGTCTTGACTGAAAACCAGCTTGGCAGCCTGGCGCGCCATGGCGGGCGCAAGGAGAAAGCCATGGCGATAAAGCCCGTTGATCGCCACGGTGCTTTCGCGTGCTTCGACACGCGGCAGATTGTCGGGAAAGGCTGGACGGACGCCGACACCGGTTTCAACGATCTCGGCCTCGCCAAAGGCCGGATGGAGGGTATAGGTCGCGCCCAAAAGCTCCATCATGGAACGCGCCGTGACCCGTCCAGCGGACTGGCTCTCGATCATCGTCGCGCCGGCCATGAACTGGTGGTCAGTGCGCGGCACTACGTAGAGCGGAAAGCGCGGATGAAGCAACCGGACCGGGCGCGAGAGCGAGACATCGGGCGTGCGCAGGATCAGCATCTCGCCGCGAACGCCACGCAACCTGTCATCGGCGGCGGCCATGCCCGTGCAGTCGATCTGACGACCGAAACCGGAGCCAAGCCGGGCGTCGGCGCCGAAGCGGAATTCGATGCCCATCGCTGCTAGTCTGTCATGCAGTGCCGCCATCGCCTGGCGCGGGTCGAGATGGGCTTCGTCGGGGAAGAGCAATCCACGACGGAAGCGGCCGGCGAGGTCGGGCTCCAGCAACGCGATTTCATCTTCATCGACCCACCGATAGCCCGACGTGCGGCGGGCGAACCGGTCGAGCTCGCCCGAATCGCGCGGCGCGGCCACGACCAGTGTTCCTGCCCGTGTCACCTGGTCAGGCGTCGCCGCATCCCACCAGTCTGCGGCGTTGCGTCCGAGATCGAGCACGGACTGCTCGGCGCTTTCACGCTCGCACCAGGGCGCCAGCATGCCACCGGCGAACCATGACGCATTGCCGCCAAGGCTGTGCCTTGTCTCGGCAACGGTCACAGCCGCGCCGCGCGTGGCGAGCTCGAAAGCTGCGGTGAGGCCAGCAACGCCGGCCCCTTTGACCAGCACCCTCATGATCGCTCATGCGCCTCCGAAGGCATAAGCGCTGCGCCGGTCTCGTCCGTCGGCACGTAGAGGTCGCCGCCCTCGCGGTACTTCGCCGCCATCGCCGCCATGCCCTCCTTCTGCGCCTCGGCGCGAATGTCGTGGGAAATGCGCATGGAGCAGAATTTCGGCCCGCACATCGAGCAGAAATGCGCCAGCTTGTGCGCCTCCTTGGGCAAGGTCTGATCGTGGAAGGACCGCGCTGTTTCGGGATCGAGCGACAGGTTGAACTGGTCCTCCCAACGGAACTCGAATCTGGCCCGCGACAGCGCGTCGTCGCGGATCTTCGCCGCCGGGTGACCCTTCGCCAGGTCGGCGGCATGCGCCGCGATCTTGTAGGTGATCACGCCGGTCTTGACGTCGTTGCGATCGGGAAGCCCGAGATGTTCCTTCGGCGTGACGTAGCAGAGCATGGCGGTGCCGAACCAGCCGATCATGGCAGCACCGATGCCGGAGGTGATGTGGTCGTAGCCCGGCGCGATGTCGGTGGTGAGCGGTCCAAGCGTATAGAACGGCGCTTCGCCGCAGACGGCGAGCTGCTTGTCCATGTTCTGCTTGATCTTGTGCATCGGCACGTGGCCGGGCCCCTCGATCATCACCTGGCAATCTTTCGCCCAGGCGATCTTGGTCAGCTCGCCGAGCGTTTCCAGCTCGGCGAATTGCGCGGCGTCGTTGGCATCGGCGATCGAGCCGGGACGAAGGCCGTCGCCCAGCGAGAAGGACACATCATAGGCGCGGCAGATGTCGCAGATTTCGGCGAAATGCTCGTAAAGAAAGCTTTCCCGGTGATGGTGCAGGCACCATTTGGCCATGATCGAGCCGCCGCGCGAGACGATGCCAGTGACCCGGTCGACGGTCAGCGGGATGTAGTGCAGCCGCACGCCGGCATGGATGGTGAAATAGTCAACGCCCTGTTCGGCCTGTTCGATCAGCGTGTCGCGGTACACCTCCCAGGTCAGATCCTCGGCAATGCCGCCAACCTTCTCGAGCGCCTGGTAGAGCGGCACCGTGCCGATCGGCACCGGCGAGTTGCGGACGATCCAGTCGCGGATGTTGTGGATGTTGCGGCCGGTCGACAGGTCCATCACCGTATCGGCGCCCCAGCGGATCGCCCAGACCATCTTTTCGACCTCTTCGGCCATCGACGATGTGACGGCGGAGTTACCGATATTGGCGTTGATCTTGACCAGGAAATTGCGACCGATAATCATCGGTTCGCTCTCGGGATGATTGATGTTGGCGGGAATGATCGCGCGTCCGCGCGCCACCTCGTGGCGGACGAATTCCGGCGTGACGAAGTCGGGGATCGCCGCGCCGAAGGCCTCGCCGTAGCGCTCAAGCTTGCCGTGCAGGATCTCGCGACCAAGATTCTCGCGGATGGCGACGAACTCCATTTCGGGCGTGATAATGCCAGCGCGCGCATAGGCAAACTGTGTCACCGCCTTGCCGGTCTTGGCCCGGAGTGGCCGGTTGCGGACTGGAAATTCCGGTGTTAGGCGCTCGCCCGCCGCAAACCCATTGTCTTCTGGCCGCACGTGGCGGCCGTCATAGGCTTCGACATCGCCGCGCAACATGATCCATTGGTGGCGAAGCCGGGCAAGCCCTTTTTCGATGCTGGTTTCGACAGCCGGATCGGTATAGGGGCCCGACGGATCGTAGACGGTGACGGGCGGCTCGCCGGCCGTCGGATGGACGGAGATTTCGCGCATCGGCACTTTGATCTGCGGGTGGATGGTGCCGGGCTTGTGGATCTTCCGCGAGGCGGGCAGCGGTCCCGTCGACACGGCGGGGGTGAGGGCATTCATCTTGAGGCTCCTTTGCTCATGCATTGGAGACCCAGTTCTGTGCCGGAAGGATGAAAAGACGCTTCTGTCGACCTGCCGAAACAGGACCTCGGGCGTAAACTCCCGCAAAGCGCTTGCACCGTCCCTACGCCAGTATGAACTGGATCAGGTTCAACGGGTCACTGCGCCGCGAATGCCAGCAGTATCTCAGCCCCTTGCCGGGACTCCCCTGGTGAATGCGTGAGGTTGGACGGGACGGCTCCGGTTTGTCAAGCGCGTTCTGGCCCGTCCGTGCGACCGGCGAACTTAGCGCCGCCGTCCGAGAATAGCCGTGCTTGCGGCACCACGTCACCGATTTCGCCAAGAAGGACGCCTTTCTGAGTCGGTTTTGAAATTCAGGGAGGAGCTGAGAGACATCGATACCCGTAGCCGCGCCGAAGGTTCGCTCGACCACCCTGCGGCAGAATTTGGAGCTATTCTGACCGTCGAATCGACGGATGATCTCGACCATCAAGTGCAGGTGCCCGTGAGCTTGAGCCATAGGCGCCATTGGCGAACAGATGCTTCACCCAGCGCTAGAGCGTCGGACGTTCAGTTTGAATCGCGAGGGATTGAACGAAGCCGCTGACGCGTCATTTGGTGCGTGGGTTTGCGGATGACGCTTCTGTTTTGAAGGATTGCGGCTGTTGAAGCGCAATCTTGAGAACAGGAGTTTGAGATGGCCGAGTTGAGCCCTCTTCGCCGACGCATGATCGAGGACATGACGATCCGCAATCTGTCGCCGGCCACCCAGCGATCCTACGTGCACGCGGTGGCCAAGTTTTCGCGCTATTTCGACCGCTCGCCGGACCGGCTCGGCCTGGAGGACGTCCGCGCCTTCCAGGTCCATCTGGTTTCGGCGGGAGTCTCGTGGCCGGCGCTGAACCAGACGGTGTGCGCGCTGCGGTTTTTCTACGGCGTGACGCTGGGCCATGCCGAGATCCCGGAGCGGATCGTCTACGCCCGCTCGCCACGCACGCTGCCAGTGGTGCTGAGCGCCGACGAGGTCGTCCGGTTCCTGGAGGCGGTGCCGAGCCTGAAGACCCGAACGGCATTGACCACGGCCTACGCCGCGGGACTTCGCGCCTCGGAGACCGTCGGGCTGAAGGTCGGCGACATCGACAGTGAACGCGGCGTGATCCTCGTCCATCACGGCAAGGGCGGCAAGGACCGCACCGTGATGCTGTCGGCGCAGCTTGTGCGCATCCTGCGAGTCTACTGGCGGCTGGCGAAGCCGCAGGGTTGGCTGTTTCCCGGGCGCGGCGTCGACCGCCCCATCGATGTGCAGGTTCTCTATTCGGCGTGCCGCTCGGCGCGTGCGGCTGCCGGCATCGACAAGCGCGTGACGGTGCATACGCTCAGGCACAGCTTCGCCACGCATTTGCTGGAGAACGGTACGGACATCCGCATCATCCAGGTGCTGCTCGGCCACAACAACCTGTCGAGCACGGCGCGCTACACGAAGGTCTCGAACGGTCTCATTCGGCGGACGGAAAGCCCGCTCGATCGGCTGACCATTGAGGTTGTGCCGCCGGGCTGACCGGTTCCGCCAATGTCGGCGAGACTGGAGGTGGCGGACATCTTCCGCCGCCACGGCGAGGCGTATCGGCAGGCCCATGACGGCCATCTCGGGCGCGTCGAGCGGCGCGTGATGAGCGCGATCGAGCTATGCCGGACCGCCGAACTGGGCGGCCATGTCGAGGGCTGCCGGTCCTGCGGGGCGATCCGCGTCGCCTACAATTCCTGCCGCAATCGGCACTGCCCGAAGATCCTATGGGCTGGTGATAGCGACCTGCCGTCGGCAGAATGGCGTTGCTAAACCCACCCATTCTGGAGACGACAATGCAACAGGTTGCAAATCGGCCGGAACCGGCCTCTATCCGCATTGATCTTGGCGCGATCTTTGTTTCGATGGAACTGTCTCGATCAAGTTGGCTGATCACTTCACTGTCGCCGGGTGGCGGGGAGAAGATGTCCAAGCATTCTCTGCGGGGCGGGGACGTTGCGGGACTCCTGGAGCTGTTTGCGACGCTCCAGGAAAAGGCTCGGGCACGAACCGGCGAGCGCTTCCGGATTATTGTCATTCAGGAGGCTGGACTAGACGGCTTCTGGATACATCGGGTGCTTCAGGGCGAAGCGATCGAGAGCCACGTGGTCGACGCCGCCTCGATCCTGGTGTCACGGCGGCGCCGACGGGCGAAGACCGATAAGATCGACGGCGAGACCCTGGTACGGAGCTTGCTGGCCTACAAGCGTGGCGAGCCGCGGGTCTGCTCCATGGTCAGGCCGCCGACCCCCGAGGAAGAGGATCGCCGCCGACTCTGCCGGGAGCGCAAGACGCTGATCGCCGAGCGGGTGGAGCACGTCAACCGGATCAAGGGGCTGCTGTTCGCCCAGGGCGTCGGTGACTATGAGCCGCTGCGTCGCGACCGACGCGCTAGGCTCAAGGATCTGCAAACGGGTGATGGTCGCGCCTTACCTTTCCACCTGAAGGCACAGGTTGTGCGTGAGCTCGACCGGCTTGAGCTGATCCTGGAGCAGTTGCAAAAGGTCGAGGCGGCGCGCGACGATCTGCTGTTGGATCGGGCCAAGGCGAACGACCCGGCGCCGGTGGTGAGACTGCTGCAGCTGAAGGGGGTGGGCGCTGAGTTCGCCAACGTAATCTGGTCTGAAGGTCTTTATCGTCATTTCGACAATCGAAGGCAGCTTGCGGCCTATGCCGGGCTTGCGCCAACGCCCTGGCAGAGCGGTTCTGTCGATCATGAGCAAGGCGTCTCAAAAGCGGGCAATCCGCGGCTGAGAGGAACGATGGTGCAGATGGCCTGGCTGTGGCTGCGACACCAACCAGACTCGGCCCTCAGCCAGTGGTTCAAACAGCGGGTCGAGCGCAACGGTGGGCGGCTGCGTAAGCCGCTAATCGTCGCCTTGGCACGTAAACTGCTGGTCGCACTGTGGCAGTATGCGACCGCCGGAGTGGTGATGGAGGGCGCCATCATAAAGCCGACCTGATCTGAAGCCAACCAAACCTCTTTCGCCATCTGACGGGGCCTGATCAGCCCCGGCGGATCCAGGTGGACGAACCGGCCTGGCATATGGTCTCAACAACCGCCCCTAAGAATGGTCACGTCCTCCTGAGCCTAGCCGCCGTATGCGGGATAAGGGTGCAGCCGCCCTGGGGCGGCGACCGTATGTGAGTTTCAACCGAGCCAGAAATGCTCGTATTGGAAACAGGCTCAACCTCGGATCCGTAGCAACTCCAGGAGATAATCCATGAAGCCGTAAGCCGTACACAATCCGGTTGACCCGAGTCCGCCCATGTGAGTGCCAGGGACAGGCCTGCCGGGAATGGCTTGCCGCGCGGCAGGGCGAACTCCTGCCGGTTCCCTATTTCCACGTCGTCTTCACGCTGCCGGCGCAAATCGCGGCGATCGCCTTCCAGAACAAAGCGGCGGTCTACACGATCTTGTTCAAGGTGGCCGCCGAGACGCTACGCACCATCGCCGCCGATTCCAAACATCTGGGAGCCGAGATCGGCCTTGTCGGCGTCCTGCACAGTTGGGGTCAGAACCTCCATTATCATCCCCATATCCATTGCATCGTGCCAGGTGGTGGGCTGTCGCCCGATGGAACGCGCTGGATCTCTTGCAAGCCCGGCTTCTTCCTGCCGGTGCGGGTGCTGTCGCGCCTGTTCCGCCGACTCTTTCTGGAGGAACTGCGGACAGCGTATGAAGCGGGCAAGTTGAGCTTCTTCGGCGATCTCGCCGAACTGGCGCTGCCCGTCGTGTTCAGACGCCGGCTGGGCGAGGCCCGCCGCCTCGAATGGGTCGTCTATGCCAAGCCGCCGTTCGGCGGGCCAGAGCAGGTGCTGGCTTATCTCGGTCGCTATACCCACCGTGTCGCCATCGCAAACTCCCGGCTCGTCAGCATGGCCGACGGCAAGATTGTGTTCCGCTGGAGAGATTATCAGCATGGCGGCAAGGCAAAGCTCATGACGCTGAATGTGCACGAGTTCATCAGGCGCTTCCTGCTGCACACCCTGCCGGACGGCTTCCACCGCATCCGCCATTATGGATTCCTCGCCAACGGCCATCGCGCCGCAAAGCTCGACCTGTGTCGCAGGCTGCTGGCCAACCCGCTGCAGGACAATATCGAACCGCGCGTCGAAAGCACGCCCGCGCCCCTCTCATTAGCGCATCGCTGCCCATGCTGTGGAGGATCGATGATCACGCTGGCCATCTGGCGCTGCGGACAAGCGCCGCCAGGTCCCTTGTGGGACAACACCTCATGATCGTACGCGGCAGGTCCACATCACCAGCTTTGGTATCCGTCGGCATCCGCGCCGGCATGCCGACCTTTGACTTTCCGCACAAGACCGCGAGCACTCGTGCCCGCGACAGAAGGCGTCCCCACCCAATCCGCGGTGATCGCCATCAAGAGTCGACCTTCCACCGTGCCATCATCCCTTGGGGTCGCATCGCGGTTGCCCTTCATTCACCCGACGAAGACAATCCCGACCGCCCCTCCAGGCTACAATCCCCATAGCGCCAGATTAGCCCGCGGCTTCGTTCAATCCGGCTTGCAATGAGGTCCGACGTCGAGCCTGCGTGCCCCGGCTGTGCCCGGACCTCACAGAACCCTTCAGATTCCAGTGAGGCGTGGTTCATGATTCACTTCCTGTAGGAGGTGATTTGCCATGCCCAAGCCCTATTCGCTCGATTTGCGTGAACGTGTTGTGCGGTTTGTCGAGGCTGGCCACTCGCGGCGTGCGGCGGCGGCACATTTTGGGGTGTCGGTTTCGTTTGTCGTGATCCTGATGAGGAACTATCGAAAGACCGAGAGCCTGGCGCCCAAGGCCAGCGGTGGCCGCCGCCATTCCAAGCTCGACCCGCATCGTGCGTTCCTGCTTGGCCGTGTGGCCGAGAAGGATGACACCACCATGCCGGAGCTTGCCGCCGAGCTGGCCGCTGCTACAGACGTCCAGGTCGCTCCTGCCTCGATCTCGCGCTGGCTTATCAGGAATGGCTATCGCTTCAAAAAAACGCTGCTGGCCAGCGAGCAAGATCGTCCCGACGTCAGCAAGGCGCGGCAGGAGTGGCAGACCAGGCGCCAGCCGCGGATGCGGCTTGAGCCACATCGGCTGGTGTTCATCGACGAAACCGGAACCACTACGAAGATGACACGTCTGCGCGGCCGCTGCCTAAAGGGCCAACGGCTGCGCTCAAAGGCACCGTTCGGGCATTGGAAGACGCAGACCTTCATCGCCGGGTTGCGCTGTCATGGGCTCACGGCCCCTTTTGTTATCGACACGCCGATGAACCGGCGCATCTTCGAAACCTATGTCGAAACGCAGCTCGCTCCGACGCTGGCAAAGGGCGATGTCGTCATCCTCGACAATCTCGCTGCCCACAAGAGCCCGGCCGCCGAGGCAGCGATCCGGGCCAGAGGCGCATGGCTGCTCTTCCTGCCGCCCTACAGCCCAGATCTCAATCCCATCGAAATGGCATTTGCCAAGCTCAAGGCGCACCTGCGCGCAAAGGCCATCAGAACCATCGACGCCCTGTGGCAGGCCATTGGCGATATCTGCAATCTCTTCTCTCCAACAGAATGCAGAAATTACTTCGCAGCCGCAGGGTATGGACTCACATGAAAGTCCGCCGCTCTAGCGCTTGCCCTGACAACCTCCCGGAATTACCTCGCGCGGACGACCGCGACGTCGAGGCTTCGACATCAGCTGTCCGAACTGCACCCACCGCTCGTCTGTCAAATCAAACCAGGACCGCTTCGTCTTCTTGGCAATCTGGCGTCTGCCCCTGCTCTGTCCACATCCTGTTTGGGTGGAAGGCCACCACCCAGCGGAACCCTCAGAGAAGGAAACCGTCCAGATCTGGCTAGACTGCTCGACGATAAGTCCAGAGCTGTGCCGGCGGTATGTTGCGGACAACGAAGTGATAGTGGGAAACCACGTAACGGTCTGGCATCTTGATCACCGGCGACAGAGGTCCATATGTGATCTGAATTAGGGGCCGGCCGGCAGGAATACGGGCAAGCAGATCCTCAACCAGCGCGACACGCTGTTCCATTGGAAAGCTCAACAGTGGGACTGCACTTACAACACAATCGAACTGTTCACCTTTGCGGTCACCCAAAGCTTCGTCCAGCGTAAATGCGTTGCCCAACCTGAAGTCCACATTCGGGAAGCGTTGCACCAGGCAGTTGTAGAAAATGTTGGAATATTCGACTGAAACCAGCTGGTGCGGCTTGATTCCCCTAGCCAGGATCGCCTTTGTGATGACACCAGTTCCCGCGCCGAGCTCCAGAATCGACAATCCTGACCGTGGATTCACCACGCTTGCCATCCGGCGTGCCGCATAAACCGAAGTGGGAATAAGGGCTCCCACGCCCTTCTTGTCCTTCTGCCAGCCTTTGAAGAATTGGACTTCTTCCTCAAACCGTTTGCCGAGCCGCTCCTTCAGTCGCAGAATCATATCTCCTCCTTGCATCAGCCGCTTACCCAGCGTCATGTATCTCGCAAAGCGCGTTTTTGCCAATCTCGGCACGGTTTAAAAGCCGGTTAAGACTGCTTGCGTGTCAGGGCGCGCTCAGCATGAATTGCCCGTTAACGCGCTTTCGTGTTTGCTGGGTCTATGTCACGCCCTCGCTTGCTGCCCGAAAAGAGTTTCCCGAGCTATGCGTATCTGCCCGGCAAACATCCGCATCCGGTGCGCGATCCCTTGGGCCATAGTTACCGAACAGATCCGGTGACGGTCGCCGTTGGCGAAGCGCTCGGCTCAGATGTGTTTCGATGGGGGATCGATCTTTTCAACCACGGCTACTACTGGGAAGCGCATGAGGCTTGGGAGCCTCTTTGGCACGCTGCCAAACAAAGCGCTCAGCACCGCCTGTTCTTCAAGGGGCTGATCCTGTTGGCGGCGGCCGGGGTGAAGATCCGCGAGGGCAAGCGGGTCGCTGCGGCGCGCCATGCTACAAGAGCTGCAGGGCTTTTTCGTCAGGTGGTGAGAGTGCCGGGCGGCCTGTTTGAGAAAGCACTGGGAATGACACCCGCCGCGCTCGCTGAACATGCCCAAGCGATCGTAGCTTACCCGGTTGTTCTGCGGGAGCCAAAGCCTGCCCAGCCTGAGCCCGTCTTTGATTTCATACTCGCACCAGGATCCGAGAGCGATCGGCAATTCAGTGGTCCAAGCTAACTTTGTCAGCAGGAAACGAGGCCTTTGAAAACCGCTCACCACCCGCATGCGTCACAAACAATAAGAGTGCAGTGATGTTTTATAGGCAACTCGCGGCCGCTTCGATGTCGATGGTCTTGAAGGTCGGGGGCTGACCGGTCGCGCTCGTAGCCATCGATTGATGACAGAGATGCCGGCCAGGCTTCAATGACGGGGATGGCGAAAAGCTGAGTGCTCGGGCTTGCGGGCCGAGCTTGTCGGCCGCTCGATGGAAAGTGTCATTTGAGATGGGGTCTCGGCCGCGTGCAGCTGAAAGACACGCTCGTCCAGTTCCTTGTCCACTTCCGTCAGACGATGATTGAGGCGAAGGTAGTCCGTCCAGGTCGGCGTGCGGAACGTTTCTGTCCACTGCATAGGCTTCTGAAGGTTGCGCTGGAGCGTCCAGTTCCGAGCACCGACGCGGCTGTGTACATGACGCCGCTGCCGCATGAGGTCGAGGAAGGCCTCGACATTTCTCTCGGCTATCAGATATTCGATCTTGACCACGATCGGGCCGCTTCTCGGCTTCAAACTGAGAGCGACAGCTGGGGCGTCGAATTCCTCCAAAGGATCGGGCTCGGAGTCGCGGCGCTCGCGAAGAGGAAACAGAACGCCGGCTGCAGCGACGATCAACAGGGCTCCAGCGGAGCCCTCCAGCGCCCAGGGCAACGAATGGTTTTCGGCCACCGTGCCCCACACCCAGCTGCCGAGCGCGATGCCACCATCTATCAAAGCATAGTAGATTGAGATGGTGCGCCCCACGACCCAGCGCGGGCTCGCCAGCTGCACGCTCACACCGACCCCGGACCAGGCGGTGACCCAGCCGGCGCCACCCAAGGCGAGTGCAATTGCCGCCACCGCAATCGAAGATGTCAGTGCCAGGGAGAGAGAACACGCCGCGCAGGCGACGCAGGAGAGCCTCATCAGCCTTTCTTGCGACAAGCTCCGTCTGAACAGGCTGTTGGAGAGGCCGGCGAAGACGGCACCTGTCCCGAAGCCGGCCATGAGCGCGCCATAGGCAAGCGGGCCTCCTCCCAGCTGGTCGCGGACAACCACCGGCAGCAGCGCGAGTATGGCGATGCTCGCCAAGCCAAAGAGGGTACCGCGCGCGATCGCAGTCTTGATTTCCGATGACATCGCGGTGAAGCGCAGCCCATCATAGATCGCCGTCCTCATCGGCTCACGCGGCAGTGGCGAAGAACGAACCTTCCACTTGAAGCGCCAAATAGTGGCCAAGGGTACGAAATAGGTGAGCGTGGTCACGGCAAATGCCGCCATGAGGCCGAATGAGGCAACCACAAAGCCGCCGAGCGCCGGGCCAACAGTCCGGACGGTGTTGAAGCCAACAGAAAGCAGGGTGACGGCAGCGGGAACATCGCGTCGATCCACGATATCGCCAACCGACGCTTGCCAGGCCGGATCATTGAGAGCACCGCCGCTTGCGATCAAGAAGCTGAAGCCGAGGATCATCCACGGACTGACAAAGCCCAGCGCCACGGACGCGGTCAGCATCGCGGACGCAATCACCATAAGGCACCGACCGGCGAACATGACCCGGCGCCGGCTGAAATTGTCGGCGAGAGCCCCGGCAAAAACGGACAGGACGAAAGCGGGCAGGTTCGACGAAGCCTGCACCAACGCCACCATCAGATCGGAAGTCGAGATCGTCGCCATCAGCCAGCTGATGGCGACAGTCTGCATTAACCAGCCGAGGCTTGAAACCTGCGTCGCGAGCCAGATCGAACGAAAGGTGGGCTGCAAAAGTGGCCCAAAGGTCGTTGGTGCAGCCAAATCTTCGTTTGATCCAGCCACCCTACTCATTTTGCGAACCCTTTGCTTTCCGTTATTAGCGCTTCCCATGTAATCTAGGCTGAACCGTGGCGGCTGGAAGAATAGAGAGGAACTGTTTGCCTCCGGCGAGTGCAGAACAGTTTCCTCGGCATTGAGGGTTGCGGCACGCAGGCGTGGGCCGGCTCACTCGCCTTCGAAGATATCTGGTAAGGTCGGATTCACTTGTCGCTTAACGCACCAGGCTTCATCAACGCGCACTTTGCCGAGCGATGCCTTTTCGCGAAACGCGACCCTGTGCTTTTGTTGGAAACTCATTCATCAGCGGCGTTCGATGCGCTGCGTGTGGCTTAGGGAGAGTGAGGACGCTTGCAGATGTTTGACAGGATCGATTCACTGATAGACGCAGACGATTGCCGGGCCGCGATCGAAGAGGCGCGCGCCTTGCTGCTTCAGCTTGAACAAAGGTCTGGTGCGCTCACGCATGCGATAGACGACTTTCTGCTCGACCTGATAACGCTGGCTTTCATTGTTGAATGTTACGGACGCGGCTTTGAACTTTTGGCGCGAACGCTGGCCCGTAGAAGACTGGCAAAGGTCAGGCTTTTGTCGGAAGGGGTCGATTCCGCCAGAGAGAATGACGCCCAAAGCTTGTTGCTAACCGGCTATCGCGCCGCGTTCCGCCACAGTGACAAAGGCAATTGACGACGTTCGACCGCCAAAAAAATAGGCGGAAAACCGGGCCCTTTATGAGGCAGACTGGGTGTGGATTGTTCCACGAATCTGAAACTGCGGGTCGATTTCGTGGCGTCCGGCCGTCCGCTGGCCTTCATCGCGGCAGTCGCCGCCCGCCGCCTCAGATGCCGCCCATGCAGAGGTACTTCATTTCAAGATAGTCTTCGAGGCCGTGGCGGGAACCTTCCCGCCCGATGCCGGACTGTTTATCCCGCCGAAGGGCGCGGCTTCTGAGGACATTCGTCCCGTGTTGATCCCAACCATGCCGTATTCCAGGGCCTCCGCTACACGCCAGACACGCTTCAGGTTTGAAGGATAGAAATACGCGGCAAGGCCGTAGATCGTGTCGTTGGCCTCACGCACGACCTGATCGGCATCCTCGAAGCGGATAATCGGCGCCAAGGGTCCAAAGGTCTCCTCTTGCGCCACGGTCATTTCCCTTGTGACCTTGTGACGCCGCTGAGGACCGTAGGCTGGAAAAACGTGCCGTCGCTGCCGATCCGGCCGCCGCCACATCGGATCGCGCCACCTTTGGCCAAGGCATCGGCAATGTGAAGTTCGATCTTGGCCAGTGCATGCCCGTCGATCAGCGGACCGATGGCGACACCTGGATCGAAGCCGTCGCCGACCTGAAGCTGGCGGACACCATCCACGAATTTGTCCACGAACGCATCATGAACGCCCGACTGGACGTAAAGGCGGTTCGCGGAAACGCAGGTCTGGCCGGCATTGCGAAACTTGGCCTGGATTGCACCGTCGACGGCAGCATCGATGTCGGCATCATCAAAGACGATGAAAGGCGCATTGCCACCCAACTCTAGACCGACTTTCTTTATCTGGTCCGAGCACTGGCGCATGAGCAATCGGCCGACCTCCGTCGAGCCCGTGAAACTGATCTTGCGGACCTTGGGGTTGGAGCAGAGTTCGCGGCCGACCGTATCGCGCCGACCAGGCGGGGCTAGAGGGGATCGTCTCCAAGCGCGCCGACAGCGCGTATCGAAGCGGCCCGACCATCGACTGGCTGAAGACCAAGAGTTTCGTCATCAACAAATACGAGCTGATGGGCGTCGAGAACGAGCCGGGTAAGGCCGCCATGGCCCTTTTGGCGCAGCCTGGCACCGGGGCAATATGTCGGGACAGCCTTTATCTCGCTCAGCCGTGACATGAAGAAGCGGTTGTGGCAGCGCGTCCAGGATCATGCCGCCCACAAGCCCGAGGGTATTAGGAAACGGCCTGCGACCAAGTGGGTGAAGCCGGGAGAGGTGAAGCTCCGCGTCAAGCACCTCCGCGGCGAGCACAAATATATACGCCATGCCTCGCTGCTGGGTTTCGACGATGAGAGCTAGGCCTATCTTTCCTAGCCCGCTGGCAGAAATCTGTCCGAAAGCGTACAATAGCAGATCGTCAGCAACAAAACATGGCCGCTGACGCTTAGGAGCGACCATCGCGCTCTTAGCCCAATACGAGGCATTTGGTGTGATGTCAGAAGAAAAAGGGCGCCCCGCCATGAAACCCCAAATAGTAAGCGATCTTGCGCGGGAGTCAGGGGCCACCGAACAACAAATACGCGAGATAGCATCGCTGGTCGGCTTCGATCGCAGCTCGATCTTGCGGGAAGCTCGTCTCCTCAAAAACAACAAATAACCTCAGGGCTTCATTCGCGAGTGAGCCGCTCGGTCGAGCCACGCTGCCTCACGGTGGCGGGCTATTTACCTTGCAGGTCGCTAGTCAGAACTCTAACGCGGCCGGTCTCGTCCAACTGCCCTGCATCGTACTTTTTAGATGCCATTTCACGGACGGCATCCAGGCCGAAGTCTTCGATCGCTTCGGTCGATGTCACGACGAGGACGCGCTCTGTTCCATCAAAGGCTTCAAGCACCAACTCGAACCGCTCAGTGGTTCCCTCTTCGCCAGTAAAAACCAGGCCCATATGCCTTTCTCCCTTCCGATTAAGGTCTCGCCACTGAAAACAGCGGGAGAACAGCGAAAGCTGCCGACCCTTTTGAGCCTTTTGAGTGTTCGCTGTGGGGCCTTGTATGAAAAAATCTCGCTACCGGATTTCGCGAGGAACGGCCGGAATTATCGAGATAGCCGTTCGACGGTTTCAATGATGGCCTTGGCAAGGGCCCTGATGGCCGAACGCGGCACATGGCGCTATGTCGGGAAGCGCGTCCAGGAACACGCAGGCCTTGCGCCGAAGGGCATGAAGCGGCCGGCGACGCAATGGGTGAAGCCAGGGCTGATCGGCCGCGTGAAGCACTTGCGCGGCGAGGAAGATCTGCGGCATGCCTCTTTGCAAGACTTCAGGGAAGAGAAGGGCTAGCGGGGCCATGTATCCTCCCGGTACTTAGCCAAGATTTTAGGCAGGGATTGTTGCGGCCTTCAAGGCTTCGTACGATACCGAACAGTCGCGTTTCGGACCGGCTAAGCTGGCCCAAGCACCTCGTCGAATGGCATTACGAGGACCACTCTGCCGCTCTCGTCGGTGACCTCGAAACTACAGTCGAACCAGCTGCGGATCGTGTACATGCGTGTGCGGAAGACGAGGTCCCGCGCATTGGCAAGCGCATGGGCGCGTAGAGCCTCATCGTCTGGCAGTTCGTCGCCTTCGGCGTCAGGTATCATCCGACCGCGATAGCGAACATTCAGGAAGTAGCGCAAGGCCGCCACTCATCTCTCTCGCTTGATCGGGAATTGGAACACGTTGGAGTATTCCTTCTCGGCGAAGCCGTAGGACTGGCCAGCAATCTGTTCCAGCTTCTCGCGATCCCGAAGCGTGATGTTTCCACGCGTGGCTCTGATCGCGCCGACGCTCTCCAGCATCTGCACCGCAATCGTGACGCCGGGCCGACGCGAACCCAACATGATGCTCATGAACTCATGCGTGAGGGGCATGTCATCCTGCTCCAGCCGGTCATGCGTCATGAGCAGCCATCGCGCCAGCCGCTCCTCAATGGAGTAGCCGGCATTGGCATAGGCCGTCTGGCTGACTTGAACGATAAAGGTATGCACGAAGCGCAGAAGGAGCGCGCGCAACGCGGGGCTCTGGTCCATCGCAGCGTGTAGGTCTCCGGCTCCAATGCGGAATGCTTCGCCCGCAGCCTGAACCATGCAGGAGTGCGGCGTGCGGTCCACGCCCAGCACCAAAGCTGTACCCACCAAACCCTCCGATCCCACCATGCCGACCTCAAACCGTCCTTCCCCGGTGTCGGCGACGATTGATGCAATCCCATATTCTGGGAAGGTCACATGCGCGATTGTTTGATCGGCTCTGAACAGATGTTCTCGCAACTCAAATGTGACCGCCTCAAGATGCGGCTGCACCAGTGCAAAGTCGTCAGGCGACAAAGACGTCAGCAGACGATTGCGAATTATTGATTGCTGGAGCTGAGCCATGCTCGTCGCCTCCCTATCGGGGCAAGAGCACGCGCATCTCTCAGTCGCTTGCGCCCTGATGTCAGCAAGCGATGGCCAAATATCCTACTAATCCCTGTCTCTAGCAATGATATCTGGCGCTAAGTCCGCATGAGTACGAATCCGTACACAAGTTTCAGTCTGGATCGACCGGTTCGACCGTTGATGGTTTCGGCGTCTGCTGGAACTTAAAGCTTTGGTCCAGCTTATGGCGATATGAGCACACGCGGGATAAACTTCCTCGACAAATGGATGGCAGAACACCTGCCGGATACCGCCGGTACAGACGTCATCTCGGTGAGCGAACTGACGCAGAAACTGTTTGCCGACGCAATGAGAGAGCTGAAAAAGTGGATGCCCCCAAGCGAACATATCGTCTGCAGTTCATGCTCAATGCGGAGGAGCTCGCTGTCCTGGATGCTTGGCGGTTTGAGAACAGACTGCCAAACCGTGCTGAGGCAGTACGGGCGTTGCTGCAACGCGGGCTCATGGCAAAGGATTATGATGCAGAGCCAAGCGCACGTTCGGGCGATTTCAGAGTTCTCAAGCGCCCCGACGACTAGAGCGGGCGGTTGTTCCTGACTCACCTTTGAACTGATCCAGCAAAACGCTCGCCTGATCGATCGCATCGGCCCTGGTCGGAGTGATTAACGCTTCGATCCTCTTGACGATGGCGATCGTACGAGGTGCCGGCGCCCGACTCCTCATTGCAAGGTTCACCATGTGGTGCGTTAGTTTCGTCTGCCTTTGCGACTGCCGCTTGGTCGCGGCCAGTCCACTGGCTGCATGATGCGCTTACCAAGGCGTGTCGCTCCGGGCCTTGCGGTCTTTCGGTAAGCGCGAATTTCCCCGCACCTTTTGCTGTTGAGTGCTCTGATGCATGAGAAGCTATGCGGGGAAGCGGCGAGGTGGCACCA
>NZ_JAMYKY010000045.1:0-26884 GCF_040317695.1 Mesorhizobium sp. M1403 | reverse complement strand
GTCGCCCGTCATCTGGACGGCTATCGCGGCATCCTGCAAGTCGACGGATACGCCGCCTATAACCGGCTGGCCCGATCCGATCGGGGCAATGACGGCGTGATGCTGGCGGCGTGCTGGTCGCACGTGCGGCGCAAGTTCTACGAACTGCATGCCGCAGGCTCCTCCGTTATCGCCTCGCAGACGGTGGCGCAGATGGCCCCACTGTGGGCCGCCGAGGAGGCCGTACGCGGCCAGGACCCGGCAGTACGGATAACTGCGCGTCAGGAGAAATCCGCCGCCGTCGTTGCCGCTCTCTTTGCGCTGTGGGAAAAGGAGCTGCCCAAGCTGTCAGGAAAATCGAAGCCCGCCGAGGCGATCCGCTATGCGCTCGGCCGGCGTGCCGCGCTGGAGCGCTTCCTCACCGACGGCCGCATCGAAATCGACTCCAACACCGTCGAGCGCGCCATCAGGCCACAGACAATTACCCGAAAGAACAGCCTCTTCGCGGGCAGCGACGGCGGCGGACGGACATGGGCCACCATCGCCACGCTGCTGACCACCGCCAAGATGAACCAGGTCGATCCGCACGCCTGGCTCACCCAGACCCTCGAGCGCATCGCCAATGGCTGGCCAAACAGCGCTATCGAGGCGCTCATGCCTTGGAACTACCACCGCTGAACGGCATCAGCTACCCGCTTACCTCCGGTGCTCAGGTTCTCCTGGCTGCCGGATGCGCACGTCTGCGGTCTTCACCGGATGCGTACTGTCCGGCTTTGCAAAGACGCACACAAAAGTTTGAACGGCAGCCGTTGCAACAAACTCGAGCTAAAAGTTCGCAGACTCTTAACGCCTCAAAATCGTTGACGATGGTAGCCTCGGGGCAAGGTCTGAGGTCCAGCGAGGCTACAAAGATGCCCCCAATCCTTCAGACCGCCGCACGGCACGCACAGAAGAGGTCCACAGTAATGGCAAGAGCGTTGATCTTAGTTGGAGGCACGAGAATGGGCTCGGGTCTGCTCTACGTCCAGGCCGCTCAGCGTCTTGGCCTCCAGCCAATTACCCTTTCGGATGATCCAACTCGGTATGACCATTTTGGGGCGAAAGAGGCTGAGACAATCCGTGTTGATACAGACGATCTCGATGCGCTGATCCGCGAATGTTCCCAAATCCGAGCGACCTATGAAATTGCTGGCATTACGGGCCTTCTGGACTCGGTGTATGCGACAGTTGGCAAGCTCTGCCGTCATTTCGATCTTCCGGGGCCGAACCCGGGAGCTATTGAACAATGCTGCGATAAGTACACCCAGCGTCAACTTCTCGCGGCCGCAGGCGTTCCGATACCTGCTTATCGCTTGGCGGCCAATGCAGCGGAGGTAGAGGGTTCTGCCGCGGAGATCGGACTGCCGGTGATAGTTAAGCCTGCGGTGGGCAGCAGCAGCGTCGGTGTCCGATTGCAGCTACGGCTCTGGGGACACAAGCGATTCTACAAGAAGCATCGTTCCTCCGTTGAATATTTCTGCTTCTGTGTGTTGGTGACTGTAGTTGGAGCTGCTCGCGCAATCATGCTGGCTGGTTTGCGGCTGACCACACTATTGGGAGCATCGCCGTCCAGTAGTCTGAAAGCGGCGATCAGCTTAGACAATGGTGACGCCAAGCTGTCTACATACCTCCGAGCTTGGGCCAGGATCGCGTTTCACCGGCCGGTAGATACCACGCCACTTGAAGTGCGCACCTCAAACGACGGAGTTCAAATATGACCAAGATGTCAGCTTATCAAACTGAGGAAGAATTCCGTGACTTGGTCATGCGAGCAGCACGGGATCCCGATTTTCCACAATATGGCTATGGCATCGTTCTCGCATTCTCCCAAGCGCTGGCGTTGGCAGAAAGCGGACTATCACTGCTAGAGCTCGGGGTCGCAGGGGGCAATGGACTTGTTGCGATGGAGCGATTGGCCGCCACCTATAATCCAGAAAGAGCTCTTGAAGTTGCCATATCAGGGTTTGACCTGGGTAGCGGCATGCCAGCTCCGCTTGATTATCGAGATGTGCCGCACATCTGGAAAGAGGGATTCTATAAAATGGACCTCGATCGCCTGATGGAGAAGCTTTCCGCGGCGCGAGTGATCTTGGGCGACATCAGAGAGACAGGTAAAACATTCATCGCTGAAGTCGAGAGGCCGATCGGTTTCATTTCGTTTGATCTCGATTTTTATTCGTCAACAACCGCAGCTTTTTCGACATTATTGTACGCTTCGCCAGATAAATTTCTCCCGCGCGTTGTCTGTTACTTCGACGATACGGTTGGCCCGCATAGCGAAATGCACTCCGAATATACTGGGGAGCTGCTTGCAATACGGGAGTTTAACGCTGCCAACACTCAACGGAAAATCGCCAAACTCAACGGCCTCCAGCAAAAGCTAGCGCCAATAACCGGAAATTGGATTGAAGGAATTTTCATTCTACATTTGTTTGATCATCCCCGCTATAATGACTACGTCTACCAGATTCAGGATCGTCAGCTCCCACTTACGGTGTAGTTGGGTCCATGCCCGCAAAGGTACAGAATGCGCAATGCGACATAGGATTTCCGGTCCGGTGATTTCCTGCATCACCTGATAGTCAGGCGTTGACGGTATGCGGTGTGTCGCGCTCGACTTTCAGGACACGCCTCGCGTGATCACGCAGTTGGCCGGCTGGTCCGACGTAGCGGTAGAGGGTTGCACGGCTGATGCCGAGTTCACGGCACAGGTCTGCTATATTGGCATCGCGATTGACCATGGCGGACTGGGCCAGGCGGATTTGGTTTTTGGTCAACTCGAATTGTCGCCCGCCTTTACGTCCGCGCGCGCGGGCGGCGGCCAGGCCCGCCATGGTCCTTTCGCGAATGAGATCGCCCTCGAATTCGGCCAGCGCCGCGAATATCCCAAATATCAGTTTGCCGCTTGATGTGGTGGTGTCGATATCGGCCCCCTGGCCAGTGAAAACGCAGAGGCCAACGCCTCGTTCCGAGATCGTCCAACTCGGCGTTCAGTACCCGCTCCGAAAGCGTCTTTTTCAGATCATCAAGCAAGCCGTCTTTGGAAAACAGCTCCTGCGGATCGCGCCCGGCAAGCAAACGGTCCAAAAGTTCCTTCTCAATAGCCATGCGATGATTCTCCTTTCCATCATCATGGCCTCATGCACAAAACTCCTGACAGTCCCGCTGCAAGCTCCTGCAGAAGACAGATCGCGAAATTCGGAAGCTCGACGACGAGCTTCTTCAAGCATTGGCCGGTATGAACAGCATCCGGCATTCACTCAATGCTTCTCCGGACCAGATATGAATTCCACCGCCGGTCATTTCGGGACCGCCAATGAAATGCCCCGCTGTCCAGTAGGCGAGGGTGATTTCGCGTCCTGACGGTGCCGTGTAGAAAACGTGAACCTTGCCGCTTTCGATGATGAAAATGCCACCGTGCCTGTCACCCTGGGTGAAGATCGCCTGACCGGTCGCGAAAGCGAGACGTCGGCCATGCGCCCTCAGTTTCGCCCACTCGTCTGATGTCAGGGTATTAAGAAAATGCGCTCCGTCGTCGAGCCCTTCCACGCTGTCGCTGAGAAAGAGCGCCCGATCGCCGGGAAGAACGACCTGCTCGGGGAGTTCAAGCGCCGGCTCATGTTTTTTAAGCTCAGCTTCGAAATCGATCGAAAGCATTTCGAGGCCCATATCCGGCTCCTTGCGCGTCGTGAAAACGCGTAAAAAGTATATAAATTCTAAGACAAAAAAGGAATATAGTTGCGCCTTTCATGCCTGACGTAGATGATTCTTGTGCCCTAATTTCGAACGGCGCATCTAACCACTTGTTTTAGAACACGATTGTTAATCCGTGCGAAAACCGGCCGGATGCCCGCGATCCAAGACCGGCTCCGAAATCGTGCAAGTAATTGCTTATGCCTTCAGCCGACCGGCACATAAATTGGCGGGACAGCGGTTGGCTATCGCCACTGCGTCGGCAATCCAGCCGCCGTATGCCGGCATGAAATCACGAGGTAAAACCCATGAATTTTCGCACAAATTTGGCTGCCCTTGCCCTTATGGCGGCCAGCTTCGCGTCTGCAGCGGATGCCGAAACCATCCGCGTGGCGATCGGCACGCAGGACACCACCATCAATACCGCCACGGGCGGATTGCTGATCCGTGAGTTGAAGTTGCTCGACAAATACCTGCCGCACGACGGCAAGTATAAGGACGTCACCTATGATATTCAGTGGAAGAACTTCACGAGCGGCGCGCCGATCACCAATGAGCAGATCGCCGGAAAGCTTGATTTCGGCGTGATGGCGGATTTCCCTGGCTCGTTCAACGGTCTCGCCCATATCAAGGCCGGAAGAAAGAGCTTGTTCATCACCGTGCTGTCCGGCAGCGTGAACGGCAGCGGCAACGGCATTGTCGTGCCGACCGCTTCGCTCATCCAGTCGCTCTCGGAGCTCAAGGCAAGACCATCTCCGTTCCATTCGCATCGACCTCGCACGGCATGCTGCTGCGTGCCGTCAAGGCACAGGGCTGGGATGCCGAAAGCGACGTGAAGATCATCACCCAGGCGCCTGAAGTTGCCGGCGCGGCCCTGCAGGCAAACCAGATCGAGGCGCATGCCGATTTTGTCCCATTTGCCGAACTCTTCCCCTGGCGCGGCTTCGCCCGCAATATCTATGACGGATCGCAGGCAAAGACGCCCACTTTCCACGGTGCTCTGGTCGATGCCAACTATGCCGAAAAATATCCCGAGATCGTTGTTGCCTATCTTCGCGCCGCAATCGAGGCCAATCAGTTGATCGCCAAGGAGCCGGAGAAATACAGTGAGCTGATCGCCAAGGTGACGGGCGTCGAAGCCGAGGTCGAATACCTGTTCCATGGACCGCTCGGGCTTCAGACCCGGGATCTCACGTGGAAGCCGGAATACCGCCGGGCTGTCGCCACTGCGATCGACACCTTGAGGCTCCTGAAAAAGACCGACCAGTCGCTCGACGTGAACAGCTTTGTCGACGAGCGGTTCATAAAGGCCGCATTCAAGGCATCCGGGCTCGACTATGATGCCGCGCTCAAGAACTATGCCCAGCTGCCTTTGAACGCCAAGGATGCTGCCACCGGCGAAGCGATCAGCGATCCCAAGCGCGTTGCCGAGATCTGGGTCCAGGGTGAGCCGCTCGTCCGACACTATGCGTCGCCGCAGAACGCATTCAAGGCGCTCAAGGCCATTGAAGGTCAGGGCAAGCCGGTCCGGGTGTTTTATGCCCAGGACCGTCAGAGCGGCATAAAGCTGCTCGGCAATCAGGCCTGGTTCGTGCGCGCCGACGGCGGCGAAGTCAGCGCCTTCCTGCTGAAGGAAAACGCCGAGAAATGGGCCAGCGATCATGGTGGCAAGCTGCTGGATTTCGCTGCCGCCAAGGCCTCGATCATAGCCAGCAACTGAGGCTGGCCATGACGCGCTTCCACCTTGGGCGCTGGTTGCGCCGGGCCGGATCCCTCGCCACCTGCCTCATTCTCTGGCAGATGGCATCGAGCCTCAAACTGAATCTCGGCATTGTCACGTTCGAGAATGTGCCGTTGCCCGTGGATGTCGGGTCGGCAGCATTGGATTTCCTGCGCTCGCCCAAGTTCTTTGCCCATGTCTCGAGCAGCCTGGAAAGGGTTCTCGCCGGCTTTGGCATCGCCGCCGTGATCGGCATCGTCCTCGGCCTCGTCATCGGTCGCTCACGGTGGCTCGGGGATTTCCTGCAAGCCCCGCTCGAGCTCCTGCGGCCGATCCCGGCTGTCGCCTGGATTCCGCCGGTGCTGATGTTTTCGTGTCGGAACTCTCGATGATTTTCATCACCTTTACGGGCGCATTGTTTCCGATCCTGCTCAACACCGTCCATGGCGTGGAAAGCGTCGATCCAAGGTTGATCGCCTCTGCGCGCAGCCTGGGGAGCACCCGGACCGCGATGCTGTTGGAAGTCATTATTCCAGGCGCTGCGCCGAACATCGTCACGGGCCTTGTCATCGGCATGGGCACGTCCTGGTTTTGTCTCGTCACCGCCGAGATGATCGCCGGCCAGTTCGGTATCGGTTACTACACCTGGGAATCCTACACGCTGCAAAACTATCCTGAAATCATCGTCGGCATGATCCTGATCGGGCTGTTCGGCATGGGAAGCAGCGCCCTCTTGCGAGCGGCAGGGGCGGCACTTCTTCCATGGCACACGAAGGACAGCAAATGATGAACACCCATCAGCGCAGCTTTCGCCCGGCAATAGGTCGTATCCAGGCCAATCATGTTTCGATCCGGCTCGGTCGCGGCAGCAGCGCCTTCGAAGCCGTCCGTGATGCGAGCTTCGAAGTCTCTCCCGGCGAATTCGTCTGTCTTCTGAGGCCATCCGGCTGCGGGAAGTCGACCCTGCTCGGCGCCTTGGCGGGGCATATCAAGCCAGCTGCCGGCGTCCTTTCGGTCGACGGACAGCCCGTAAAAGACCCCCATCCGGAACGCGGTATCGTTTTCCAGCACCACACGCTGTTTCCCTGGAAGAACGCGCGCGACAATGTCGCTTTCGGCCTCAAGATGCGCGGCGTCAAGCGCGGGCAACGGCGTCTCGAGGCGGAGAAAATGCTCGATCTCGTCGGTCTGAACGGCTTTGCTGGGCGCTATCCCGGCCAGCTGTCCGGCGGCATGCAGCAACGCGTCGAGATCGCGCGTGTTCTCGTCAATCAGCCAAGGTTGCTGCTGATGGACGAGCCCTTCGCAGCGCTCGACGCGCTGACGCGGCTTCGCGATATCGACGAAGCCCTGCTGCTCGCCGATCGGATCATCGTCATGCAGGCGCAGCCCGGCCGGATCCACAAGGAAATCACCGTGCCTTTCGAGAGGCCGCGCATGACCGAGATCATCGCCTCGGGCGAGTTCATGCGGCTGAAACACCATTGCCTGCATCTTCTTCACAGCGACAGGCGAGGGGATACTTTGCCCCGGCTTTCTCCCTTGGGTTTGTGATGAATTTCGAGGCAGTCTCGACAGCCGCCGTCCGGCCTGGAAGATCACAACGGGTTCATGAACTTTGGAATCTTTAGACTCCGTATTCGTCCTTAGAATTGGCCAAGATCACAGATTGGGCCGATGACCCAATGCCTGTCGCAGGATGAGGAACTTCGAAGCTCGTACTTGCGCGACCTGACCATAAGAAAGAAGTCGCCCGAGAATGCGATGTGATGGCATGTGGACTCGATTCCCGGAACGCTGGTCGTCAATAACGGCGCAGTGCTCGAACTGGCGTCGAATGGCTATTTTGCGCGGCCGTGCATCGGGTCGTGACGCCGACGCCGGCGTCCAGGGGCTTCCGTTCCGTTTTTCTTAAGCGCGGCGGGAGTGCGACCATGCCGCTTCTGAGCCTGCCGAAAGAATTGGCGGCCGAGGCCCGCGGACCGGCAAGTGGTCGGGGCACTGTTGTTCCGACATGTCGCCTGAAAAGCCGACTGCGTTCGTATGTCGATGTGGCACGCCGGTACTATGCCGATGTTCAGGTTTGCGGTCGGAGCACGAATCTTTGCCGTTTCGCGCTTTCTTTGGAATGTCATTCGTCGCCAAAGCCGTGAAATGAGCTCAGAAAGGCAAAATCGTTCGGCGGTTTTCCTCCCATTCCGCTAAACGGTGTTCCCCTCTGAAGGCTTTGACCTTCCTTTGGCCGGGCCGCATTCGAGCCCGGCCTTTTTTGTTCGACGGGCTGCTTTGTTCAGATCTGCTGGAACGCGTTTCGCTGGGTCAGTCTTTCGGAAACAAGACGGTTTGCATTCGCAGCCGATGTTACTTACGCGTCATGCGAAATCTGGCGGTCGACCCAGGATTGCCAAGTCCGCTCGGTTCGCTAAATTGAGGCGCTAGAGCAGTCCAATCGGGCGGCCATTCTCGGAGCGCAAAGGATGGCCTGTAACCTCTAGATATCCCGCCCAACCCCCCAATGGCCCAGCGTTACGACATAGAGAAGACGCCCGAACGCACGTGGGACATTATCGACGTCTTCACGGGGCTGCCGGTCGTCGAGGTGGGCGTCCCCTTAATCGACAGATCGACCCGACGCAGATTTTCGCGCCCGCCGGGGCGCCGATACCAAGACGGTGGCTGCTGTAATCCGCGCGCTGAAGGCGTCGTGATCGGGCCGACGGGTGCGGTCAAGGTCATGATGGCAACGAAGCCGGTCGACTTCCGCAATTATGTGGAGCGCCGGATTATGCGGAGTCCGCAGCAACCAAGGCCAATTCGTCCGTTGATTCCAATGTGTTAGAGCGCTCTATCTGCTTTCTTGCTCGGCATAATTGTTGTCGTCTCTCGACGTCATTTGACCTCGAGAGGAGACCACATGTCAAAGTCGAAGGAAGTTCTGCTTGAATGCACGCGATTGATGGACCCGGGCGCCTTGCGACCGTTCGTAGAAGCGTTCACGAGCCGATTGTTGAGCCTGGGACACACCCGCCTGACGGTGTCAGGCTACGAAGCCTCGGCTCGTCACTTCGGACATTGGCTGCAAAGCGCCAAGATCGCTGTCGCGGAGATCAACGAGGATACGGTTCGCCGCTTTGCGCGACATCGATGCCGCTGTCCCGGCGTTCGACGAGCCGATCGCCTGTCCGCCAAATACGTGAACCGGACGCGGCGGTTCGTGAGCTTTCTGGCGGAATGCGAGGTCGTTACGCCATTGACGCAGGATGAGCCGCGTGCCCACGACGACCAAGTCCTTGCATTCCAGATTTGGCTGAGACGGCACCGGGGCATTTCTGAGCGCACAATCGGTCGCCATGGCCGAATGGTCATGCGGCTGCTTCCGGCTTTGGGTCCCGATCCAAGGCACTACGATGCCCGTCTTATTCGGCAAGCGATCCTGGATGAAGGCAAGCGAACTTCGCCAGCTTACCTCAAGACAATGACGATGGCGCTGCGGGGCTACCTCAGATATTTGGCAACCCAAGGCCTATGCCGGCCGGGGCTTGATCATGCGATCCCGACGGTGCCGCAATGGCGGTTGTCGGCCTTGCCGCGCTACATCTCCCCGGCGGAAGTTGAGCGGGTCATTGCGTCGTGCGACGTTACGACGCCAATGGGCATCCGCGACCGCGCGGTGCTTCTGCCACTTGCACGTCTCGGCCTGCGCGCCGGCGACATTTCGGGAATGCGCCTCGACGACATTGACTGGCGCGAGGGAACCTTGCGTGTCCGCGGCAAAGGACGCCGCGAGGTCCAGCTTCCGCTGCCCCAGGACGCTGGCGACGCGATTATCGACTATCTGCGAGACGCCCGTCCGCCTGCCGCCTGTGAGCAGATTTTCCTGCGGACCGTTGCACCGTTTCGGCCATTGGTGAGCGCGAGTGTCTCGAGCATCGTCAGCCTTGCGCTCGCGAGGGCCGGCATCGACCACGCTCCGTCCCGAGGCGCCCATCTTCTGCGGCATTCGGCAGCAACCAGCATGCTGCGGGCCGGCGCCACGCTGGACCTGATTGGAACCGTGCTGCGCCATCGGTCGGTCGACACCACCGCCCACTACGCAAAGGTTGACGTCGACATGTTGCTTCGGGTTGCCCAGCCCTGGCCGGGGAGTGCGTCATGCTGAGCCAGGATCTCGCACGCTATGTGGAACTGCAGCATAGGCTGGGCTTCAGGTTCCGCGTCCAGAACACGCTGTTGAAGAGCTTTGTTGCCTTCGCCGAGCGACACGACGACCGACATCTCCAAGCTGCCCGCGTGCTCGAATGGGCGAGGCTTGCGTCTTCGCCACAGCAGCGCCGCAACCGACTCCTGACGGTCCGCCGCTTTGCGCTGGCGCTGTCGGCCGAGGATCGGCGTCATGAGATCCCGCCCGCTGACGCTCTGGGCCGCAGCCCGTTGGAGCGACGGATTCCGCATATCTACAGCGCGGACGAGATCGCCGCGCTGATGCAGGCGGCTGCCCGCCTGAAGCCGGCAGGTTCGATCCGGCCGTTAATGTACGAGACCCTGTTCGGCTTGATTGCCGCCACCGGCATGCGCATTTCCGAAGCCCTCTCGCTTCAGCTCGATGACCTGACCGCCGATGGCCTGATCATCCGACAGACCAAGTTCCACAAGAGCCGCTTGCTGCCGCTCCACGGCACGACATGCGACGCTTTGGACCGGTATTTGGTTGCACGCCGCCGGCTCGGTACCTTGAACAATGCGCTATTCGTTTCCGCCGCGGGCGCATCGCCGGCCTACAGTACCGTGATCGCCAACTTTCTCCAGCTCGCGCGCTCGATCGGCCTGCGAGGAGGCCCCGGCCAACCGGGCCCCTGTATTCATGATCTACGGCACACCTTTGCCGTACGCTCACTGGAGCAGTGCCGGCACGATCGCGATGCCGTCGGCCGTCATATCGTTGCCCTCAGCACCTACCTCGGCCATGCCCACGTCACCGACACCTATTGGTACCTGCAGGCAACACCGATCCTGATGAGGCAGATCGCGGCGGCCGGCGAGGCCTTGCACCAAGGAGCCGTCTCATGACCGCGCTGGCTCCGCATCTCACCGCCTTCCTGCGCGAGCATCTGCCGCACGAGAGGCGAGCGAGCCCGCACACCTGCGCGGCCTACGCCTACAGCTTTCAGTTGCTGCTCTGCTTCGCGGCTGCCCGACTGCGGACCACCCCATCCGGCATCGAGATTGAGCAGCTCGATCCGTCGCTCATTCTCTCCTTCCTGGAACACATGGAGGAAGGACGCGGCAACTCGGCGCGCACCCGCAACGTCCGTCTTGCCGCCATCAAAGCCTTCTTCCGCTTCCTCGAGTATAGGCTCCCGTCCTGTCTGGATCAGGCACGCCGGATCCGGGCGATCCCGATGAAGAAGGTCGACGAGGCCCTCGTCAGTCATCTCAGCCGCGACGAGATGCAGGCTCTGCTCGACGCGCCGGACCCGCGTCAGGTCTCCGGCATCCGCGATCGGGCGATGCTGCATCTGGCCTTCGCTGCCGGGCTGCGCGTGTCCGAACTCGTCAGCCTCCGCATCGACCAGATCGACCGCCAGACGGTCGCCAGCATCCACGTCATGGGCAAAGGACGCCGCGAGCGCGTGCTGCCCCTGTGGAAGGAGACCGCAGCGGCATTGAAGGCTTGGCTGGCGGTCCGCCCGGCGAGTGGCGACGCCGAGCTCTTTCTCAATGCGACGGGACGCGCGATGACCCGGTCCGGATTCGAATATATCCTGGCCAAGCACGTTGCCACCGCGGCGCGGAAGCAACCGTCCATTGCCGACAAGCGCGTCACTCCCCACGTCTTGCGCCACACCTGTGCCATGCACACGCTGCAGGCGACCCGGGATGTCCGCAAAGTCTCGCTCTGGCTCGGTCATGCCAGCCTCCAAAGTACGGAAATCTACCTGCGGGCCGATCCGACCGAGAAGCTCGAGGCGCTCGCCGCGATGGCGCCGCCGTCGCTCAAGTCGGGTCGCTTCCGCTCTCCCGATAAGCTGCTGGCCATGCTCAAGTCCGTCAGCCGATCGGCAGATTATGTCGAGTGATCGCTGCTCAAATACCGCAGGCGGCAAGGAATTGCCGCTGCGGACTCCGCATAATCCGGCGCTCCACATAATTTCTAAAATCGACGGGATGACTGGCGACCAACACCTTCACGCCAGCCGGGATCATGCCTGGCGAACCGCCCGGATAATCCGCACCAGCTGCTCCTCATTGATATCGGCACCGGCGCGAATGACCACGCCACCCAGCTCGATCTCCACCGACGCAGACGCTGTCGGCGTGACCTCGACAAAGCCGAGCCGCTCCGCATCCCTGTGTGGCGTGACCGCACCGCTCTTGATCGCCTTGCTCCGCCAGCCGAACAGCTGGGCCGGCGCCATCCCCGCTTGTCTGGCAATGGCCGATACATTCGCGCCCGGCTTCAGTATCGCCTCGATCAGCCGCGACTTCGCTTCCGCCGACCAGCGCCGCCGCGGACGCTGCGGGCTTGCCTCCAGTCGGTTGGCAACCGCTTCAAGAACATGGAAACTTCTATCATCAGGCATAGGCGCAGACATAGAAATTGACACTGCAAGCTCCTCGGCTCCTTGCTTCAGTGTCAGTATGTCTCGCTCATCACCTCAAGCCGCGCCAGATGGGGTCAGCTTGGCGCTTACCACCGGAGTGCTGGGGTCAAGCTTTCTTTGGGGAGACGCGATGATATTCTTCGAGGAGGAGTTTGACCTCCTCGATGCCTTCATCGGTGAAGGCCAAGATCCCGTCGTCATCGTTGGCGCCGTAGACCCAGATGACGCCGTCCTCGGGCTCGAGACCGAGGGTCAGGTCCTGGATGAGCGCTTCGCTGACGCCGAGGTCCCTGGCGACACGATCGACGGTGTAGACGTGATGCACCTTATTGCGCTGCATGATCAGGCCGCCGCTGGTTGGGTCCGCAATTTTGCGGATCTCCAATTCCACGGCAGCAAATCATCGATCCGATGGGCCGGATAGGCGGGCAGTCGGGCGAGGACGTCGGCGAGCCAGGCCTGCGGGTCGACATCGTTCATCTTGGCGCTGACGATCAGGCTGTAGAGAACGGCAGCGCGCTGTCCGCCGCGATCGGAACCGCAGAACAGCCAAGACTTTCTGCCGAGAGCGATGCCGCGCAGGGCTCGCTCGGCTGCATTGTTGGATAGGCAAATCCGCCCATCGTCGAGGAACCGGGTGAAGGATGACCAGCGGCGCAGCATGTAGTTGAAGGCCTTGGTCAGATCGTGTCCGCGCGAGAGCTTGTCGCGCGTCTTGATCATCCAGCGCTCGAGCTCGGTGACCAGCGGCGCGCTCCGCTCTTGGCGCACGGCGTGGCGTTGGGCCGGCGACAGGCCGTTGATCGCGCGCTCGATATCGAACAGGGCATCGATGCGCTTCACGGCTTCGACCGCCAGCGGATAGACGAGGTTGGGCTTCTCGCCGTGCGCCTTCTTGCGCGCCGCCGCTTCGACATCGGCCAGCTCAAATACTTTGCGCCGGCTGTGGGCCCAGCAGCTGGCCTCCAGAACAGGCGCCGGCTGACGACCCGTCGCATAGAGATCGCCATAACCACCAAAGGCATCGGCCTGCAGAATGCCGCTCCAGCCGGCGAGATGCGTCGCGGGATGTTCGCCTCGGCGATCGCGGGAATAGTAGAACACTGCCGCCGGCGGATCGGCGCCGCCGAACGGTCGGTCATCGCGCACATAGGTCCATAATCGGGCGGTATCGGTCTTGCCCTTGGCCAGGACCGGCACCGTCGTGTCGTCGCCGTGCAGACGCGAAGCGGCCAGCACATGGGCTTCGAGCTGCTTGAACAGCGGCATCAGCGCCGCGGCGCCGGCGCCGACCTGGTCGGCGAGCGTCGACAGGCTGAGCGGCACGCCTTCGCGGGCATAGCGTTCGGCCTGGCGGTTAAGCGGCTGATGCTGGCCGAACTTCTCGAACAGGATCATCGCCAGCAGGCCGGGACCGGCCCAGCCGCGCGGGGTGGCGTGGAAGGGCGCCGGAGCCTGGCTGATCGTCTCGCAGTCGCGGCAGGTGAACTTCTCCCGCACGTGCTGGATCACCTTCCATTGCCGCGGCACCACCTCCAGCGTCTCGGTGATATCCTCACCCAGCTTGCGCAGCCGATGACCGCCGCAGCAATGGCAAGCGGCCGGCGCCGGCTCGACCACGCGTTCGCGCGGCAGATGCTCGGGAAATGGCTGGCGCGCCGGTCGCTTGCGCATGTAAGGCGCCACCTCGGTGGTCCGGGCCGCGGCCTGTTCGGCGGCGATCTCGTCTTCCGTCGCGGTGCTCTCGAGTTCCTCGAAGGTGAGTTCCATCTGGTCGTGCAGGCGGGCTGAGCGTTCAGAACTCTGACCATGCAGCGCCCGCTGCAGCTTCCGGATCGTCAGATGCTGATGCGCGATCAGCGCCGCATCATCCGATGCCTTGGCCCTGGCGACCGCCAGTTCGGCCTCGACCAGCGCAGCGCGCGCGGCCTCGTCTTCGGCTCTGGCCAGCGCCGCGGTCAGCGCTGCTCTCAGCGCGCCAATATCGTCCGGAACAGCATCCTGGGCGGTGGCAACCATGCCCTGGAGTGAATCATAAAACGCGTCCGCTGACTCGCGGAAAATGGCGCAAACTCAAAGAAAAACTCAGCCCGCGCGCTGCGGGCGGAACGTGTGAAGCGGGTTGCGCCAATCGATCCCGTCGAGCATGTAGGCGAGCTGCGCCGGTGATATGGAAACCGTGCCGTCCGCCGGCGACGGCCATAGAAACCGGCCCTTCTCGAGCCGTTTTGCATACAGCGACATGCCGAGCCCATCATGCCAGATAATCTTGATCAGATTGCCGCTGCGGCCGCGGAAGACATAAATATCGCCGGCATGCGGGTCCCGGCCCAGCGTCTCCTGAACCTGCAGAGCGAGGCCTTGCATCCCGCGACGCATATCGGTCCGGCCGACCGCCAACCAGATCCGCACCTGGCTCGGAACCGGGATCATGAAACGCCCAGCGCCTTCACCATCGCTGCCGCCAGTGTTGGCGGCGTGGTCAGCGGAATCCGCAGCCGCGGCCGGCGACCTCCAGCTCGATCACCGCTGGGGATGCCGCCGGCCGCGAAACGGCGACAGGCTCATCGGGAGCCACGACAACTTCGGCAAAGCCCGTCTCGCGGGCTCTCACCGTGCGGCGCCACTTATAGATCAGGCTGGTCGCGACATCGTACTGACGCGCTACCGCCGCCACTGTGGCCCCGGGCGCGAATGCCGCGGCCAGTATCCGGCACTGATCCTCTTCACGCCAACGACGACGACGCTCAGGCCCGGTCAATAACGTCACATGGCTCATGCTGTGCTGCTAACTTCGCTCGTAAGGGCGACCTTAAGAGCGCAGCCTCGCTACCGTGCCGTCCTCTCGCAAGGCGGCCTTCGCCGGAGGGTATCGCCGGACAGAGTTGTCACGTTGTTTGAAATGTGCCCGCGTGGGTTTTGTTGCAACGGCTGAATGGGAGTGCAGATAGATCTGACACGAGGCCAATTCTGCGCGAGGGCGTCCGGCGACTTCTGGCGCAGGTGACGCTATACGGATTAACGCAAGTTTGTGCATTGACAATGCACAAATGTTCGCCTAGCTCTAAAAAAGAGCAAGTAGCCGAAAAAAGTGGAGAGAGCTTTGGGGTTGCATCTTGAGCGGAACACCAGCAGTTTCGATAGAATAAGGGCCGAAGCCGTTGCCGCAGGCATTCGGGCACGCGTGCTCGCACTGAGCCTTGAACGAGGCGGAGGCTATGTTTCGCAGGCTTGTTCAAGCGCCGAAATGTTCGCTGCTCTGTTTTGCGGCGTCCTGAAATTAGGGGACAGTATTGCGCCATTCGACGCCCCGAAGTTTAACGGCGTTCCGGCCGCCGACAATCAAGCGAGTATAAAAGGCGAATTGTACCTTGGCGGAAAAGGTGCCGATCTAGATCGTTTTTACCTATCACCGTCTCACTATTGCATGGCTTTATACGCTACCCTGATCGAAGTCGGCCGACTATCCCCCGGCTCGATGAGCGACTTCAATCGCGACGGCGGCACGGTCGAAATGATCGGTGCCGAACATTCTCCTGGCATGGCTCTGACAACGGGCTCGTTCGGACAGGCGTTAAGCCAGGTAGCAGGTATTGCAATAGGTCGAAAACTTCGCGGCGAAATCGGCCGTAACTGGCTATTTATGTCGGATGGCGAGTTCGATGAGGGTCAAGTCTGGGAGGCTCTGCTCTTTCTAAGCCACAACAAATTAGACACAGTTGGTGTGTTTGTTGACGTCAACGGCCAACAAGTGGACGGAAATACAAGTGACGTCGTTAGCTTGGGTGATCTCGCTGGTAAACTGCGGTCGTTTGGCGCGAACGTGGTCGAGGTGGATGGTCACAACATCGACCTACTATTTCAGGCATCCGAACAGGTTGGCAAGGGCGCGCCGCTCGTAATCCTTGCAAACACTTCTACTGACCGAGGAATGGAATACCTCGCCTCTCGTAAACCGGACCTGCATTACGTTGGCATCAAGTCCGAAGCCGACACCGAGGCTCTAACGAGAACGCTTCAGCAGCTTCGGCAGATTGCCGGTCATCGGCATAATTGAGGAAAAATACATGGTCGAGATCGTTACTAGGCCGCATGCGTCAAACTTCGCTAACTGGGCGTCAACTAGAAACGAAGTCGTTGTTTTATCTGGCGATTTGACGAAAAATTGTGAAGCAGACGCATTCCGCGACCAATTTCCTAGTCGATTTTTCAACGGAGGTTTGTCGGAACAGAACATGTTGAGCGTGGCAGGCGGACTCGCACGGGAGGGCTACACACCGTTTGTATATACGTTCGGAGTGTTTATTTATCGCCGCGCAATGGATCAGTTGCAGATGTCCATTGCGTATCCCAATCTTCGAGTACGCCTACTGGGCTTTTTGCCGGGGCTCTCGACCCCCGGCGGGGTTTCGCACCAAGCGATCGATGACATCGCTCTTATGAGCACTCTGCCTAATATGAACGTGATTTCGGTCGGAGATGCTACCGATGTCGAAACCGTTCTGACCGAGACGGAAGCTATCAACGGCCCCGTGTACATTTCGATGCTGCGGGGGCAGGTGCCGCGCCTGTTTCCGAAAAACGAGCCGCTGGTTTTCAAGTCCGCAAGAACTTTGAGCCATGGAACCGATTTGGCGATTTTCTCCTGCGGAGCGTTAACAGAAAACACGATGCGAGTTGTAGTGGCGCTGCGGAAGAAGGGGGTGAGCGTGTCGCACCTTCATATCTCTACGCTCAAACCCTTCGATGATCCTCGGGTGGAACAGGCCATCCGCTCTGCACGAGCAGGGGTGATAACAGTTGAGAATCATCTCGTTAGGGGCGGTCTTGGCACCGCAGTGGCGGAGCTGATGGCCGAAAAAGCGATTGGTAAACCTCTGCGGCGAGTTGGCCTCCGTGATACCTACGGCCATGGAGGTTCCTTTGCATATCTGCAAAGATACTACCAGATTGACGGACACGCTACTTTGCGAGAGGCAGAGTTTCTCCTCGGTCAGCATCTGGATATCACAGAAGTAGACCTAGATAGCGCACGTCTCGAACCGGAACACGGGGCACATAAACCAGAGGCTCTGTAATTTTAGCCCGCGACATAAAGCCATATAGATTCGCTGCTCTTATCTCGATGTGGACTTCCACTACGGCGGCGCCACCACTATGCGGGAGAGCTCGTGCCATGCAAGTGGCCTCAAACATCCCGGCAAGGGGAGGACTAAAGGCGCTTATCCTATCTCCGGGCTGCGGCGAACGCACGATCCAGACATTTGCAAAAATTCCAGGCGCGGAATTCTCTGTTAGCGACCACGCCGTGGAAAACTTTAAACCAACTCGGCTGACGTTCTGATCGATCACGCGTGATAATGCCAAAAGAGGAGATATGTCGTGTCAAGGACGGATGAAAGTAAACGCTTCAGCGTGCAATACCGGCTGCTGTCTAGCTCTCTAAGAACAGCGAGAGATTTCGCCGAGCGGATTTCCATAGAACAGACGGTAGAGGTCCCCATCGAGGTTGTTCCTGACGGGTATGTCAGAGATAACATCCTCGGCAGAGTCATATCCGTTGAGCAAGTTGGCGATAACGCGTACGATGCGGTGATCTCGTATAGTGACGACGACGTCGGTGGCGATTTTTTGCAGTTCCTAAGTATCGTGTTAGGTAACTCGTCAATGTATTCTGGCGTGTTGGTGACATTAATCCAACTAAGCCCCTGTGTCTCGAGTATTTGTTCAAGGCCGAAGTTCGGTGTCGCTGGACTCAGAGACTTGGTCCGGTTGAGCGGTGGACCGCTCCTGATGTCCGCAACTAAGCCAGTAGGTCTTAGCGTTGAAGAGCTTGCTGCGCTAGCTTATAACTTCGCAATGGGCGGTATGGACTTTATCAAGGACGATCACGGGATTGTGAATCAATCTTCTTCGCCTTTCCGTGAGCGGGTAATTGCCTCGGTCGAGGCAGTTGCAGCGGCAAATGCAATGACCGGCCGAAACGCTCAGTACGTGCCAAACATCACTGGCAATGTCACCACTCTCTTAGAGCGCGCGATGGACGCGCAAGAGCTTGGAGCTGGAGGCTTGATGGTTGCTCCGGCTCTACTTGGCTTCGGAGCAGTCCACGCACTCTCCCAACATAGGGAGCTCAAAGTGCCGCTATTTTCCCACCCGACTTTTAGCGGAATGAATGTAGTTGGGCAAACTGGATTTTCTCACGGGGTATACTACGGCTTCTTACAGCGCATTATTGGGATGGACGCCGCCATATTTCCGAATTTCGGGGGACGATTTGGTTTCTCACAACAAGCCTGCGCTCAAATCGCACGCGCTTGTAATGAATCGCTTGCAGGATTTGCACCGATTTTGCCGACCCCGGGGGGCGGCATGACGCTCGACCGCGTACAGGACACGCGAAAGACATATGGCGACGACGTCATGCTTCTCATGGGCGGAGCTTTGCTAAAAGACAAGGCTGGTTTGGTAGAAGCCTGCCAGACACTCTCGAAAGCAGTTGGGCGGTGAAGCTCCATGGTGCAAGTTTCGAAGATCGATAGCCAAGGCTATAGTAAGCTCACAGCGCAGACGCTTCAGCAAAGACTGATGGATGTGCCTAATGTTATGGATCAAGTTGGCAGTGAAAACGACGTTTGGACAGTCCGCGAAATAGGCGACGGGAATCTCAACCTTGTATTCATTGTGGAGGGTTCCAAAGGTGCCGTAATCGTAAAGCAGGCATTGCCCTACGTACGGTTAGTCGGTGAGTCGTGGCCGCTCCCACTTTCCAGATCGCACTTCGAATATGAGGCGCTTATAAGACAAAACGAAAGAGATCATGGACGCGTACCTCGTGTGTTCCATTTCGATAAAGTCAACGCAATAATCGTTATGGAGTGTTTCCGACCGCATAAAATCCTGCGTCGCGCGTTGATCGATGGAGAAATCAGCTCCGATCATGCGCCGCAAGTCGGGCGATTTTTGGCTAGAACACTCTTCAAAAGCTCCGATCTCGCTATGACGGCGGCTGAGAAGAGAGCCGATATAGCCCTGTTTTCCGCAAATGCTGAACTGTGCGCGATAACTGAGGAGCTAGTCTTTACCGAGCCATATTGGGCTGCCCCGATGAATAGACACACGAGTCCATTCCTCGACACGGTGGTCGCTGATATACGCAGCCATGAAAAACTCAAGATAGTGGTTCAGGAAGCCAAGAGGCGGTTCTTGTGTTCGACGGATGTGCTATTACATGGCGACCTTCATACCGGTTCTGTCATGGTTACAGAGCAAGAAGCCGTCGTAATAGATCCTGAGTTTGCGATTTACGGTCCCGCAGGCTTCGATATCGGAATGCTTCTTGGCAACCTTTGGATTTCCTATTTTGCCCAAGGAGGACATGCGGACCCTGCGTCCGCAACCGATAGGGCGACGAGAATCCTGGCGCTAATTGAGGCCATTTGGACGCATTTTGCGAGCGAGTGGCGCGAGCTGGCAACAACCTTTCGCAATGGGTCCGTCCTCTGCATCGACATGTTCCCTACCAGCGAATTGCTTAGCGAGCTAGTGGAAGTGGATCTGAGAACAATGTGGGATGATGCACTCATTTTTGCTGGTGCAGAAATAATTCGTCGCAGCCTTGGACTAGCGCACAATGCCGACTTCGAAGACATTGCGGATCCTAGGAAACGAGCAATTTGCGAGACCGCGGCGCTTCGGTTTGCGCAGAAGCTGCTTCTGGACCGCAAGACTTTCGGCAAAACTGTTCAACTGGTAAACGCTGCGGCCGAAGGCCTGGGAGGATATGGATGTTAATAGATGGTAAGCACTATCGTAGTGTTTGGGTCCTTGAAGGCAATAAACATATTGCGATTTAGACCAGACCAAGCTTCCCATCGCGTTGAGATCGTAGAGCTTAGGACGGTTGATGATGTATTCGAAGCAATCACCCGCATGATGGTCCGCGGAGCGCCACTTATTGGTATCGTAGGCGCTTATGGATTAGCGATGGCCCTAGAGGAGGATGATACTGATAATAATCTTGGCAATGCGTACGGCAAATTGCTGGGCGCTCGACCGACTGCTGTAAATCTCCGCTGGGCACTCGATCAAATTCACTCACGCGTAAAACCACTCCCGCTTGGCCAGAGATATGACGCTGCGAAAGTGGCTTGTGGTATACTTGCGGAAGAAGACATAGCAACAAACTCGGAAATAGGGCGGCACGGGGCGGATCTACTCGAGAAGCTTGGGAAAAAGCGGGCGATGTCACGTTGTCTGCAGCTTAACGGTTGACGGATAATTGGGCGAGGATGAGCTCGACGAGAGCGAGGCATGCAATTGGACGAGAGATACTGGGCAAAGGCTCCCTGTTTGATTTACTTCGGGTTCTCCTGCTGCTCAAAACAGATGTTATTCAGCACCGTTCTGGGTGGGCGCGTAGCGTCGCGGCGCCAAAGCCGAAGTACGGTTCCGGCCTCGAGGAGTTTTAGGGATGTTTTTCTAAGTGCCGGAACAAAAGCGAGCAATCGATCTCGCGTCACTCGAGCGATCGGCCCGGCTACACTGATAGTGCCCAACAGAGGCGTTTCCTGTTCGATCGCCGCCGGAATCCCGACAGCTACTGCAGCGATGCCCGGCTCAGCTTCCTCCCACACGAATCCATAACCTCGTTGTTTGGTCGTATGCAACTCCCTGAGTAAGCTTTCGACGGATTGCAGCACGTTAGGTCCGTGCTCCTGAGGCGTTCCGAAGCCGTCTCGAAGGACAACTGCAACCGCATCGTCGGTCGGCAATGATGATAGCCAAACCTTTCCGGTTGCCGTAGCGTGCAGGGCAACATCACGGCCCATGCCGGGAGCGACCACGAGGCTACCACGGGCACCTTGTGCCTTTGCAATCCAGACGAGACGCCCGTTGTCCACCAGTGTCATGCCGACCAATTCTTCAAATTCCCCAGCTACTTTGTTGAGCAAAGCTTGGCAATGTTCCAAGCCCCCACTGTCTCCCAGTGTTCGAAATCCCAAGGCGGCCATCTTCATTGTCAAACGATAGTTCCGGTTCTTAACCTGCGTGGCAAATCCGCACGCAGTTAACGAGGAGAGCACCCGATGGCTTGCACTTTTGGGCAACCTGGCGAGTTCGCTAATTTCGCCCAGGGAAAGTCCTTCAGGCGCTTCTGCAAGGATTTCCAGCAGCGTGAGGCCTCGTTCCAGGTTGACGGCGCCCGACAATCGGATAGATCCTTGCTGATAAGATGCAACGCCATAACGGCGCCGGTGAGCTCGACTTATGCGTCATAGCCCGGTTTTGGTTAGATGGCCATCCTGCAATAGGAGCCTTATTGAAAGTGAAACATTTCTTTGCAAATCACAACATGGCTTCTACGATTTTGTGGCTATGATGGCTATCTCACGTTCTCACAAATACAGGGCGGCTTGACTATGCCTGATCTCGGCGCCGAACACCTCAAGTGCGAGGATCGATCAAACGCGCCCGACCTTGCTGCAAGTAGATTGCCAATGCTCGAGCGGGCACGGGATGCTATCCTGCAGGAAGCGAAAACGCTTATGACCGTCGCTGCTCGTCTCGATGAACAGATTTGCCTATTGGCAGATTACATCGTTTCAAGCTCGGCTCTCGTTGTCGTTTCGGGCGTTGGAAAATCAGGCCTTGTAGGGGAAAAGATCTCAGCAACACTCGTTTCGACCGGTACGCGCTCAATCGCGCTGGATCCACTCGACGCTTTGCATGGCAGCCTTGGAAGAGTTTGCTCGGGCGATGTGTTTCTTGCTTTGTCAAAGTCGGGTCAAACTGACGAACTAATCCAGATGGTCCGCGCATTTAAGACCCTGCCGATTCGGATCGCCTTGATAACCGCAAACGGGAGTTCCGCGCTGGCTGAGATGGCCCACCATGTGCTCGATATGGGGCCGGTTGAGGAGGTCGGCATCTTAAGGTTAGCGCCGACGGCTAGCACCACCGCCATGATGGCGATCGGAGACGCTTTAGCGGTTATCCTAGAAGAGCGGCGCGGTTTCACCCGGAATGACTTTGCGCGAGTTCATCCAGGTGGAAATCTCGGCAAGGTGCTTGCACGACGGGACTCGTACCCAGAGAACGCAAGCTACTAATATGGCGATAACATTTCGGCACCCGTCTCCGAGAAGAGACCCTCAAACAAAAGCCGGCTCAGAGACCCTCCTTAGGCTCTCTCACATCCACCGCTGGGCAAATGCAGCTAGGATGCTTATTCCAGAGAATTGGGCGCAGAACGCCATGATTTATGTCCAGTTCGCAAACATTGCCGGTGTCGACGCGCACCCATTGGGTGCCGAAAAAATTCGGCTGTTCTTGTCCGATAGCACGCCCGATGCACTTGATCGGCCCGTGAGCAGCCACCACGAGAACGGTTTTGTCGGAGCCATAAGCGCGTTCAAGGTCATCAAGAAAACAGCCGATCGCTTTCAGATAGCCTCCCCGTCGCGTTTTCCAGTTCTTCGACATGGGCCAGATGCTGCGCTGATACCAGTTATAGAATTCATCGGCGCCAAAACGCCGGATTACCTCCTCGTTCGAGAGTCCGTTCCAACTGCCGTAATCAATTTCATTCAGTCTCGAATCTTCAACCGGTGCGTGCCTGACGCCGCAGGCGGCCAGAGCGATATCAGAATACGTACGGGTTCGTTTGGAAGGGCCGCAGAATGTTGCGACCGGGATGCGGCCGGCAATTCGGAGAGCCTTTCCGAGTTGCCGCGCCTGACGCTTACCTTCGGCAACAAGAGGAGGATCGGCTTCGCCTCCAACCCATATAGCCGTTTCACCGGAGGAAAAGGTGTTCCCGTGTCTAGAAAGCACGATTCTCATATACAGCCGTCACAATGGTCGTTGGGATTGTTCCCCATTAACTCTTTTGGCGAAGGCAGTGTAGTTAATATTTGTAACGGAATTTGATTATTTATGAAGGTAGGATTTTACTTGTTTGATCTTGCAAGGAGGTATAGATGTCGGGTAGCTTGGCAGGACGAGTGGCTGTCGTAAGCGGAGGAAATGGGGGGATCGGTCTGGCTATAGCGAAACGCCTTGCAAGTGAGGGCTCGCTGGTCGCTATCTTGGACGTGACAGACAGAGAGCACGTGAGTGGAGGAGACTTGTTGTCGATCCACTGTGACGTAACTCATCTCGAAAGTGTGCAAGTCTCTCTTGCACGCGTACGTGAAGCTTTCGGCACCATTCAGATTTTGGTCAACTCGGCCGGGGTGCTCGGACCTGTCGCCAACGCAGTTGACATCGAGGTTGACGCATGGCGCCTAGTTATCGAAGCAAATCTAACGAGCACGTTCATCTGCTGTAAGGCCGTAGCAGTAGGCATGATCACGGCAGGGTACGGCCGGATCATTAACATAGCCTCCGCGCAAGGAAAGGAGGGCACGTCACTCGCTGGCCCCTATGCCGCGTCAAAGGCCGGAGTAATAGCCTTTACAAAAACTCTCGGAAAGGAGCTCGCCACCACTGGTGTTCTGGTGAACTGCATTACGCCGTCTGTAGTGGACACGGGGATGTTTAATGAAATCTCGATCGAACGCCGCGCGGATCTTCTCGATCGTATCCCTATGGGCCGGTTTTGTTCTGCGCACGAGGTCGCCGCAATGACAGCGTGGTTGGCGGGCGATCAATGCTCTTTTTCAACCGGGGCCGTCTTTGATATGTCTGGCGGAAGGTCCACCTACTAGAGCACGTCCGTCTATCGATGAATTAATCGTGATGGGAAATGACGCAACGTCCCACAATCAATGAGGTGGGTGATGGCACGAGTACTCGGCGAGGCCTTCAGTCGGGTATGGCTCGACAGGCTGTGAAGTGGTCGGCGCAAATTCGTACGGGATCCAAAGTTACCTAAAAGCGATAAGATGGGGAAGATTCTTGCGCCCGATTGTGATCATACCGACAAGACTCGGCTCCTCCAGGCTTCCCGGCAAGGCGCTGAGCGATATCAATGGGAAACCAATGATTGCCCATGTCTGGCGGAGAGGTATAGAAGCAGGCATAGGACCGCTGGTCGTCGCCTGCGGGGATCAGGAGATCGTCAATGCCGTCAGAGAATTCGGGGGTCGACCGGTTTTGACAGATTCGGCCCTCCCGTCAGGCTCGGATCGCGCGTACGCAGCTCTGTGCGAGGTTGACCCCGAAGAAAAATACGATACGGTCGTCGTTCTCCAAGGGGATTTGCCAACCATCGATCCTGCGGCTATCAAGGCCACACTGGCACCCCTGGTCCGTGATACAGAATGCGAAATCGCGACGCTGGCCACGGTGATCGACGACCCCGCCGAACTCCACGCACCACAGGTCGTAAAAATCGCATTGGCCATGATACCCGGCGATAGCATTGGGCGAGCGGTCTACTTCAGCCGTATGGTTATTCCATACGGTACGGGAGAGCACTATCACCATATCGGAATGTACACCTACCGACGGGAGGCTCTTGCCAAATATGTCAGTCTACCCTGCGGCGTTCTGGAGCAACGTGAGGGACTCGAACAATTAAGGGCTATTGAATACGGCATGCGTATAGACGTCAATGTCATTCAGACGGAACCGCTAGGTGTCGATACAACTGTAGACTTGGAGAGGGCGAGAGCGCTCCTAGGCTAGTCTCTCATGTTCCCTGTCAAGCTTGAAGGCAAGAAGGCTCGCCTGCTTGGCAGGTTTGCGAAGCAGTCGGATGGGCTGAAGCTGCACAGGGCTGGGGGTGGAACTCAGAGACGACGGTTGATCAGACTCTCATCCGCGGGTTGAGCACCGGCCTTCCGTGTTTTCGTCTCGGGGCTGTCCTCGGTCTAGAGGTTGGGCGTCGGGCCGCATCGGCTCGGCACATAACTAGCGACGGGAGGTTCCCACCGTGGCCCCATCCCCGTCCGACTTTTGCGAAATGCGCAGGTTCGGGGCTTTGCTCGCCCACAAGCGCGGCGAGCGGCGAGCCACGGGTTTGTGCGATGGTCCGGGCGCGGAGTTTGCTCCTGCTTTGTGCTACCGAAACACGGAACAGTCGTGGCGCGCTGATCAGCCCGGCGCAGCGGAGCGCGGCGACAAATGCCATTACCTACATCGGGGCTGCGGACGCTCGCCAGCTTCGATGCGGCATAGGCCAGGTTTCACCCAGTTCCCTTGCGGCTGCCAGCAGATCTGGTGCGACTGCCTCCAAGCGAGATAAGGGCATCCGCACTGACGGCCCGGCAACGCTAACACAGCCCAGCGCGGGCCCACCCTCTCGATCAGGAATAGGAACTGCAAGCGCGGTGATACCGACAACACTTTCATCGGCAGATACCGCGTAGCCATATTTCCGCACCCGCTGAAGTTCATCCAAGAGCTCCTGCTCATTCGTAACGCCGGAGCGCGCATAGTTGCGCGGGAGAATAAACCCTCGCCGACGGACGTGTGCTTGGGCCTCTGCATCATCGAGAGTTGATAACCAGGCGCGACCATTGGCTGTTGCGTGGAGTGCCGGTCCAGCTTCCATCGTCGGGTCGTAACGAAGGCCTTCCGAAGTTCCCTGAGCACTCGCGATCCAAGCAAGCTCCCCGTCTTCTTCCGCGCAAACACGAACAAACTCGCCAGTTCGCTGCGCCAACCTGTTGAGGATAGGCTGACAAACCTCATTGAGGCCGATGTTGCCAAAGAAACGAAGGCCCAACGCGGCGGTCCGGATCGCCAGACGATAATGCTGTGTGACCGCCTCTTGGATCGCGAAGTCCCGATCAACGAGAATCGAAAGGAGTCTATGAGCGATGCTTTTGGGAAGCTTGAGACGCCGCGCAATGTCACTAATTGCGAGCCCCTTTGGGTGATCCGCGAGCAGTTCGATGATATCAAGAGTTCGCTCGGTAGGTGAAACATTTGCCACGATTATCCCTCAGCAATGGACACGTCCAATTTGTGTGACCAGAGCAACACATACTGACCGAGCGATGATCGGGCAAACTGCGTCAGGTGTTCGCAGATGCTAAGCGCAACATTGGGAATATCGGCCTCAACTGTCCGATTGTTGCACGTGACACCCCAGCGAGCCAGCGCCCCTGCCCCGATCTCGATGTTGTTCGCGTCGCGTGTCGTCACGCGACGCTTAGTGGTAGCGGCGGTTTACCAATTGAATCCTACGCCGCGTTTTCGTGGACCTCCGCAAGGGCCGCGTCGATGGCCACGCCCAGCAATCCCACGATTGTTTCGATATGCTCGCTGTTCGCGATCAAGGGGGGGCAAATCACAACGTGGTCCCCGGCATAGCCGTCAATTGTACCACACAGTGCGTGTGTAATTAGCCCTCTAACTTGGGCGTTCTGATAGATCCGTGAACTTAAGTCATGCGAGGCTGCAAAAGCAGCTTTTGTCTCGCGGTCCTTGACAAGCTCGAGCGTCATCAACATACCTCGACCGCGTATGTCGCCTACGTGCGGATGTTGATTGAACCTGTCTTGCAGGCGCTGCGCGAGCACATTCCCCGCCGCCTTCACTTGGTCGAGAAAGCCAGGGGCCCGCAGGAACTTCTGCACCGCAATTGCTGCCGCACATGCGGTCGCGTGACCCGAGTACGTGTATCCGCCTTTGAAAGTTCCTGAACCGGAGACGATGGCATCGTAGACCCTCTGGTTAACCATTGTCGCGCCAATCGGTTGGTATCCAGCCGCAACGCCTTTCGCAAATGTCAGGAAGTCGGGAGCCACCCCGTCCTGCTCGCATGCATGCAGCGTGCCGGTTCGGCCCAAGCCACAGAAAACCTCGTCCAACACGAGCAGAACACCGTACTTGTCACAGATCTCGCGGATCCGCTTGAAATAGCCTGGAACTGGTGGAGTAGCACCGTTGGTTGTGC
>NZ_JAMYKY010000044.1:0-27450 GCF_040317695.1 Mesorhizobium sp. M1403 | reverse complement strand
ATGGTCGCAAATCAAAGCATCAGGGGGGTCAAAATTGGACGCCGATTCCCCGGCTTATGGGGTCAATTTTGCACGCCGATTCACAGGTCGGATCGCGCAACGGCAGCTTGATGCGCGCTCGTTTGACGGACCCAGGCCGACTTGCGCCAAGGCGGGACAGAGGCGATATGGGCTGTAAACCCCGAGGTCGGGTCGGATCTGCTTTCAGATGTCGGGCTCTGAAACGTCATCCCGATCGCTATCTGAAAACCCTGGCATGATGTCGCCCGCAAGCAGCTTCTCCTTGCTCAGCAGTCCGGCATCCTCGAGCGCCTCGAAATCCGGCAGGTCGCGCAGCGTGTCGAGGCCGAACTCCAGCAGGAATTCTTTTGTGGTGACGTAGGTGTAGGGCGCGCCGGGCGTCGGGCTGCGCGGACCGGACGCAATCAACTTCGCGCCGCGCAGATGACCGATGAGATCGCGGCTGATCTCCTTGCCGAAGAAGGAAGAAAGCTCGGCGCGGGTGATCGGCTGGAAGTACGCCACACACATCAGCACCAGCACTTCAGATTGTGTCAGATACACGGCTCGCTCGTTTCCGCCGACTGCACTGCGGATGGCGTCTGCATAGGCCGGCCGGGTCAGATGCTTCCAGCCGCCGGCGACGGCGACCAGGTCATAGGGCCGACCGCGCAGTTCTTCGCGGATGTCGTCGATGAGGAGATCAATGCTGCAGCTTTTGCCGACGATGCGGGCAAGCGTCTCGCGGTTGACCGGCTCGCTGGCAGCAAAAATCGTTGCCTCGACGCGGTTCATCCACTCGCGCCAACGCGCCTCCGGCGGCAGGTGATCCAGCTCCCGGTCAAACAACTGGTCAGCTGATCGACGGTCATCTGACCGGCTCCCCCCTCGCCTGCGTGCTGCCTCCACCATAATCGTTACAGCCCGTAGATGCGGAATGTGGGACGACCGGACAGCTCACGCACCGCGCCGAACTCGACCAGCCGGTCGAACAGGCGGCGCAGCCCACGGTCGCTCATGCCTGCGATCTTTTCGGATCCCACGATCGCATCGTCGGACAGGAGCTTGTCGACAACAGCGTCCGCTGCCTTGGCTCTAAGCTTCGGCGTGACGGCAAGCAGCCGGTTCGCGCGGCGCTCGAGCTCGGCGGAAAGATCAATCGCGCGCAGCGCAGCGCGTGCCTGCGCGGCAAGCAGGCTTTTCGCACGCTCAGGATTTGTCCCAATGCTTGTCGCCACGGAGCTGGCTGCCGATCGACGCGGGCGGTCGCTTGCGCCCAAGGCCGCTTCGGCGCCCAGCAGCGGCACCGCGTGTGGCCAGCCCATCCGCTGTGCCAGCAGCGCATCGGCGAGCCAGGTCCCCACGGCGCGCGCAAAGCCGTGGCGTTCGGCGGCCATGAATGTGCCGGTCAGCGTTGCGACCATGCCAGCGCCGGCCGCGAGTTGCCGGATATCATCCGCCAGATCGCTAACCACCTCATCGTCGGGGGCGTAGCCGAACTCTTCCAACACCGCGGCGAGGTTTTTCTCCGTCAGCAATTCGTCCCCGGGCCGGGCTGCCAGCCGGCGCCAGGCGAGCAGCAAAAGCCCGGCGGGACCGACGGACAAAAAATCGCCCGGCCGCGTGAGCAGCACGGCGTCGCGAAGTGCTGCTTCATCCTCGACGCGGCCGCCCTGCTTCGCCGTTGCCGCGGCAGCGACAAGCGCCAGCCGCTGCCGCCAGGCGCCGGCCCACCGCTGCTGCCGGCGGATCACCGCGTCGAGGGCGCCGATGGCGGCGCCGGCGGCAAACGCAACGTCCTCAACATCTTTTCCAGCAAGGCTTTGCGCATCCGGGATGGCGCGGCGCAGCCACGTCGGCACCGTTGCCATCGGCAAGGTCGAAGGGGAACCGGCAAGCGTGGCGTGGTGGCGCGGAGAGGGTTTGGGCCGCAGAATCATCGACAGCACGATGAATCATGGCGGCGCTTTTGGCAACCGACATACGGAACAACCGCCGCGCCTGTCGTGCGCTGGCAACGAACGCGGACATACCGGAAAAGCCGCTACTGCAGCACCTCCAGCCCGTGCTTGTGCACCACGGACAGCAGTTTCAGCGCCATCCCGCTCGGCCGCTTGGCGCCAGTCTTGTCGGCTGACCGGAAATCGTGAGACTCGCCGCCTTTTTGAATCGGTTTTGGTGAGACTACCTGCATGGCGACGAACCCCCCTAGCCTTAAGTTCCTGAGTTTACAGACCTATTGATGCACACGGCCGGTCCACCTGGCTTTGTCACGTAGTCTCACGATTTCCGATTCACTGCCTGGTGCGCAGGCTGCCGAACAGGGATGAGACTCACCTCTGAATCGGTTTTCGTGAGACTACGTGCATGGTGACGGCCCGGCCCGTCCAATGAGGCGCCGGAAACCTCAGCCTCGAAGACCCTGAAAAACTCCCTGCAAGGCGAGGCCGGTCGTAAACCGCCCCACTTCGCGCGCTTTCGGCCACGGATGGCGTAGGATGCGATTTGGTGAGTTTTGCGGCCTCGTGGAGGTCCAAACCCCAGAAAGCCCCCCTACGGCCATTTATGAGTCTCGATAAGACACGCCTGCAACTGAGCGGTTGACCACAGCCGTTGATATTGTACAAACGCCGTGAAAACACTTGAAAGCCCGCCATGGTCAAGGGCCCTCTCCCCCGCCGTAAGACCGCGCCGCCTCATCGGCTATGCGCGGGTCTCGACCGAGGATCAGGTAACCGATGCGCAGGCCGACGAGCTCCGACAAGCCGGTTGCGCGGTTATCCACCACGAGCAAGGATCGGGCGCATCGCGCTCGCGGCCGGTGCTGACCAAGCTGATGCGCCAGATTCGCGCCGGCGACGTTCTGGTCGTCGTCAGGCTCGACCGCCTCGCCCGGTCGGTCAGCCATCTGCTCGAGGTCATCGAGACGTTGGAAAAGCGCGGCGCGCATTTCCGCTCGCTGCGCGACCCGATCGACACGTCGACGCCGCAGGGGATGTTCTCGCTGCAGGTGCTCGGTGCTGTCGCCCAGCTGGAGCGGGCGCTCATCGCCGAGCGTACGAAAGGCGGCATCGCCGCGGCCAAGGCACGTGGTCGTCTGCCTGGCAATCCTGGGCTGCGCGAGCGACGGCCAGAAAGCATCCGCGCCGTCGCCGCGGCGCGGGACAGCGCCTATGTCGGCGATCTCATCGCCTTGGCACAAAGCTGGTTGCCGATCGTGCGACGGCTGCGCCCCCAGCATAATTGGGACGATGTCGTCCGGGTTTTGACTCAAAAGGGGCAAAGCTGGACGGTGGAACGGCTTCGCCGATCGGTGTACCGCCTGGTGCGGGAAGGCCTCGCAAAGCCTGAACTTGTCCAGCGCGCGCCGCGACGACAGCCGGAGGATCGATTGATGACACTCGTTGCCGGCATTGCCATTGCCGATCCGGATCTCAGTCTGCGGGCGATCGCGGCACCAGCTCAAGGCAATGCGGGAGCGGACGCCGCGCGGCGGCTGGCAATGGGCGGCCTCGTCGGTCAAGCATCTGCTCGATCGCGCCAGGCGTCTCGGTTTGACGGTGCACGAACCCGCTGACGGTTAAAACGGCCGCTCGTCGACGAGCGCCGCCCTCCCCTCTCTCTTTGTTGCCATTTGCGCGGCGGACTCGCGACGCCGCCTCTAGTAGACTGCCGTCTAAATGGCAAAAAAATTAATTAAAACAATCGGAAAGCTGACAGTACCTTGTTGTACGCGAGGTCGAAAGGAGCCCAACAAGACCGAAGCGTCTCAGTTCGAATATTCAGAGCGCTACCGCAAGCCTGCTCCAGCGGACGAGAGCGCATAGATTGCGTCGTCTGTCCACCCGCCTTTGCACCACTCAGATAGCCGGAGATGAGCCTCTTTCACGAAGCCGGATTCTTCGAGAACGGGGACAGCGCCAGTCGACGGGACGCAATGTTGCGGTGAATGGAGGAAATTGTAGAAGGCGCATTCGATCAAACTGCGGGCCGCTTCGGTAGCGTAACTGTGATTCCAATATTGCTGCCCTCTAGTGGACCCGATCTGCGCCAGCCGAGTATCCGCCTCGAATGTCTTGAGGCCGCTATCGCCGACAATTCTTCGATCTTCATTGCGCTCAAGAGCAAACTGGAACCATCCAGGATTGCCTGGATTGCGCAGCGCGTCGATTCCAGGAATGCGCATCCGTCATCTTCGGTGCAGGTCTCCCAGCTTTGAAAACGGGCGACTTCGGGCTTGGCGTACATCGCCTCGAAGACATCAGGGATCGAGCGGGGTGAAGCGGCGAGCAGGTAGGCGGTGCGATTCGAAGAAATGCCTCATCGAAAATCGTTGGATCGCATTTCGCTACCTGCCCGGGACAGACGCGTTGACCGCGCCGAGTTTCAAATTCAAATAAACAATTCCGTATGACCTTCTGCCGCCAGTTAGCGTTAACCTTTTGTTAACTTAAAATTTCTTGTCGGGACAAACGAATCGGACATAATGACGGCATTCGAAAGAATTTCGGCGAAATGCCGTCACTTGAGGTTCCGGAAAGCATGAACGTTTTAGCGCCCGTGTCGAAACCCCTCTTCGACGACACCATTCTGGCACAAGGCCGCGAGATTTCCAGGAAGCTGAACCAGCTTCGTTTCGAGACCTTCCCACCGAACGCCAGGAAGACCTTGCGGCAATTTTCACTCGGGGAAGCGGCGCATTTTCTCGGGGTCTCGACTAGCAATCTCAAGAAGCTGCACCTTGAAGGCAAGGGTGTCGAGCCAACTATACATGCCGGAGGTCGCCGGACATATTCGGCAGAGCAGATCATGGAGCTGCGTCAATGGCTCGACCGTCACGGCCGAGCCGATGTGAAGAAATACGTTCCTCACCGCCGCAGGGACGAGAAACTGCAGGTCGTTGCCGTTGTTAATTTCAAGGGGGGCAGCGGAAAGACAACGACGGCCGCACACCTTGCGCAACATCTGGCGCTAACGGGGCACCGTGTATTGGCCATCGACCTCGACCCACAGGCTTCGCTGTCGGCCCTGTACGGCATCCAACCCGAACTCGACAAGAATCCATCGATCTACGAAGCGATCCGTTACGACGACGAGCGGAAGCCCATCACCGACGTGATCTTGCCGACAAACTTTCCAGGCCTGGAACTTGTCCCTGCATCGCTAGAATTGCAGGAATATGAGTATGACACTCCACTGGCGATGCAGGACAAGAATTCCGTCGTCGGGAAGACGTTTTGGAATCGCATCGAAAAAGTATTGCGGGAGGTCGATGACCGATACGACGTGGTCGTAATCGATTGTCCGCCCCAGCTGGGCTATTTGACGCTGACCGCTTTGTCGGCGGCGAGTTCGGTGCTGATCACTGTACATCCGCAGATGCTCGACCTGATGTCCATGTCGCAGTTCCTTCTGATGCTCGGCGACATCCTGAAGACAATTCGCCAGGCGGGCGGCGACGTAGATTTAGATTGGTTCAGATATTTGATCACTCGATACGAACCGACCGACGTCCCGCAAGCCCAGATGGTCGGATTCATGCAGTCAATGCTCGCGTCACAAATGCTCAAGACGCCGATGTTGAAATCGACCGCGATTTCGGATGCTGGGCTAACGAAGCAGACGCTTTATGAGGTCGAGAAATCCGGGATGATTAGGGCAACGTACGACCGTGCCATGGAGTCGATGGAAGCGGTTAACGCGGAAATCAGAGAACTGATCCACGGGGCTTGGGGACGTACGAAATAGACGGCCGTCTAAGTCAGGTTTTATTACAATGAAATCAGATGAATGACCCAAATTTCGGGACGCTGGAAATGGCAAGAAAGAACGTTTTCGACAATTTGATGCGGGAATCCGCGCCCGAAACGGCAGAAGATGGCGAGCCAGCTTCCGGGTTTCGCAAATTCGGAGCGGCGAGGTCCATCTCATCGTCGATCGATGAATTGGCCAGGCAGGCCTCCAAACTCGCCCAAGGCGAAACGGTTATTGAACTTGATCCCGACCTTGTCGACAGGTCATTTGTGCCCGACCGCATGAGCGTTGATCAGGACGACGCATACCACGAACTGCTGGAGGCAGTGAGGGAGAGGGGACAGGATACCCCAATCCTTGTAAGACCCCATCCCAGCACCGAAGGCCGCTACATGGCCGTTTTCGGACACCGACGGGTGAGAGTTGCCAAACAACTCGGGAGGCCTGTCCGCGCCGTGGTGAAGACGCTGGCAGACATCGACCACGTTGTCGCACAGGGGCAGGAAAACTCCGCCCGCGCCAATCTTACATTTATCGAGCGTGTTCTGTTCGCCCAGCAACTGGACGGGCTTGGTTTCAGCCGCGAAACCATCCAATCTGCTCTGTCGGTCGACTACCAGACCCTCTCTAAGATGCTGACGATTCCGAAAGCTATCCCCGCGGTCGTCATTGATGCGATTGGGCCGGCCAAAGGGATTGGACGCGACCGGTGGTTGGATCTTCGGAAACTCGTCGAGAACCCCAAGAACACGCCAATTGCCAAGAGCTATGTGGCCAGTGAAGATTTCGCGGCTGCGGATTCTGACGAGCGTTTCAACCTGCTCTTTGATTTTCTGAATGGAGCGAAATCCAATAAGGCAATCAGGAAAGGGCTAGCTCCGCGAAACGACAGAACCTGGGCACCGGCTGACAAATCGGTCGCCGCGACGATTAGAAACAATGGAAAGGCCTTCAGTCTGGCGCTGAAAGCGAAAGACGCGGCCGAGTTCGGCGAATACATTTCGGAGAACCTGGACAGCCTTTACGAGGCATTCAGAACGTCGAAAGAAGAGGCAACAGGAGACTAAACCCGCAAAAGAAAAAGGCCCCCGAACGTCACCGTCGCGGAAGCCCTTCTCATCCTTAAGCAAGCTGAGAATCACATTTTCGCGAATCACTGTCAAGAGTCTAGGCGTCGATTCGGCGAGCAAATTTCTTTTGCCTAATTGAAGGCGAAGGAAGAAATGGAACCTGGTATTGCAACGACGCCCTTTGGGCGGCGGCCGATGTCGCTTGCCATATTGGCAGCGCAAAACGATTCACGTGAAATCCCCAAGGACAGGGTCGTTGAGAAATGGCAGGTCTACCGCGACCTCTGCGAGGGCAAAAGCATCGTCGGCATTGGCGATCGCGCCCTGGCCGTCCTGAATGCGCTGCTATCATTCTATCCTGACAGCGAGCTGAGTGAGGAAAACGGCCTCATCGTGTTTCCCTCGAACGCACAGCTGTCCCTTAGAGCTCATGGGATGCCCGAACCCACAGTCAGACGGCACCTGGCAGCCCTTGTGGACTGCGGGCTGATCGTCCGTCGGGACAGCCCGAACGGCAAGCGTTATGCGCGCAAGGGCCGGGGAGGGGAGATCGAGGAAGCATTTGGCTTCTCACTGGCGCCGCTGCTGGCCCGTGCTCACGAGTTCGAGGCGGCGGCTGAGCGTGTTCGCGCCCACAACAGGGCGCTCAGGCTTATGCGTGAGCGGATCACTTTGCACCGCCGGGATATCCAGAAGTTGGTCGAGGCGGCGGTTGAGGAAGATGTGCCAGGCGACTGGGGAGGCCTGTGGAAGCGTTTCCGCGCCGTTGTGGAGGCAATTCCGCGCCGAGCTTCCGTTGTCGAGCTCGAGCCGATCGTGGGCGATCTGGCCGCATTGCATGACGAAGTGGATAAGCTGCTGGAAGTTCACATGAAATCCACGAATCCGAGCGGCAATGACTACCAAAACGAGCGGCAGCAATCTGATTCAAATACCGACTCTATTTTTGAATTTGAACCGGCTTTAGAGAAAAGCGGGTCGACGGCCGAGCCAAGGACGAGGACCGCAGAGCCCCCGAAAACCTATCCGCTAGGGCTTGTGCTGAAGGCCTGCCCGGAATTTTCGGATTACGCCGTCGACGGGATCGGCAACTGGCGCGATTTGATGATCACGGCAGCCCAGGTGCGGGGCTACCTTGGCGTTTCGCCGTCAGCATATGAGGAAGCCTGCCATGTGATGGGCCAGGAGGTCGCCGCAATAGTGATTGCCTGCATTGTGCAAAGGGCACAGCACATCAACTCCGCAGGCGGCTATCTGCGGGTGCTGACCGAAAAGGCGCGGGCGGGGCAGTTTTCGGTCGGACCGATGCTGATGGCGGCGCTGAAGGCCAACGGCGCAACGGCGCGGATGACCGGATGAGTGTGTGGGTACCGGGATTTTCGGAACGAGGGCTCAGGGTTTGCTCCGCGCGATAGGGCGTGGACAGTGGCTGCAGCGCTTGTCGGTAAGAAAGCCCTATGCGAGGATCAAGGACATGAAAAACGAACACGACCGGGAACCGACGCCCGATGAAACCGCCGGAATAGTGCGGTGGAACTCACTGACCGACGCCGATCGCGCGGCTTGGCTGGCGCTGGCCGGCAGCGCCGTCCCTGCGGATGCCTTAGCGTACAAGCGGCTCGGAAATGTTGAGCGTCAACCGCGGACTATAAACTGACGGCGGTCCCTGCAGCAGGATGAACTCTCTCGGATCTAGATCACGAGATCACCGGTTCTGCACGAGACCAAGCCTTCGGGCTCGATGGAGCAGGTTCTTGGTTGACGAAGCCGACCATTGAGCAGCTCCCCTTGGTATCCGCTCATGCAGGCGCTCAAGCTGGTTCGATTGCGGGCTTGAAAACTACCGAAAATTGCCATATTTTTTGCACAAGAAACGTGGCTGTTTATATGGTGGAGTGGATCCTATGAGCCAGGCACTCAAGATTCCCATGCAGAATGAACCTCTCGTCTTGTCCTATATGGACCGGAGCGGGAAGATCGCGATCGAGCAGGTCGCGGATAGTTTTGGCATGTCCAAGGGTCAGTTGGCCCAGACCGCCGGTCTTGCTCGCGAGACCCTCTACCGGTCGGAGCGCAGCCGGACGGTAAAGACACAGGGACGTCTGCGTGAAATGCTCGAGATCATCAGTCGCGTGACGGATTGGGCGGGCGGCAAGGAACAGGCGATGGCCTGGTATCGGGCTCAGCCGCTTCCAGCATTTGGCGGACGCACCGCCGAAGCGCTTGTGAAGGAGGGCAGGGCCGCCGCCGTTCGCGATTATCTCGATCATATCGCCCTAGGTGGCTTTGCTTGAGGTTTGCCGGAACCTGCTACAGGGCGCATGATCCACGTTGGGCATTCAAGCCGACTTCCGGTGATGGAGCGGCGATCCGGGGTGCGCGCTTCAATCCCAAGGGTGTGCCGGCGCTTTATCTGGCGCTGACGGTCATGACAGCGGTCAAGGAAGCCAACCAGGGTTTCGCGCATCGGATCGACCCTTGCGTGCTATGCTCCTACGAAGTCGATTGCGACGACGTTGCGGACCTGACGACAGAACCGGCGAGGGGAGAGTTCTCCATCACGCTCGAGGACATGGCCTGCGCCTGGGCGGCGGCTCTCAGCGATGGAAACCGCCCAGCGTCATGGTCCATCTATGACCGCCTGCGGCCGCGAGGCATTGCCGGTATTCTGGTTCCGAGTTTTGCTCCCGGTGCCGAGACTGAGGATCGCAACCTGGTGCTTTGGGGCTGGGGTCCGCGTCTTCCGCACAAGGTAACTGTATTCGACCCGAGCGGCCGGCTGCCAAGGGACCAGCTGTCCTGGCGATGAGAATTCGCGAAGGGCAGGGGTATCGCGCGACGCTTTCGGGGGGCGATATCAGTCACCGACCTCGATCGAATTGTGATCGCACCACGTCCGCAACGCTCTTTCTTCCGCATTCGCTTCGAAAGCGTACCACCGATCGAGTGCACCCCTTCGCTGCAACAGATCCTTGAATCTTGCGTACGCGCCTCTGTTGCTGAAGATTTCTTGAACGTCACCGACGTGGTCTGGCAGAAATTGGCGGGCGAAGTCCAGGACGAGCGGCTTGCCCAGGTCGAGTTCTTTCTTGTCAGGTATTTGGACGTATTTGTCGCTGTCGTCGATATCATCCGGCAATTCGTCCAAATCACCCGTGACCTCGGAATGCCAGTAGAGCGTGCCTGACTGCTTGCACAGAAAGGCCTGATGTTCTCCCGTGCCCCCAGAACTGACGAATTCGAAAGCTAACAGTATGTCTTTGAAGCTGACGGGCATTGTCGTTCGGCGTCCCATATAGATTGGCGTGGAGCCAACGCATCAGAGGTCGGTACCACGAGCTGTTCTCGATCGTGCCCCGCCGCATGGTGTGCCCGGCGGCGACGAAGTCGCTCGCGAGCGCGCTCTCAACAACGCTGTGGCGAGCGGCGTAGCGGGGGCATCGATGTTCGCCGGCAAGGTCGAGTTGCTCACATCAACCTGATTCGAAGGACCCGCCGATGACCGACGACATGATGAACCGGCGCACGCTCGTGGTGAAGACCCCTGACGCTGATCTTTTGCGCGCGATGATGGGCTTTGCCGCCGAGCGGCGGATGGAGATGGTGGAGGGCGCCGCAACCGGCGGGCCGGGTTCCTAAACGATGATTCTCGCTGCCCTTCCGAGCGTGCGTTCGGCCTCGTTGTAGTAGTTGGAAGCCTGCTGCACGGAACGATGCTGCGACTGCTGCATGGCTTCCTGCAGCGGAATGCCGCGGCGGGCCGTTTCGGTCAGGTAGCCGGAGCGCAGGCCATGCGCAGAAAAGACTTGGGGGTCGAGGCCAGCCTCGGCGACGCGGCGTTTCAGGATCAGGTTGACGGCCTGCGGGGTGAGGGCCCGCTTCTCCAAATTTCCCCAGCGGTCGATGCCGCGAAACACGGCGCCTTCGGTGATGCCGGCGCGCTCGAGCCAGTCTTTTAGGACCAGCACCGGGCGCCCGACGAGCAGCACGAAAGCGTCGGTGTCGGCCTGTGTCGTCTTGGTGCGGCCAAGCCGGAGTTTTAGGCAGGGCAGTTTTGGCCCCTCTGGATCCTTGGGATCGGCCGGCACAGGGTCTTCCTCGACCAGCTGTTCGACGCGGAGGTCAGTAATCTCGCTGCGGCGGCGGCCGCCGGAGGCGAAGGCGGTGAGCAACAGAGCGCGGTCGCGGATGTCGACCAGTTTTTCTCCCGCGCAGGCTTTCAGCAGGGCGGCCAAAATATCAGCTGTTACCGCCTTTTTGCTCTTGCGGCCGCGCGGGCGGGCGCTGGCGCGGACCGCCAGTTTTATCGCGCTCTGCAGCCCCGGCGCGTTGAATTGTCCCCTAAGACCGCGCCATTTGGTCAGCGTCGACCAGCTCGACAGCCGCCGGCGCACGGTGGACGGCGCGTGTCGGTTTTACTTCCCGATTTCAATTGAAGCGCTAAGGTGAAAATCCCACCCTGCCGGGCCGCTATTCGACGGCCGAAAACGGGGGGAGGGGGCTTTGCTACAGTCCCGACGCCTTGGTGAGATTGACGCGAAAGCGATCGCGCCGGCGCTGATACTTGCGGGTCATCTCCGCGCTGGTGTGACCAAGCTGCTTCTGGACGTAGCGCTCGTCGACCTCGGCAGAGGACGCCAGGCCGGCGCGCAGCGAATGGCCGGCAAACATCATTCCGCGTTCGCCTTCGGGCAGATCGCCGCGCACGCCCGCTGCCAGTGCGGTCCGCTTGACGAGGCGGGCGACCTCTTGGTCGTTGAGCCGATCGGCGCCGACGGCCTTGCCCTGGCCGGTGACACGCCGGAACAGGGGACCGTGCGCGATGCGCGCCAGCTTGAACCAGGTCTGCAGCGCCACCACAGGGCAGGTTGTGTCGGACGAGCCTCGCCCGATTTCGACCTCGCGCCAGCCGGTCTTGCCGCGCAGGCGCAACAGCATGCCCTTGTCGAGGATTTCGATCCAGCCGGAAGAATCCTCGGTCTGGTCGCGGCCGCAATCCAGGCCGACAACCTCGGAACGGCGCAGGCCGCCGGCAAAGCCGAGCAGCAGCATGGCCCGGTCGCGCAGGCCGCGCAGGGTGCCTCGCTCGAGCGTTTCCAGCATGGCGATCAGATCCTCGGGCATCACCGCCTCCTTCTGCCGGGGCGGGGCGGCGTGCTTGTTGCGGATGCCGGCCATGACCGTGGCGATATGGCGATCCTTCCTGTCCAGCGGCTGGCCACGCTGCGCATAGTTCCACGTCAGCGAGGAGAGCCTGCGTTCGATCGTCGAGACGGAATTGGGTTTCTTGTCGCCGGTCGCCTTTCCGGAGGCGCATGCGGTGATGTAGAGCCCGACAACCTGGGGATCGGGCGGAAACATCTCGACGCCTTGGCGCCGGCACCAGCTCGCAAACTGCTTCCAGTCCGAGGCGTAGGCGCGGCGGGTATTGGCCGAGCTCGCCGCTTCGGCATAATCGCGGGCGCGATCAGCCAGCGCGTCGAGATGCGCCGGCAGGCGGGAATTGGCGACGGCCGGAAGAGGGGAGGGGGCTTCGGCCAGCGTCTCTTCAGGCGTTGCGCCCATCTCCATGACGACGTCGATGATGTCCGGCAGGTCGCCATCGGTCTCGGCCGACACCTGCGCGGTCGAAACATGATCCGCCGACCCTGCACTGTGGGACGGTCCGGAAGGTCGCTCGGCGTGATTTTTGGGCTTCTGCTCGATGAAAACGGTCATTCCTTATATAAAGACGAAAACGACGGATAATGCAATTTTATCACTCGTTTTATCCAATCGACAGGCGCGGCGTTTTTTACCCATTTTCGTTGCCAAAACCGCCGCCGTGATTCATCCTGCTGACGATGATTCTGCGCCCGAAATCCTCTCCGCGCCATCAAGGTCCGATGCTCGCCGCCGCAGCGGCCGCTCGCTCCCCCCGTCCCGCTGCCGGGATGGCTGCGCCGCGCCGTTCCCGACGCGCAAAGCCTTGCCGCGCAAGGGCCTGGGCCAAATGCCCTGGAGGACATCGCGATCACCGCCGGCGCCGCCATCGGCGCGCTCGACGCGGTGGTTCGTCGGCAGGAGCGATGGGCCGGCGCATGGCGGCAACGGCTGGCGCTCGCCGCCGCGGCGGTGGCGACCAGGCAGGCCGGGCGTGTCGAGGACGAAGCGGGTCTGCGCGATGCCGTGCTGCTCACGCGTCCGGGCGACGATGTTGGTCCGGCCGGCGGCATGCTGTTGGCCTGGCGCTGGCTGGCCACACTGCCCGCGGAGAAGCTTCTGACTGAAGCGAGCATCGCCGGCGTGCTCGAGGCCCTGGGTCTCGCTCGGGATGACGAGACGACGAACGACCTGACCGACGAGCTTCGGCAGCTTGCGGAGACGGAAGGTGCTGTCGGAATGCTGATCGGCGCCTTTGCGGCAGTCGAGCGGCGCGGCCTTCCAAGCACCATCGGATGCTGGTTCGCAGACGCCATGCTCGCGCAGCGGCTGGGCTGGAAGCACGCCGTGCCGCTGCTCGGTGGCGAAGCTGCCGGCGCAAATGGTTCCGATCGGCGGCGGCGCGCGGCGACCGTCCTTGCGCCGAGAGGCATCGAGGCGGTCCCCGAGCGCGCGAAGACTTTGCTCGCCGCGCAGGCGCGGGCGGCGTTACGCGCCGTCGACCAGTCAGCCGACATCGGGCGCTGGGCTGACCGCCTGATCGCCGTGGCGCCCGGTCTTCGCGCCCGAGGCGCAGACATCGTCGTCGATCGGCTTTTGTCGGACGACGCCATTGTGGCGTCGGCAAAGATTGCCGGCATGAGCGACCGCAGCCTGCGCCGCTTGTTCGAGCGGCTGGTCGAACTCGGCGCTGTCCGCGAACTTTCCGGCCGCCCGACTTTCCGCATCTACGGGCTGTGACGGCGATGGCGGAGAGTGCGGCGAGGCGACGAAAAAGTGAGCAAGGAGGCGAAGGCCTCTTCGACCGCGAGCTCGACCATCTGCCACCGGAGGCGCGCTGGCGTGAATGGATGAACCGCGTCGAGGCAACTATTTTTGCTGCCAGCGAGCCGGTCGGCCGCGAGACGCTGGCGCGGATCGTCGGCAAGACTTGCAGCATCGATCTTCTCATCGACGACATCCGCGAGGAGTTGCGTGGCCGGCCCTATGATCTGGTGGCGGTCGCCGGCGGCTGGAAGCATCTGACGCGGCCGGCCTATGCCGACGCCATCCGCAGTGCATTTGGCACGGCCACCGGCGGGAGCGGGCATGCCAAAGACCTCACGCAAACCGAAGTGCTGGTGCTGATGTGCATCGCCTACTTCCAGCCGATCACCCGCGCCGAACTGTCCTCCTTCTTCGGCAAGGAGATCAGCCGCGACCTGATCGGCAATCTGCGCAGCTTTGGCTTCATCGCCTCTGGCCCGCGCGCGCCGCAGCCGGGCGCCCCCTATACCTATGTCACCACCCAGGCGTTCCTGCTTGAGTTCGGGCTCGACACGCTGCGCGATCTTCCCGACTTCGGGGCGCTCGAGGACGCTGGCCTGCTCTCGAAGGAAAAGCTGCTGGCGGGCGACATCATGCCGGGGTTCGCCGATGACGGCGACCCTGGTGCCGTCATGGACGAATAGTACCCGCGCCAGGACTGCCACCGATCATCAGGGTTGTGGAACTCGGAGCCTGCGGTGACGCTTTGACGTGGTTCGATCACCGGCCACGCGCAGATAGGCCGTCAGCACGTCGGCAAGACCAGCACAGGGCTGTGGTGGGCACATGGATCTCGGCCTCGTCTGATGCTTGCCCAGGAAGTCGGCGAAGCGGGCAATCAATTCGTCATGGCCGCCCGCCGCCAAGATTATCCGACGCCGATGCGCGACTGCGGCGTCCTCGTGTGTCACAAGCCAGTCCAAACGTTTTGCCGCGAGCTGATTGAAGCAGCGAATGCGTGCGGCGGTCGAGAGATTCGTAAGGGTTCCCCCCAGGCCGATATCGGCGACGACGGGTGCGCGTAGCACGCGCGAGACAACATCGATGGTTGCCGCCGAATCCGTTGCCGATTCCACCCGGCATATATCCGCGATCGCGCGTTCCAGCCGACGTGCGGCCGCGTTGACCCCTGCCTTTGGGGCAGCCCGCAGATCGAAGCCGCACCGTGCGCAGAAATGCTGAGGGACAAGCTCGACCTGGTCGAACGACACAATTGCGGTGCGGCAAGCGGGACATCGATCTCGAAGGCCGCAGCCATGCGCGGAGCAGGAGATTCGCGACGCCAGGCGCCACCGCCGCCGGAAATAGGGCGCCTCGTCGCTGGCGAGGCAGAGAGGACAATACTGCATCCAGCTCGAACGGTTCCGGTGGACGTTCTCGCGCAATGGCAGCAGGAGTGGCGTCAACGCCGGTTCAGTCATTGCCATTGCCGATATCGTTTCCTGACGAACGTTCGTCCGATCGGCCAGCAGGGCGGCTGCCTCCCGCGGAAGCTGGAGATCGAGACGGGGCGACCACATCCCTTCACCCAGCCCGAGGGCGCTGGCGAACGACCGCGGCGCGATGCCGTTCGCGAGGGCAAGGCGGTGGAGCCAGCTCGACAAAAGCTCGTCCGGCTGCGGGTCAACGGAAACAGGCCACCGATCCCGAACGACATCCCTGTAACGCTCGCGGATCTCGATGGCCAAAGCGCCGCCGGTCACAGCAGTTCGTTGCGCAGCGGCGCCCGGCGGCGCTTCGAGACGGGAACGTAGTGTAGCGCCTCGAGGCCTGATTTCGTGATGCGCTCGGCGCCCAACCTTGCCGCGGCCACGGCCGCCGCGGTGACGATCGCCACGATCTCGCCGATCAAACCTTCGGAAAGCTGGAAAATCGTTCGTGCCAACGGTTCATCGGAGAGATCGGAAGCACGCGCGAGAGGCAACACGCCCTCGAGGCTGTCGAGGAGTGTCAGGAACTCTTCGCCGTATTGCCACCGCGGTAAGGCCTGCGGCTCGAACCTGCTCGCCATCTCGCTGGTCTCGTTTATGAAATCGTAGACGGCGACCTCGCCGATCAGGACCGGGGAGATGTCGAACTGACGGCCGATCCGCCTGAGGAAGGCAAGAACCGCCTCGACGTCGCGAGCCCGGCCACGCAGGGCATTGTGGAATTCGTCGAAAATGAGGATCCTGGGCTTCAGGCTGCCAAGCAGATGATCGATCTGCTCAGCCTTGCGGCCGATATCCCGATTGTTGCCGACCGGCGGGCGCAGCGCCTGCAGAATGCTTCCATAAAAGTGCGCAAGGCCGGCCCCCTCGCGCGTCTGAACCACCCATACCCGCTGCCGCTCGGCGGCTCTCAGGCGTTCCACGGCAAATCGTTCCGCGATCATCGTCTTACCGTTGGCATAGGGTCCGACCAACATCAGCCCTCGCGTCCGCAACGCCGGCGGCCGGGCGAGCAACTCGGCAAGACGCTCATGCGCCTGCAGCGCCACCTGATGCCCGACCCATCGCGGCGCCAGGATGTAGGCGATCCGCTCTTCCATGCTTTGGTCGAGATACGGACGAACGTGGTCGAGCAAATGGTCCGCCACGTCACCAGTCCTCGACCGCCAGACGGCGCTTCTGGCGTACCGGATGCTCGGCGGGTGCCGGCGTCGCCGGGCGCATCGCCTCATAGGGTTTGGGCGCTTCGGCTGCGTGCGCCCGGCGGACCGCATTGCGCACGTCCGCCTTTGAAAGTTTCTGCCTGCCAGCGATTTCCGCAATCCGGCGGCGCAGCGTCACCTTCTCGACGTCCGACCGAGCGTTTGCGGCACGTCGGCAAACACGATCACCTTCATGTTCCCACAGTGTGATCGGTGTAGTGAGCCCGTCTCTTCTCGCCACCGGCCGGAACTCGCGTGTGTCGGGATCCCGGATGTAAATGTGGGTGATGTCGCGAGGGTCATATCTCATCTCGAGCCGGCCCAGACGGTCCCGCCGCGGGACGAGACTGCCTAGCCATGGTGAAAAATAGTCCAGCGCGAACATGCTGACGCCCTGCGGCGAGATGCGCCTCTCCGCCCCAGGCATGAATGCCAGCAGGACCCGCATGGGATCATCGTCGAAGCGGGGCAAATCGTGCGCCAGCCGGTTCCATTCTGTCGCCGGTACCTTCAAAGTCTTTGCGTTCTCCTGCAGATTATGATCGATCACGGCGAGCGCGACGCACCGCTCGAGATCGGCGAAGCTGAGACGGGCTCGCCGCTGCGCGGGGTATTCGTCACGGTCCGCCACGGATCGTCCCGTCGAGCCGGGTTGCGTCACAAGCACGGCGTTGAGCTTCCCGAGCAGCCTTTCGACGACGCCGCCCTGCTGGACGCGGCCGCGATCCCGGTAGCGGACCCGAATACCATAGTCGTCGCATCCACGTTGGAAGGCGTTCCCTTTGAACTCCTTGGCCGAGTCGGTGACGATTAATCGTGGTCGACCGAACATCGGCCAACCATGCTCGATGCCGCGCGCGGCCAACCACGCCTCCCTCGGACACATGGCGTGCGCCAGGCAGAGCGCGACCGATAGCCCCGACGGCTTCTCGAGGGTGAGGCAGATGCCGAGAATGCAGCGGGTCGCCACGTCGGTGACGATCGTGAGATATGCCCGGCCAATGAACGTTCCGCCTCCGTCGACGACCTCCACGAAGTTGATGTCGGTCGGCGTGTGATCGATCTGGCAGACATCCAGTGGTCGCGCCGCATGAATGTATCCTGGTCGCGGTTTGAGCCGCTGAAGGTGCTTTGGGTTTGCAGATCGCTTCTTCGCAATCTCCTCGGGGCTAAACAGCGTGGGTATGCGGCGGGCTACAGTAAGATAGGAAGGAGCTGCCAGGCCGGCCTCCTCGCAGCGAGCCCGGATCTCGGCCACCGCGGGAGCGAGCGGCGGCGCCTCCAGCACCAGCGACTGCTCTCGCAACGTTGTTGCGACGATCGTCTCGATGCCTTGATCAAGGCGCTTCTTGCGGCTGCCATCCAGCCGAGGCAGCAGCGACGTCACAGTTCGATCGATGCGATAGCGCGCCAGCAGATTGTAAATCTGGCGGGTGGAGAGACGCAGCTCAGCCGAGGCTCGCTCGATTGCCGCCCGGCGCGGTCCAAGATCGTCGAGAATTTTGTCGAGCTCGCGCGCGACACGACGTGCCGCCAACCATGTTTCATCAGATCGCGATGAGGCAGGAGTGGCTTTTCGGTTGTGCATGGGGCGTGGCAAATCGAGCGTCAGTGAAATCGTTAGCGAAAAACTAAGCCCGTCCTAGCGCCCAAACCTAACCGGCATATGACGTTCGGGCGTTTGAAATCGGGAAGTAAAAGCGACAATGATTTTCAGCATGCCGCTTCAACACCCGATCGTCCCGCGCGATCGGCCCGGGCCGGGCCGGGTGGAAAGTCCGACCGTGCCCTTGGCGCCACCCGTGAACCGATCCACCGTTTTGTCGCGGCGCCGTGAGGGTACCTGTGCCGGAAGCAGCAGAGCCGATCGTCTGGTCATGCCGAGACATCCTGGCGCCAACGGCTGGGCGACGGGCGCCATCGTGCGGGTCGCACCCGACCTGTTTGAACCCGAGGTTCGCACCAAGATCCGCGACGAGGTCTTCGCCACCATGGCACTGTGCCCGCAGCATCGATTGAGCTGCGGACCGCGTACCCACGCGCCTATCACGACTATGTACGCGTCATCGCCGAGGACCGTGGAGAATATCTGGCGCGGGCCGCGGCCGGCATCATTCTGCGCAAGCTTGGGCGCGCGCATGAGGCAACGGGGTCAGGCCCGCAATGGCCGCTCGGGAACGTGGTGCTCATCCCTGACGGAGCCAGTGCGCGATGACCATACCTGACGGTGAAATCCCACGTACGATTCCATGGGGCGAGATCGCCGGCCCGCTGGTCGCGGCGGAAGACGCTGTGACGCGTCTCGACGAGCGTCTCGCCCGCTCGCCGGTGCGCGACGGGTTTGTCGAGCGCTTTCACTTCCACGATGCGGCCGCGACGCTTTGGCTGGAAGGCGAGCTTGTCCATGTCGAGGACCTCGTTCTGCACGATGCGCATATGGACATCCGCGCGCCCACCCACGAGCTCACCCGCGCCCACGCGGTGCTTCGCACCCGCCGACAGATTCTTGGCAACGCCCCCGACTGGGCCCTGGCCCGCGAGGGTTTTTTAGCCCTGACCGGGCGCGGCCGCCGAGCGGCGCCCGTGAAAAGCAGCCAGGAAGGGGAGGGAGCTCTGGCGCCGAAGCTAGATCCCGACGAAGCAATCGAGGCGGAGGAGCCGGATGCGCTGGCCGGGGAGTTCGCCGCCATCGACGCGGTGCTGGCGCGGTCGAGCGCGGTCCTCGAAGGCGTCGCGGTCGAACGTCCTTCCCGGCCGCAAGCGGCACCGGAGCGGGATCCGCTGGTCTATGATCTGGATTGGGGCGAGCCCGCCCGCCTCGACGAGTGGCGCGCCATGCTTGATCGCATGGCGGATCTGCCGCCGGTGCTGGCGGCCGCGATGCTCTCGGACGCCTGGGAAGACATCAGTCCGCTCCAGCATCAGCCGTGGCTCGGCACCCTTCTGGTCGCGGCCATGCTGCGGCAGCGCCGCAAGACCACGGCCCACCTGCTGGCGCTCAACAGCGGCCTGCGGGTTATCGGCCGTGAGCGCCGGCGCCACCGTGACCGGACCACACGCCTGCTGGCATTAATCGACGCGTTTACGGAAGCCGCCGCGCTCGGCCTAAAGGAACATGACCGGCTGGCGCTGGCGCGGGAACAGATGCTGCGCCGCACCAGGAACCGGCGCGGCAACTCGAAGCTGCCGCAGCTGATCGACTATGTCCTGTCGCGGCCTCTGGTGTCGAGCGCGATGATCGAGAAGGAACTGAAGGTTACGACCCGGGGCGCGCTCAATCTGGTCGGCGAGCTCAATCTGCGGGAGGTGACGGGTAGGGGACGATATCGAGCGTGGGGGATTGTGTAGGTCGCGCGCACTCTCGGGCCGTCACGGCAGCGGGTCGATCCCGATGGCACCGTCGATCGTGATGGCAAGCACCGAATTGACGAGCAGGTCCTGCGGACGCTCGCCACCCGTCTCGAGGAGGTGCGCGATGACCAGGTCCATCAGACGTTGCGCCTCTGCGCGTGCGACCGAGGGCAGAATGATCAGGCCAGGGTGAAGGTCGACGGCGCTGGCGAGCTTTCGGAAGTCATCAGCGTTTTCGGTCACGATGATCCTGTCCTCCTCGATGGCGCGGGCGAAGACGACGTGATCGGGATCGCGCAGCCGGCCACGGTCCCTCGGATGAACCGCGTCGTGCAGGCCTTTCTGATTGAGGTGTTGGCTCAGCGTCGGCGAAATGCACTCGTCGATGAAGAATTTCACACCGCCGATCCCCGGCGGCGCACGGGACGGCCAACCTGCGGGTGGGTCTGCGCATAGAGTGCGGCGGCCTCGAAGGCGCGCCGCGGAATGTCGGGATAGTCCTCCATCAGCGTTTCGATCGTGTCGCCGGAAATGAGCCGACCATGGATAGCGCTGACGGTGAGCCGTGTGCCCTTGATCACAGGGCGCCCGCCCTGAACACCTTCGGCAACCTCGATGAACGCTTCCCGGTCGGCTGCGTAGCGCTCGGCGCGCTCGACCGCGTCCCGAGCCAAGGATCCGACATGCAGGACGACGGCGGGCGCCACTTCGATCTCCGCCGTCTTGAGCGCCGCCGGCGACAGGGCCGCCAGTTTGCGCGCGACGAGCTTCTTGTCGCTGACAGTCATGCGTCGGCCGAGCGATTTCGCGGCCGCGGCAAGAGCAACGGCATGCAGCGGCAGGAGCCGGCGATCGCCGACCGTGCCGCGAGCCGCGCTGAACACCTTCTGCTCAAGCGCCTTCTCGATGACCGTCTTCGAGGTAGCGGCCAGGGCGGCGACTTCATTGGGGCTCAAAAGGGCAGCGCTCATAATTCTCTCCTTGTCAGGAATGAATTATCGCGCTTCAAAGCGGAAAATTCAAGCAGGAAATCCGTTCCAGGCCCGAGTTAAACCAAGGGGCCGCCCACGGAAGCAAGATCGCCGACGTCGTTCAGTCCAGCCGATTGCAACAGCGGCTTGGTGTATCAATCGTTCAGCCGGTGTACCGTCCCAAACTTTGGCAGACCGTTTACCTCAGGCATGATCGTCGCTCGCGGTATTGCTTTCGCCAGCGCCAAGGTCGCACGTCATATGTTCTTCCGAAAATCAAGTGTCCGCGCTCAGTACATATGAGACGGCTGGGTCATCCGGTCGGCAGATTTTGAGATACTCGCTTGGAGTGAGGCCGTCGAGTGCTCCGTGTGGCCGTGTGATGGTTGTAGAGATGCTGGAAAGCATCGACATGCTGGGCGATCTTGTCGATCTGGGTTGGCAGATCGACGGTAGCGTAGAATTCGTAGCGCCAGGCGCCGTTGCACCGTTCGACGGCTCCGTTGAGTTTTGGCGACCGTGGCGGCAGGACATAGAGGGGGATTTCGTTGTCCTGGCACGCGGTCTCGAATTCGGCCATGAACTCGGAGCCACCGTCGATCTGGATGGCCTTGATCGGCCACGGCATTTCGGCGGTGACCTTGGCGAGGAAGTCGGCGGCGTTTGCGGCGGTGGCTTGCGCATAGGGCTTTGCCACGGTCCACTTGGCGAAGACGTCATAGGCATCGAAGTGCTTGACGGTTCGACCCGGCGCGATGGTCAAGGTCAGCGTGTCGATCTGGATGACATCGCCGGGCTTTTCGAAGCAAACGTCCTTCGGCTTGCGGATGGCGTGTGGCCTGGTCTTTGGGGGCGATTTGCGGCCGGGCTTGCGGATGAGTTCGGGCACCGGCTCTGTCGCAAACCTGGAAATGGGGTTGTGAACGGCCATTTCGGCCTGTCCGTCAGGCAGCGAGGATATCGAATTGCTCAGCGATCGACAGACTGGGATTGTAGGCATACCTCGCCTGTCGCTTGCGCATCATGTGGATCATCTCGATGCCGGAGAGGATATCCTCCGGCGTGCGTGCATTCTCAAGCAGCCGCTGATAGGGCGTGGCGGGACGATGATACCGCTTGACCAATTGGCTACGTGACGATGCTTTTCTTTCAACTTAAATGATGGCTGAAAGAAATTGATGAGCAACCGCATCGAGGAATAAAGCTTGGCTAGCTCCCGTGTGGCTTGCAGTCCCTCGAAGCGTCGATATCCAACGATCTTACGCACGACCGCGCCATTCTTCTGCTCGACAAATGCCTGGTCATTCTTCCGGTAGGGGCGGCAACGGGTGAGTTCCATATTATCATCCAAGCAATACTCCTGAACGCTCTCGTTCATGAAGACGCTGTCGTTGTCGGTGTCGAAGCCCAGCAGCGGGAACGGCAGCAACTTGCGCAGTTCGGCCAACGCAGTGATCAGGACCGTTTGCTCGCGAACCAGCAGCGGCGCGCATTCCGTCCAGCCCGTCGCGATATCGGTCAACACCAGGGTTTGCGAGAAGGCGCCCTTCGCGTATGGGCCGGAATGAGAAACAAGATCCGCCTCGACAAAGCCGGGTGCGGGGTCATCCCAATCCGAGAAAGTCCGAACTGGAACACTACGCCGGATCGTCGTTGATCCTTTCCGCCGCCGCGGCCCGCTGGCACTCGCCTTTAATGTCCTTGAGAACGCGATCAATCGTCGCTGGGCTCATCGTCACAATTGCCGGCGGGTCTCGCTATCCATAGCGCCGTGTCCGTGGCGTTGCATCGCTTCGATCAGGCTTGGCAAGAGCGGGTGTAGTCGCTTCCCGCAGATTCGATCCGATGCCTCCCAAACGACGACGAGAGCGGCGCGCACCTCATCACCGTAAACCCGCCGCCCCGGCCGAGGACCATTCTTCGCCGGCGCGCAGTCTCCTCGCAGCAGTCGCATCGCATGCTTGCGATGAAAGCCAGTGAGGGCCACGAATTCGTCCAACATCCTCGCCTTTTCGGCCCGCCCGCCTAAAACATAGCGTCCACTGATCGCCGCCACCAATTCCGCTCGTGTCGCCATGCTCACCTTCCTCATCACAGCTCCCGAAGTTGTTGATTCGGGAGCAAATTAGATGAGGCAACAAACCAATTTTAGGGAGCAGTTCAGGCGAGGCAATGCGCTTCTCATCAGAATTGTCGCGCCACATGTTCCGCCATTTCGACAACCGACGGCAAGTGGCGGCCTACGCCGGCCTTGCGCCGACGCCTTGGCAAAGCGGCTCGGTCGATCGTGAGCAAGGCGTGTCGAAATCCGGCAATCCGCGGCTGCGAACGACGATGGTTCAACTCGCCTGGCTATGGCTGCGCCATCAACCGCAATCGGCGCTTGCTCTCTGGTTCCGTGGACGCGTTCAGCAAAACGGCGGGCGGATGCGTAAGACAATGATGGTGGCGCTCGCCCGCAAGCTGCTAGTCGCACTCTGGAAGTATGTAACCGCCGGCATCGTGATCGAAGGCGCCGTGATGAAGGCTGTTTGACCCTAATCCCGTAATCCGCCAGGACCCGATCAGTCCTGGCCGATCCAGGTGGATGAACCAATACCTGGCGGCCTGAATGCCCGTTTTGTAGAATGGTTTCATCCTCCTGAGCCCTTGCCCGCCGCAAGCGGGATATTGGTGCAGCCGTACTGAACGGCGACCGCATGTGAGGTTGATCGTGCTCGGAGACAGCCGGTCATGCAAATCGGGCTCAGACCTTGGATGCCGAAACAGTCCTGGAGTTCTGCTCATGCGTTGCTGAATTTAATCCTTGACCCCAAGAAGCCCATGTGAGGCCAGGTACCAGCGCACGCACAGCAGGATCACCGACTGGTCGAAATGGCGGCCCTTGAACATCACGTGCTCCTCCACAGCTGAGGCGTGTTTCTTGCCATGCTCCGCTTACCAAAAGGTTTGCGACAGAGCCCCCTCGGCCCAGGTGATGGCAACACGTGACTAGTTTGCGCGGCAATCGAGGTGAGCTTTGCCGGGCCAAAACTGGCGCGTTCCAGCTGGTGCAAGTCCGGCCCGGGTAAGGGATAGCGCTCGCTCGGTAGCGACTGTTGCGGCGTGGGAGGTGACGACCACGGCAAAGCGTACATAGCAATCGTGTGGGTGGGGAAATGAGCCAGGATTGTGGTAAGATTGCAGGGGCCGAGATGTTCTCATCCGTCGGAGGCGACATGTGCGGAGCCGATAAGCGAGGAGCCGTCGCCCTGCCGGGGTCTAGGGCCATCAAGCATGAAAGGAACACGTCGGAACCTGGGATATCGCTTGCCCGGCCGGGCGGCGATAGCCTTGTGGGGCAGGCGAGGAGCCGTAGCTGATGATAAACGCACAGGAGAAGTCTGGCGTGAATGGGGCCATGATTGTCAAGCTTTGCTCCCGAGTCATTTCGTCAACCATCTTGCCTGACCGATTGGCGACCATCTCCTCGTCCCGACCTTATATTACCGTCGCCTGTCGCCGCCAGCGCGCAGTGACTTGTCAGGATGGAGGCCCGCAGACCCCATCGCGCGGCGACTTGTCCTTGACGGTCACGAGCACGGCGGCAGGTTTGCCGTGGTCGGGGAGCCCTTTCCTTGGGCGGAAGCCGACGACAGTGTTCGAGGGGAACTCGCCATGAGCCGGGTGCGCAGAGATCGTCCGACGCTCTTGTATTTGCTGGATCCCAGCCGGCTCCGCCTCCGATTGCCTCGATAGCTCGGTAGCCTGAGCGCGTCGGCGGCATCATGCCATTATCATCGTACGAATTGCCTGCTCCATCGTCCTGGACGAGACCGGTTTGGCTAGCCAAAGGACGAAGGTCTGATTACCAGATGTGATCGGCATGGGGTCGCTTCCACCAACGACGATGATGGGCACCGTCATCAGGGTGGGACATACGGCTTCGGCCTGTCCTCGCCCTAGGAAAGTCGCTTTATCGAAAATTAGGAGGTCGGCTGCCTTCCCGCTCTCGATCCAGTCGCAAAGACTTTCGAAGGTCGCGAAGCCGACCGGCTTATAACCCAGCGCGGCGATCTTATCCTTGTAGATCTCCAACGCTGCTGGATCGGGCTCCACGACTGCAATGATTTCTCCGTTGCCAAGTGATCCATCGTATGGGCCGAAAGCGCTATCAGCTCTGACCTGCTCCTCAGCGCAGGCCGGTAAGTAGAGATCGAAGCGTGTACCTCGGCCAACAGCCGAGGTGACGTCAAGGCATCCTGCGAGCGCGCTCACATGGCGGTCCACTGCAGCAAGACCCAGTCCGGTCCCGCCGACGCGAGAGCGCGTGGTAAAAAAGGGCTCAAAGATATGCGGAAGCACCGAACTTGCGATTCCTTGGCCATCGTCGCTGATGGAGAGGAGAACGTAATCTCCCGGTTTCAAGGTGCCCTTAGCCACGGACTTCGTTTGACAGACGTGAGCGCGAGAAACGCTAACCTCGACACGGCCCTCATTCAAGAGAGCCTCCGACGCGTTCTTGCATAGATTCATAAGGATCTGCTGTATCTCGATTGGGCTGCCCTCGATCACCGTTTGCCACTCGTTGATCTTGAGGTTCAACTGAACATCCGCACGAAGTGTAACCCGCAGCAATGGCGCGAGATCCATTACAATCTCCGAGACGTCGAAAGGCATCGTCACGCGCTTCCGATTTCGGCTTAGTGACAAAATTTGATCAATAATCAGCTTGGCTCGGTTGCTGGCCAAGATAATTTGGCCGATGTGGCCCCGAATTCTCGAGGGGCGGCGCACAAGACCTTTAGCCATCTCTGCGTAGCCGACTATTGCTCCTAGAACATTATTGAATTCATGTGTAACGCCGCTTGCGATTGTGCCGACAGCCGTCAGCCTTTCCGCATGCTCCCATCGACTCTCAAAAAGGTTGCGTTCCGTGTGTACACGTTGCATTTCAAGATGGTTGCTTAAACGCACAGTAGCGCTTGCCAGAACCGGGAGGTCGTCTGTGGAGGGTGGTGAGCGATCTCCTTCAAAAACAAGGATACAAACCGCAGCCTGCTGATCGGAGGCCCTGCAACCAACAATTTGACAAACACCGGAAGTGCCTACGGCAGTCCGAACCACTTCCGACGCCGGAACGACGCGAAACACTGGCTGTTCCGCGTGTACAAGTGAGACGACTTCATGGATTAGCGTGGCGTTCCAGACGCGCATGCGCTTGTTCGCGACAAAGTACTCGGTATTCCTGCTGATACTCGGATCCACCAGAGCAAGCGCGCATTGATCCGCATCGAAAACGCATTGAATGAGTCTAAGCGCTGCTTCGGTGGAGAAGCGCCGCGAAGCCTTCGTTGCTTGACTGTCGATGAAGCAAGCTTCGATCTCACTCATTGCCGCTTCAAGCTCCAACCGCCTTTCCAACCGGTTCGTCCGCACATGCAGCGTGGAGGCTCGAATGGTCGCAAACAAGCAGAGGCATATGGACACCAAGCCAAAGAAAAGTCGTGTACGCTGCGCTTGCGCGCTGGCGAAGCTGTAGGCTTTCAGATGTTCTCGCTCCAATTCGGCGGCCTTGGCGAACGTGTCGAAGGATGGGATCCGATTGACAGCGCGGTCCAACCTCAACATTGAGGACAGGATAGCGCGGCCCTCGCGGGCAACATCCTCCGTGACTTGGTCCTGGCTAGGAGGAAGTCGGCCGAGAAACTGATCGATGTGTAATGCGAGGCTGAATCCCGGTCTGGCCGAAAACTGAAGGATCAGATTGGAAAATTCAGGCCTGTTCGACACTCCCCCCCGAAGGCGATTAGCCGAGCGAGCAAAGCGTACGAGAGAGCTTTGCAGAAGCTCATTTTGCGCGGCCGAGGCCGAGATGGCAGCCTCTGTGTTTTCGAGGGACTTTTTGAGCTGTGCAAGCAACCTGGAGTGCACTCCGGAGCTCTCATTGGGCGAAATCTCAACAAGGCGTTGGTAGTTTTGAAGGTTCCTTTGCAATGCTTGTCCGGTAGAAGCAACGGAACGGAAGTCCAATACCATGTCGGCGCGGGCGACGTCGCGCTGGAGCAATGCGTAGTTGATCTGAATCGTCCGCAGTTCGCTTAGGACCGCCTCGTTGATCTGGGGGTCTTGCCACTGTATCGCAACCAAGAGCGCAACCGAGGCCGCTAGGGCCATTACAGAAGCTTTGTCGGTACTGAGCCATTTTTCCCAAAGAAACGGCGTTTGAGCCGCGGTGCGCGCCTTGCGAAGGTCCGATCTGAATTCTAGCTCCCCATCGCGTCGGTGTGCGGCCGGATGCTGCTGGAACAGGAAAGCCAAGTGTACCTCTCCCCTCATAAAGACGGTTTAGACACCGTTGCACTCTGCCCCCATGGCCCGCTGACCTTCCATTGATTCGCGGGCGTTTCGACCTCGACGGCGAGGCGGCAGCACAAGGCGGGCAACTGATCGCAGTTTTCGGAACTGGTCTTCCAGAGATCATCGAAGGGGCATACAAGCGCACGCCTGCAGCAGCCGAGGATGATACCGGTCGGTCAAGCGCATCCGGCGAAGGGCGGATCTGCTGTTCGCTGGCAGCCAAGACTGGGGGCGGCGGCCCGAACTCCGGCGTCCCAGAGCTTGCGAAAGCCTCGGACACGCTTCTGTTGAGGTCATTGTCAGCGGGGATCCCTGGATCGCTGAAAAAAGACGAGGCGGCTTGATGATCCTGCCCTCGCTGAAGCACCTCGCGAAACCCCTGTTC
>NZ_JAMYKY010000043.1:0-28165 GCF_040317695.1 Mesorhizobium sp. M1403 | reverse complement strand
ATGGTCGGTCTCCAGAGAGTTCAAGCAACCGCGCCCTTTTACAGCCCCGGCCGCTATTCACACCTCATGGGATCTTGTAGCGGAAGGTGACCCCCTTCTCGTCGAAGGCGATCAGGCGGCGGTTCGAGATGGCGACCCGGTGAGTGTAGCGCGACAGGTAGGCGAGCACCGCTTGGGGCCCGGTGAAGGGCGGCTTGGCATAGACCACCCAGCGCTTGCTGCGAACAGGCTTCAGATGACGCAGGAAGGCGCGACGGTCGGCCAGGTGTGCCGCCGATCCGAAGAAGGCGAGCCGACCGGCGTCGTGCAGCGCGACGAGCCGGGTCAGGAACAGACGGCGGAACAGCTTGCCCAGTACTTTGACTGGGAGAAGGAAGGCCGGCCGCGACGATATCCAGCGTGACCCGTCCGGCGCGATGCCGCCGCCCGGCACGATCATGTGGACATGAGGATGGTGTGTCATTGCCGAGCCCCATGTGTGGAGCACGGCAGTGATGCCGATGCGCGCGCCGAGGTGCTTGGGATCCGCCGCGATCGTCAGCATCGTCTCCGATGCCGCCTTGAACAGCAGGTCATAGACCAGCGCCTTGTTGTGGAAGGCGATGACGGCGACCTCGGCGGGCAGCGTGAACACGACGTGGAAGTAGCCGACTGGCAGCAGGTCGGCTTCGCGCTCGGCGAGCCATGTACGGGCGGCCGCGCCCTGGCACCTGGGACAGTGCCGGTTGCGGCAGCTGTTGTAAGCGATCCGCCATTGGCCGCAGTCCGCACAGGCTTCGACATGACCACCCAATGCAGCGGTGCGGCAGTGTTCGATCGCCGACATGACCTTGAGCTGCTGCAGGCTCAGCCCGGCGTGGGCGACCCGGTATCCGGGGCCGGCAGCACGGAAGATATCGGCGACCTCCAGGTCTGCGCGCACCGGTTCAGCCGGGAGGCGTCTTGCCTTCCATCAGCGCCATCAGCCGGTCGAGCGGCCCTGCGATCGCGTGGATCGTCCGGGTCGAGACCTTGGTGTAGAGCGCGGTGGTATCGAGCTTGCTGTGCCCGAGCAGGACCTGGATGACGCGGATGTCGACATCCTGCTCGAGCAGGTGGGTGGCGAAGCTGTGACGCAGCGTGTGCGGGCTGACGCGCTTGCGGATGCCGGCGACTTCAGCTGCTTCCTGGACCGCGCGATGCAGTCGACGCGACGAGATCGGCGCCGTGCAACCGCGCCCTGGGAACAGCCAGCCGTGCGGGAGCATCACCCCGCGCCGCTTGCCTTCGCGCCACCACAGACGCACCAGTTCCAGCAGTTGCGGCGAGAGCATGGCGTTGCGGTCCCTGCGTCGCCCTTGTCTTCTTCCCGTCCGAGTCGAGCTCAGCGGAAATCGATCTAGCGCGGATCACTCCTGGCCTTGAAGCGTGCCGCCTCTTCCGACCCGCGGGTGGCGTCTCCCGCGCTGTAGGAATGCGCGCCAGCGCCGGCGAGCTTGCCGCCATCGACGATCAGATATTCCTCACGGATCGGCCGGCCTTCGAACCAGCATTCGAGAATTTCGCGGGTACCCGCGGCGTAGCGCGCCTGGGCGGAGAGCGACGATCCTGAAATGTGCGGCGTCATGCCGTGATGTGGCATCGATCGCCACGGATGATCCTTGGGAGCCGGCTGCGGGAACCAGACGTCGCCGGCATAGCCAGCGAGTTGGCCACTCTCCAGCGCGCGGGCGATGGCGTCACGATTGCAGATCTTGCCGCGCGCCGTGTTCACCAGATAGGCCCCGCGTTTCATCCTGGCGATTATCGTCTCGTCAAAGAGGTTTTCCGTCTCCGGATGCAGAGGCGCATTGATCGTCACCACGTCGCAGACGCCGACCATGGATGCGGGGTCCTTGTGGAAGGTGACGCCGAGTTCTTTCTCGACCGCCTCAGGCAGTCGGTGGCGATCGGTGTAGTGCAACTTGACGTCGAACGGCTTCAGCCGGCGCAATACTGCGCTGCCAATCCGGCCGGCGCCGACGGTTCCGATCTGCATTCCCTCGATATCGTAGGAGCGTGCGACGCAGTCGGCGATATTCCAGCCGCCTTTCACGACCCACTGGTAGGACGGGATGTAGTTGCGCACGAGCCCCAGGATCATCATGACCACATGCTCGGACACGCTGATCGAATTGCAGTAGGTCACCTCGGCGACCGTGATGCCACGGTCCATGGCGGCTTGAAGATCGACATGATCGGATCCGATGCCGGCGGTGATCGCAAGCTTCAGTCTGCTTGCCTTGGCTATTCGTTCTTCGGTCAGATATGCCGGCCAGAACGGCTGCGAGATCACGATTTCGGCGTCAACGAGTTCGCGTTCAAAAATGCTGTGGGGACCGTCTTTGTCCGAGGTTACTACCAGGCTATGGCCCGCGCCTTCGAGAAATTTCCTCAGGCCGAGTTCGCCCGACACGCTACCGAGCAAGACCCCTGGTTCAAAGTTGATGGTCTTCGGCGTGGGAAGTGTCTGGCCGCCGGGATAGCGGTCGAGCTTCGGCAAGCCGTCCCGCGCATATTTTGTCGGATAGCCGTCGACCGGATCGTCATAGAGGACGCAAACGACCTTTGCCATTGTGTATCTCCCTTCGTCTGACAACGAAGAGGAAAACGCTCTGTTGTTAACGCTGCCAGCCAACGATGGTCGGCACGGCGATGCTCTATTGAATTGCTGGTGGGGAGCAGACTCATCTGCCGGCGCTTCCTCATTCGGAAAGTTGTGCGCTATTGCGTATTACATGGAAGACCCGGGCATGGTTTCAAGTGCTGCGGGCGGCACTGGTGCAGCGTTCGAGTTCCTTTATTTCAGACCGCGCGCACGGTTTGCTGACAACAAATGCTTGATGCGGACACTTCAGAATTGCCGAGGTTCGGCACCGTGCATCATGATCACTGACAGGCTCCGACTCGCAGACTTCTGTATCCCCCCAAAGATTGCAAACAACCTGTTAGCCAGCGCTTATCAAGCAGAGGAATCTCGCATCGTTTGCCGCTCAGACGGTATTGCCAAGCCAGTTCGCAACGCTCACCAGCCAGCGCTACAAGGCTAGCCTTTCCACAATGCGGGCCGTTTGTTGCCTTTCTACAGAAAATACGAAAACGCCGCTCGACCGGAAGGGAGCGGCGTTTACCAAGTGTGGTGTCCTACCCTAGACGAAACCCCGATTTGGCCGGGGCCGTCGGACTTGAACCGACGTTTCCAGCTTGTTCGCTATCAGTTTATAGGTGGTGTTTTCCTGTCGTCCTTGCAAGCGCCATCGGCGCAGCTTTGCAGGGTGTGCAAGGATAGTCGGAGTCGATATAATTCCATCCGAATTCCGTAATTGAACGACGCTGCTTTCCGGCTTCCGTGACGCGCACACTCGCTGGTTCTGTCGTCAGCAACGTCATCAATCGACCGGTCGCGTTCGACGCGGCTCGGAACGGCGATGATGCAACGACATCCTGACTCGCCGTAGCGGCAGACGCTGGCCCTGTCGCCTAACTGCTCCGTCACTGTTTTCAGTGGAGCGCAAGCCCGCGCCGAAAAATACTAGAAGCCCCGCTCCTGCGGGGTTTTTCGTTGGGGGAAGCGTTGCGGCGACATCGACGGGTGATCCGCAGGAGAGGGGGCAGCGCCAGAGATCAGCGATGCAGCTTGTTCGGCACAAGACGACGGCAGGCCAACCTCACCAAGCCACTCGTCGTAGTGATGGTTTAGGGCCAACAACAACTCGTTTGGCTCGGCCGTCGTGCGCCGAACGCTCACTCGACCGCGCCTGGAGGAAAATAACGAATGACGAATGATGATCGCACCAGATAATCCCAGGAGAACGCCGGAATCAGCGGCCTTGTCAGCAAACGTCAACACAACGGCGGGGCAACCAGCAAGGGAGTCCGCTATGAAAGTCAAAGACGCAATGCACAAGGGTGTCGACTGGGTCAGCCCCGAAACCCCTGTCGCCGAACTAGCGAAGATGATGCGAGCCCAGGATATTGGCTCGATTCCTATCGGAGAGACGACCGGTTGATCGGAATGGTGACCAACCGCGACATCGTCTGCAAAGCACTGGCGGAGGATGGTTTAGACAGCCGTACCGCGACGGCGCGCGATGTCATGACCGCCGGCATTCACCGCTGCCGCGAAGACGAAGATCTGGCCAAGGCCATGCAGCACATGGAGGAAACTAAAAATCCGCAGGTTACCGGTGATCAACGAGAATATGCGGATGGTCGGCATCCTCGGCGTGGGCGACCTCGGTCAGTCGGCGCCGATGGAACTGGTGTCCGAATACATCAAGAGCGTTTCCGCCCATCACCACTGAAAGGGTGGCTCGCCCGGCGGATAGTCGATACCCGTCGGGCTTCGGCTCCGACGATTGCGGAACCAACCGCAACTGTCGGCTGCATCCTTGAAATGCCGCGTGTGCAGGACGGACTTATACTGCACCCGTACGCAGCTCTGGCGGAGAAGGAGCAGCGGCAAATATCGGAGCGCACTCGGTCCGCCCTCGTCTCTGTCGTTGTGGCGCTCCCATGCAGAACCTGGCCCATAGTGCATCCTTTGATTCGGACGACAATGATGAACCATCAAAGCCTGGGATCAAACATCTAGCCGAAGAGGCTCTTTAATCAGTGATCCCACAATATCTCCTGGAGCATTTCCTCGACCGAGTGCGGCGAAATGCCAAGTTCTTCAAATCCGGGCATCTGCGGCGATGACACATTGTCAACCTGCATCAGTTCCACCTGATTACGAGTGACGGGCGGACTCGCAAGCATTTCCGCGGCCCATGCGAACGCGTGCCAAGCGGCAAATGGCACTGGGACCAGTATGGGTCTAAGGCCGGCTTGGTGTGCAACGGCTTTGAGAAATTCCTCGTAAGAGTAGATGCGAGGACCGCCGCACTCATACGTGATCGCATGCGTTTCCGTTCCCTGCAGCGCTCTTGCGGTCGCCTCTGCCACATCGCCCACATAGGCCGGCTGCAATCTCGTCAGGCCGCGACCGAACATCGGATAGATTGGAAGCCGGCGGAGAAGTTTGAGGATAATGGTGAGAAGCGCGTCATCCGGTCCGAACATCACCGCCGGGCAGATGATAGTGGCGTCAGCAAACGCGGCACGCACCACCAGTTCGCCTTCGCCACGCTTGCGGATGTAGGGCGACGGCGAGGCAGCATCGGAGCCGATTCCTGAAACGTGAGCGAGCCGTTCGACGCCAGCTCGGTGTGCTTGAGCTGCAACCTGCCGGGCCGACTCGACATGCACGGAGTGAAAGGTCTCCTGTCCCCGTTCGACATAGAGACTGACCGCATTTACAACACCGAAAGCACCGGCAAGTGCATCGGCGATCGCCCGCTCATCGTGGATATCGGCTTTGACCGATTGAAATTGCGGATCATCAGAACCAAACAACTTCTTGGCCCGTTCCGGATGTCTTGATGCAATCCGAACAAAAAACTCGCCATCGCGGAGATGCCGAACAACGCGGCGGCCGAGAAACCCGGTTCCACCGAACACGATGACGACGCGATGGTTCATAGCAGCCATGGCTTAGACTTTGTCAGCTTGTGTCGGCGGTCTCGACCCGGCGGTTCAGGTCATGTGGGCGGCACGCCTACCGACCACTATCTGGGCTGCCTCGTACAGATTGGGGTCGATCTCGTCCGTCAACTGATCGAAAATGACCCCACTCCTTGCGGAATTCCGGCGATTGATGAGCCGATCGCAGCAGATCGCGATTCTGCCATTGTGCGTCGTTGACGGTGCGCCGCCCGTTGAGGCTGCTAGGCTGATTGAAGTCAGGCTGGCGCGCCATAAAAGCAGCAGGAGGATCTGGCCACCAATTGAAAGTGGATGTTGGTCGCCTGCGCGATGAACAGGGCAGCCAACGTCATGTAGATGCGGCCCAGCCTTTCGCCGTCAACGGACAGTCGTCGTTTGCAAGCGATTCAGCACCTGCTAAAATTGCCAAAGCCTCAGCGACGATCTGTGACGTCGGCTGAGCATCAAAAGTCAACTCGAGAGGTGAAAAATGTCCAAGAGACAGCTTTGCCTTGCGCTGATCACAGCGCTGGCTCTCGCGGCAGCTCCGCAGGCTGCTGCCGCACAAGACAAGATCAAGATCGGCTTTCTGCCTGGCGTCGTCGATCCTTTCTATCAGGTGATGCAGACTGGCGTTGAGGCTGCGGCGAAGGACCTCGGCGTCGAGGTCGTGACGCAGATCCCGCAGACGTGGGGCGTCGAGGCCCAGACGCCGATTTTGGACGCCATGGTAGCGCGCGGCGACCTCGACTACATCGTGACCGCGCCGACCGATAAGGACCAGATGATCGGTCCACTCAAGGCGGCGGTCGACGCCGGTATCAAGGTCATCACCGTTGATACGTTCCTCGGCGACGGCGACTACGTGAACGGCCCGGTGACCTTCCCGATCAGCTATATCGGCTCTGACAACGTCGAAGGCGGACGCATTTCAGCCCGGGGCCTCGCCAAGGCAATCGGCGGAAAGGGTATTGTCTACATCAACTCCACGAACCCGAACGTCAGCTCGGTCGAGGGTCGCGAGCAGGGCTTCAAGGAGGTGATGGAGAAGGAATTTCCGGACATCAAGGTCCTCGGGCCGGACTACAATCTCGATGACCAGAACAAGGCGACGCAACAGACCGCGGCGGTCCTCGAACGCGAACCCGACCTCGCCGGGGTGTTCGGCACCAACGTGTTCAGCGCTCAAGGCGCCGGAACGGCCGTCGTCAACGCCGGATTGGGCGGCCACGTTCAAGTTGTCGCCTATGACGCGACGCAATTGGCAATCGAGCTGATGAACAACGGCGTCGTCTCGCTGGTGTTGGCACAGAAACCGTTCGACATGGGTTACATGGCTGTGCAGTTCGCCGCGGCCGATGCTGCCGGCGTCACGAGCCTGCCGCGTCGTGTCGAGACCGGGTTCGCCATCATCGACAAGGATAACGTCAAAGACCCGGCGATTGCCCGCTTCATCTATCAGGTTCCGGCCAAATAGCGGGCGACTGGCCTGCCGGGAGCGGCGCTCCCGGGATTAGCTCGCGTCCGCTCATGAGGACAAGGTTTCGTGGCCCGCGTGGAAATGAAGGCGGTGGCGGAGATGGCCCCCGCAGCGCAAACCCTAACGCCGCCGAAGCGATTCGTGCTGGCGCTGAGCCGGTCCTGGGCCTGGGCTTTCCTCGCCCTGATGATCGTCTTCTTCGTCGTGACAGTACCGATCGTCAGCTTTGGCGCCGTCAATTTCCTCACCGTGCGCAACTCGCAGAACATCCTCGTCGCCATCACACCGATACTGTTGCTCGGCCTCGGCCAGACCTTCGTCATCATCGCCGCCGGCATCGACCTCTCCGTCGGCTGGGTCATGAGTCTCGCCTCGGTGCTGTCGGCGCTGGCGATCCGCGCTGTCTTCAATGCCGGACTGCCGCTTTTTCCCTCGGTCGTCGTCGGATTCCTCGCTGCGGTGGCTGGCGCCGGTGTCGTCGGTTTCGTCAATGGCGTCATCATCGCCAAGCTGAAAGTACCGGCCTTCATCGTGACGCTGGGGAGCTCGTTCATCGTGCGTGGCGTCGCGTTGTTGATGTCCGAGAACACGACGGTGATCGGCCTGCCTCCAGGAATTCGCGCCTATGGCAATGACGCTCTCGTCTATTTCATACGCGGCGAGGCCGGCGGCCTCCATTTCCTCGCAGCGCCGGAGGTAAGCGGCGAGCTGCTCCGTCGCATGGACCGCATCCTTCCTTATCCCGTGGTGCTCACCGCCATCATTGTCGCGATCGCGATCTTCGTTTTGCGAAAGACGCAGTTCGGCCGGCACACCTACGCCATCGGCGGCAATGTCGAGGCAGCCATCCGCACCGGCATCCCGGTCGACCGCCATATCATCTCGCTCTACATCCTCTCCTCCGCAACGGCCGGTATCGCCGGTTTCCTGTCGACACTCCGCTTCACTGCCGGCTCGGCGGTGATCGGCGATGCGTTGCTTCTCTCCTCGATCGCCGCCGTCATCATTGGCGGCGTCAGCCTATTCGGCGGCGCCGGAAGCGTGATGGGCACCGTCATCGGCGCTTTGATCATCGCAGTGCTAACTACCGGTCTTGTCATGCTGAACGTCGAGGCGTTCTGGCAATTCATCGTCGTTGGCGTTGTCGTGATCGTCGCCGTGCTGATCGACCAGTCGCGAGACCTGATTATCGGCCGGGCGACACGAGGGCCGCCGACGTGACGGAGCCTGTCCTTTCGATCAGGAAGCTGACTAAGCGCTTCGGCGGCCTTGTGGCCGTCAACGACGTAAGCTGGGATGTCTACCCTGGCGAGGTCGTTGGTCTGCTCGGCGACAACGGCGCCGGCAAGTCGACCCTTATCAAGTGCGTGTCAGGCGTTTATCAGCCCGACGAAGGCGAGATCTACTTCGAGGGCCGGCTCAGCCGTTTTGCCCGCCCGATGGATGCGCGCCGGCAGGGCATCGAGACGATCTATCAGGACTTGGCGCTCGCCAACAATCTCGATGTCAGCGCCAATATCTTCCTTGGGCGCGAAGCGAAGAAGCGCTACCTCGCCGGCCTCATCCGGACGCTCGACGAGCAGATGATGCTTCGGGAGTCCCGGGCGGCGCTGGAGTCGCTCGCGATCCAATTCCCGAGCCTCACGCAGCCGATCGAGAGCCTATCCGGCGGACAACGTCAGGCCGTCGCAATCGCTCGCGCCGTCTATTGGGACGCCCGGTTGATGATCATGGACGAGCCGACCAACAATCTGGGCGTTCCCGAGCAGCACAAAGTCCTGGAGCTCATCAGGAAGCTGCGGGACCAGGGGGTCCCCGTCATCCTGATCACGCACACACTGCCCGATGTTTTCGCGGTCTCAGACCGCCTCATGGTGATGCGCAGGGGGCACAAAGTGACGGAGAAGCGGACGGCGGAGACGCATACTCAGGAGCTTGTGCAATACATGGTGGGCGCCCTGGACGATACGCGCGTACAATAGATGGCGGCGCTCGGTGTACTGGAAGAGATGACACCGAAGAGTGACACGAACACAACGCGCCCCAGCGGGAGGAGCGCTCAAGCACGGCCATCAGTGCGAACGATACGTCTTCGGCGCGGACAGGAAGCGGTTCGTTGCGAACAACGGTGCACTCCTGGCCACTGCCGCCACCGCGGGGACCGACAATCTCGTACTGACCCGACCGGGGCGCATTTGTCACACCGTGGAGCCCGCATCCACTTCAACTGAAGCAGCCAAGATGTTAAAATGGCAGTTAGCGCACCTCGGTGCACCTACGGGAGATGTGGGTTGTGATGACCCACGAGTTGCCCCGCAGTATTGATGCTTTGGCGGTCCAAGTGGCCCCCTGCGCCGTTCGCACCCCTTTCAAACGTTGCCGTCTGCGACGGAGCGCTCGCGCGCTTCGTAAGCGGTCAAAACGCGTGCGAGCGGTTCTGGCACCGGCCGCCCGACAGGCCGGAGCGGAAACGGGAGGAATAAGATGGTCAGAAGATTTCTTTTCTCCGTGGTCTTGGCGCTGTCGTCGCTGATGGCGACGCACGCGTGGGCCGACATAACAGTGCTCGTTCCCTCGGGAAGCGAGGGCGACGGCCTGAGAGCCGCTGCCGCCGACTATGCGAAGCTGAAGGGCACCAAAGTCGAGATCGTCCAGGCTCCCTACAGCAACGTCTTCGAACAGGCGGCCAATGCCGGCCAGACAAAATCGGGCGCCTTCGATATCGTTCTGATGGACGATCCGTGGATTCCGTTCTTCGCGGAAAACGGGCATCTTGAAGATCTGACGCCCTATTTCAAGAAGGCCGGGCTCGAAGGACCGGACAGCGACTTCCTGTCGAAATCCCTGGCAGTCTGCCGCAATCCTTACAACAAGGGGCCCTACGTGTGCCTGCCCTATGTGGGAAACGCGCAGATGTTCTTCTATGACGCCACCAAGTTCAAGGAAGCAGGCGTTGAGGCACCGAAGACGTGGGACGACGTGCTGAAGGCAGCCAAGGCGCTCTCCGAAAAAGGCGGCGGCCGCTATTTCGGCTATGTTTTCCGGGGCGGCCAGGGCAACCCCGTCGTTGCCGACTTCATGCCGATCTTCTGGTCCTATGGCGCGGACATGTTCAACGCTGACCGGACAAAAGTGACGATCGACACGCCCGAAGGTGCGGCCGCGATGAAGACCTTCATGGCCCTGCGCGACGTCTCGCCGAAGGGCGTCGAGAGTTACAACGCCAACGAGGTCGGGCAGGCCCTGGCAGCGGGCACCGCAGCCTCGTCGATCAACTGGCCGAACTGGGTCGCGACCTTCGAAGATCCCAGCCAGTCGAAGATGGTCGGCAAGATCTCTTACTCGCCGATCCCGGCGGGCACCAAACCGGGCAGCTCGGAAATCGGCCACTGGACGATGGGCATCATGGCCGCTGCGAAGAACAAGCAGGAGGGCTTCGACTTCATGCTGTGGGCGACCTCACCGGAACAGATGAAAATCTCGGCCCAGCGCGGCAACCCGCCGGTGCGCAAGTCGATCTTCGCTGATCCCAGCCTGACCGGCCAGGAAAAATTCCGGCATTATCCAGTGCTCATGCAAGCGATCGAAGCCTCGACGCCGCGTCCGCGTCATCCGAAATGGCCCGAGATCGAGAACGCGTTCGGGATCGAGCTTTCCAAAGCCGTAGCTGGCACCGAAACGTCGGAGGAGGCGCTGAAGAGATCCCAGGCTGCGGTCGAAGAGATAACCGGCATCAAGTAGTTGGCCGCATATGGTGGTATCCGGTGATGCTGCTCCATTTTGCCGGATCAGCTCTCGGGGCAAGCACGAGCGAGTACGCGCCGGTTTGGATCTCGGGTTCGCCATGCTATGATTGACTGATATGACGGATAGAACTTCCGATGACCGTCTCTATCGGTGCGAAGTTCGGAAATTCGTTCGAGCGGTGGTTTGAGCGCCACCTGCGGGTATTGATGCTTGCGCCAGCTATGCTCGTGCTCCTGGCGCTCACGATATTTCCGTCGATCTACATGATCATTGCGGCGGCAACGCGGATCAGCCCGAATCCGGACCTGCCCTGGCAATTTGCCGGCGCTGACAATTTTCTGCGGCTTCTCACCGACGAGCAGTTTCACGTCGGCTTGTGGAACACGCTGGTGTTCACCGTCTTCGCTGTCGGCACCGAGTTCCTGTTTGGCCTCGGCCTCGCCTTGCTGCTCGACCGATACATCCGGCGCTTGAATTTCCTGAAAACGATCCTGATGCTGCCGATGATGCTGCCGCCGGTTGCGGTCGCGATCACCTGGAAGCTCATCTACGAGCCGCAATTCGGCGTGCTCAACGAGATCATGTTCCGGCTCGGCCTGCCCCTCCAAGCTTGGGCCGGCGACGTCCGACTGGCTATGTTGTCCGTGATCGTCGCCGACGTTTGGCAATGGACGCCGTTCATGTTCCTGCTGATGCTTGCCGGGCTCGCCAGCCTGCCGGACGAGCCCTACGAGGCGGCGGCGATTGACGGCGCCTCCGCCTGGCGGCAGTTCTGGGATCTGACGCTGCCGTTCCTGAAGCCGGTCATCGCCATCGCGCTGCTGTTACGCATCATGGACGCGCTGCGGCTCTTTGACCTCGTCTTCATCTTGACCGGCGGCGGCCCCGCCGACCGGACAAAGACGCTCAGTCTCTATATTTACCAAGTGGCGTACCGCTTCGCCGACCCCAGCTATGCGGCCGCCATCTCGCTTTTCGTGCTGTTCACGACCGTCGCGTTCAGCACCTGGTTCATCAAGCGCATGCGGCTTGCCGACTAGAGGACCTATGGCGCACCGCCGAAAGCGTATCGGAATCCAGCGCATCGCCGCCTATGTGGTGATCGCCGTAGCGCTCGTGGTCACCCTCTTCCCAGTCTACTGGATCGCGGCCAACTCGTTCAAATACGACATCGACATCTTCTCGATACCGCCGCAATGGGTCCCCGCCAATCCGACGTCGAAGCATTACCACGCCGCCTTCGTCGAGCGGCCTTTCCTAATCTATGCATTGAACAGCCTGATCATCGCGGTCTCGACGACGCTTGTCTCGGTCGTCTTTGGCTCCCTGGCCGGCTATGCGCTCGCCCGTTTCCAGTATCCGGGCAGATGGCGCTACCAGATCTCGTTCTGGATCCTGTCGACGCGCATGATGCCACCCATCGTGACGATCATCCCGCTCTACATCGCCTTCAACCATCTCGGCATGCTGAACACGAAGCCTGCGGTGATCATCGCCTATACGGCGTTCAACCTGCCTTTCTCTACCTGGATGATGAAGAGCTACTTCCAGGACCTGCCGGTCGAGCTCGAGGAGGCGGCGATGGTCGACGGCGACACGCGATGGGGCGCATTCCTGCATGTCGCTTTGCCGCTCGCCCGTCCTGGGCTGGCGGCCACAGCCATCTTTTGCCTGATCATTTCGTGGAACGAATTTCTGCTCGCCCTTATCCTGACCCTGACCGAACGATCGCAGACACTACCGATCGGCATTGCCGGGCGCGTCACGCAGTACAACACCTATTGGGGCGAAATCAGCGCCGCCGGCTTCACCGCCTGCATCCCGATCATGATCTTCGCCTTCGTCGTCCAGAAACACCTGGTTCGCGGCATCTCGTTCGGCGCGGTCAAGGGGTGAGCCATGGCCTCGGTCGTCTTCCAGAACGTGGTCAAGAAGTTCGGCACCTTCACCGCGGTCAGCGACCTCAATCTTGAGGTGCGCGACAAGGAGTTTCTCGTCCTACTCGGGCCTTCGGGCTGCGGCAAGACCACGACCATGCGCATGGTAGCCGGCCTCGAGGAGGTTACGGCTGGAGAGATCTTCATCGGCAGCGACCGGGTCAACGACGTGCTGCCGAAATATCGCGACGTCGCGATGGTCTTCCAGTCCTACGCGCTCTACCCCCACCTCAGCGTCGCCGATAACATCGGCTACCCCTTGAAGATCCGCAAGGTGGCGCAGGACAAGATGCGCCAGATGGTCATGGAGGTGGCACGCCGCGTCGAGCTCGACGGCCTGCTCGACCGGCTGCCGAAGCAACTCTCCGGCGGGCAGCGCCAGCGCGTCGCGCTGGCCCGCGCCATCATCCGCACACCAAAGGTCTTCTTGATGGACGAACCGCTGTCCAATCTCGACGCCAAGCTGCGGGTCCAGATGCGGGCCGAACTCAAGCACCTCCAGCACGAGCTACAGGTGACGACGATCTACGTCACCCATGACCAGATCGAGGCGATGACCCTCGCTCACCGGGTGGCGGTGATGAACAAGGGCGTGATCGAGCAGTTCGGCACGCCGAAGAAAATCTACAACGACCCGCGCACCCTTTTCGTCGCGGGCTTCATCGGTTCGCCGCCGATGAACCTGATCGACGGTGAGGTCAAGGACGGGGTCTTCACGAGCCTCGGCGGCGTCAGGGTCGACGGCCTCGGGGGCGCGAACGTTGCGAGCGCTGTACTGGGCGTCCGCCCGGAGGACATCCACGTCCTTCCTGCCGGAAGCGAAAAGACCAATATCGTGGCCCCGATCTATTCGGTCGAACTGACCGGCGAAAGCACGCTGGTCACCCTGCGCGCCGGAGCGGCCTTGCTCACTGTTCGCGCCGACAAGAATTTTGTGGGCGACTTTGATCAGATGGTGGAGGTCGGCTTTGCGCCCGGACGGGTGTTCCTGTTTGACCGCCAGAGCCAGGACCGTGTTGACTTCTAGGATGCTCCTCGCCGTCGCGGCACTTCTGTGGAGCGGAGGCGCCGCGGCAGGCGAGGATGTCATTGCGGACAATCCGCTTGTCGAAATTCCGGGGGGGCCGTTCGTCTTCGGCAACGACACGGGCGATGAAAACGAGCGGCCGCGACATGTCGTCGAAGGCCAGGCCTTCGCCATGAACCAGACCGAGATCACCAACGCGCAATACCGCCGCTTCGTCGCGGCGACGGGACATCGCGCCGCTTTCTACGACCGGCATCCGGCCCTCGGTCTGCCTGACCACCCGGTCGTCGGCGTCAGCTTTACCGATGCAGAGGCGTTCTGCGCCCATTATGGCCTGAAGTTGCCGTCCGAGCAGGAATACGAACGCGCCGCGCGCGGGCCGCAGGGAGCACACTTTCCCTGGGGTGATGCGCCGGTCGACGCGACACGCGCCAATTTTGGACGCGGCGCCTGCTGCGACGAGGACGCCAGCGACGGTCATGACATGACGGCACCCGCCCGGTCGTTTCCACTAGGGGCGGGCAGGGAGGGCCTGCTCAACCTCGTCGGCAACGTGTGGGAATGGACCCGCGACTTCTATGCACCCTACGGCGGCGAAGCGCTGCCCGAAATCGCCGGAAAGTATCGGGTGCTTCGTGGTGGCGCGTGGAACAGCGACCCCACCCGCCTGAGCACGACCCGCCGGCTTGCCTATGACCCTGATTTTCGCTTCGCCGCCAACGGAGGCTTTCGATGCGTACGCTCACCGGATTGATTGCCCTTTTGCTTATGGCGATCGCAACGCAAGGGTCGGCGGAGCCGAAGGCAGCGTCGGGATACGAAGTCGAAATCGTGCGAAGACCGGGAGCGATCTTTGCCGGACTTGCTCGCGACGGCGATGCGCTTCTGGTGACCGACCTAGCCGACGGCCGCCTCTACAGGCGCACCCCGAACGGCCGTTTCACCGCTTTCGGTCCGGTCCTGCCGCATGGCACCGACGTCATGGGCGAACCGACCGGGCCCTATCGGGTCGAGCGCCATGGCAGCGGCTATCTCGTCGCCCAGGGCTGGACGCCAGCGGACCATGACGAGGACTCCAACGACCACGCGATGCTCGAGGTCGACGAGGGCGCCGTCACGCGGGTCGTCAGCAACGACTTCTGGAACCCGTACGACTTCGCGTTGTCAGGCGACACGCTCTATGTCGTCGACGCCGCGCGGAACTCCGTCGAACGCCTTCTGGCCGACGGGAGCGGCCGCACGCAGCTCTTTGCCTTTGCTCGGCTGAACACCAGCGGCCAGGCCCTAACCGCCCTCTCGCCGACCGAGTTCGGCGACGGTCAGAAATACGAGTTCGACGCGGTTCCGACCGGCCTTGCCGTGCACGGCAGCCGGCTTTACGTCTCCCTGTTCGGCGGATTTCCCTTCGTCGCCGGCAGCGGCCGTATCGTCTCGCTGAAGCAGGCCGGCCAAACAGGCAGCGTCCGCATCGAGGCCATCGGCATGAATGCTCCGGTCGATGTCGCCTTCGATGCAGAGGGCGAGATGCTGGTCCTCGAACATGGCACTTTCGATCAGTCGGATGGCTGGGCTTCTGGCAGCGGCAGGCTTCTCGGGTTAGACCTTGTCTCAGGAAAGAGTCAGGTGCTTCTCGATGGACTGACCCGGCCGGTCGACGTGCTCCCCTTCGACAAAGGCGCTATCGTCGTCTCGCAACTGGACGGGAAGCTCGTCTTTCTCAAACAGGCAGGGCCTGCCCAGCCGCACCCCTAAATATCTGTTATCGATGGCGTCGCCGGCGCTAGGGGAATGCGCACCGGCGCCGGCGCGCTTGCCGCCATCGACTATCAGATATTCCTCGCGGATCGGCCGGCCTTCCTTTGCCGTTCGCCATAGGCCTGAGCAACACCAAGACAGGTCGCTTCACGCGCAACAACGGAGGAGATATCGGAGATTTTCTTGGTGTGGGGAAAGGCGGTAGCGCTCTCCCGACTCGAACCGCGACCGTTTCTTAGGTCGCGCCTACCGTTTTGCACGCCCTCCCCTGCCCGGCCGTGGCGGAAGGTTGAACCAGTTGGGCGACTGCTAGGTTCCAGACTGGAGGTAAGGTCGGCTCGCTGAAAGCACGGCAGGTGGCATGCGGCACATGCGCGACAACGGCGGCGGAGGGTTTGAGAGGGCCGGAGCCCCGACAGCTTTCGGCAGTTCGAACGATATAGGCGAACGGCCGAAATCGGGGCGCAAAGCTGCCATTCGGCACAAAGATAACAAATAGCATCGGCGATCGGCTGAAGCCGCTCCTTGTCAGTCTGCTGGCGAACCGCGTAACCGGGGCAGATTTCCGGGCGAAGGGGTTGCAGGCGAGCGCGTTCGTGATTCACCCTATGCGTGACGCTACCACCGACTGATTCGTTTGAAGGCTGTCGCTCGCGGAACTCCGCGGGTTGGTTACTGCGCTGATCGGCGAAGTGCGCGGTCCAAACATGGTTCGAAGTGGTCGATCGCAGGGCCGCGTCGCACGGTGCAGAAGGCCATGCATCGTTGATTATGCGCAAACTGCTATCGCGCGCCTAGTCGGAACTCGCGCATCGAACAGTACATCACGTCTTCCGTCCCCAGCGCACCGGCGGCCTCCCCGCTCGCAATCCAAATAGACGTCTTTCAGCTGTTTGATTGGCATGTCAGCGTGAGCGAACGCGAGGTCCTGAGCGTCAGAAGCCGACAATGAAGTCCGACTGATTGCGATCAGCACGGTGCCGAGCGTCACAGGCGCGAGGGACTTAACAACTGACATGATCATTTTGAGATCCTCCCCAGCTCCCGTCGGTCAACATTCAGTCCCTGGGGTCGCAGGTGTAGTGCCGTTCGAAGGTCCCGTCCGCGCGCCGCTGCTTGTCGAAGCCGCGATGTAAGGCTCGATCGCGCGCTCGTGAACCAGCCAAAGGGGATCTCGGCCGAGGCGTAGCCACTGCCGGCGGCCAACCGTTTCGGGATCGAGGCCGAAGCGATCCTGGTGCGCTCGATCGTCGTGCCGGCCGCGCCTGCCTCCGCATGACGGATGGCGCGGCTTGGCAAAGCGCACATGATTTCGTCACGTGAGATGCCGATGTCGCCAAGAACGTCATCGGGTAAACGGCTCAACTGGTCCGTTGCCGACAAGAGAGCTTTTCGCTCGGCGCGGAGGCGTAACCACCTGCGAAATGGACCAATGGCGGCAGCATGAATTATAACCATGATCAGATCGTCCCTTCATTGATCTGAATTGACCGGTACGGAACGGCGCGAACGGCACTCCGGGCGAGAGCGTCAGCCGTCCGCGAGGCAAGTTAGGCGTAGTGGTCGATGGATTGGTTTTGCCGCGGCGTGCCCATACGGCGGGCGGTGGCTGGCCCCGGGCCACGCATGTAATAAAGCTCCGGGCGGTAGCGCGGCGCGACGAATTTGCGAAACCCCGCAGCAAGTTTTGTGACGGGAGCCAAGAATTTCATGACTGTTCCCTTTCCCTTCGCCGGCTTGCACACGAGCCGGCGGGCCTGACGTTGCAACAAGGATATGACAGTCGAACCAGGCTCGGCTGTGGGAATTCCCACACCGGGGAAAACATTGGCGAAATCCGCTCCCAGTTTGCATCCCGGAAAGCGGGGCCTGCGGCCATCAAATTTCCTTGGATAGGGAGTAAGGTGAAGTACACTTGATTGAACAAGAGACCGTTGTGACAGGCTCTCTGGCCTTCATCTCAAGACTTTGCGATGCCGACCTCGCCGCGCTGACCAAACGGTGGCACGAGCGCAGCTATCGACACAACGAGCTAATCATTTCCCACGGCGACACTGGTCGCGATGTCTTCTTCCTGCTGGAAGGACGGGCTCGCGTGACACTGGTTTCAGCGGACGGCAGGGAGATAGCGTATCGCGATGTCGAACCGGGTGACATTTTCGGGGAGCTCGGAGGCATTGACGGGATTGCACGCTCTGCCAGCGTAGTCGCGCTGGAGGCAACCCGCGCTGCACGGCTGTCCGGCACAGCATTCCGGGATATCGTGATGACCCACCCGACTTTTGCCTGGATGCTGCTTGAGCATCTGTCTGCCCAGCTCCGGCGCATGACCGAGCGGGTATTCGAATACAGCACTCTGGTCGTGCGAAAACGGCTGATCGTCGAGCTCCTGCATCGGGCGGAGAAAGCCGCACTCGTGGACGGCGAGGTGTCCATAAGCCCGGCACCGACGCATTCCGAGCTGGCGGCAACGATGAGCACGCACAGGGAAGCGGTCTCGCGCGAAATGAGCGACCTCGCCAAGAGAGGCCTGATCGAAAAGTGCGGCAGCAGGTTATTGCTGCATGACGTCTCGGCACTACGGGCGCTGGTCGACAAGAAGGAATAGCGAAGGCTGTCGCTGCGGCGGGGGGCACAGCACGTTTCATACTCCTCGGCCGCAAGTGATTATTCCTTCCGGCAAACCGGGCAACCTAGCGTGCCAGCGCGCGGGTCGGGCTTTGATCGCTTCACCCCTTGCAAGAATCATGACTCGGCTTCTTGATGCGGGCACGGAACGCTATCCCCAGCCTGCTTGCAGACTTACAAGGGCGGATCGAAGGGTGAGGCCGCATGGACGTTAAATACCAAATCTTCGTCAGCTCGACCTACGCCGATTTGGTGGACGAAAGACGGTCGGTCATCGAGGCCGTTCTTAACCTCGGGCATATTCCTGTGGGGATGGAGGCATTCCAAGCCAGCGACGACACTCAATGGGATTACATCAAGCGGCGCATCGATGACAGCGACTACTACGTACTCATCGTAGCAGAGCGGTACGGCTCAGAGTTGAAGGGTAAGAGCTACACCCAGATGGAGTACGAGTACGCCGTCGCCCAAGGCGTGCCTACCGTGGCGTTTTTGCTCGAAGGCGGTGCTCGCAAGACGTGGGCCGCGGAAAAGGTCGAGTTCGAGAAAAAGGCCAAACTCGAGAGATTCCGAAAGCTGTATGAAAAGAAGCTCGTCAAATATTGGCGCAACAAGGACGATTTGGCGGGTAAGGTTGCGATGGCTATTAGACGTTATGACTCTGAGCGGCGGCCCGCCCTTAGTCTTTGCAGCTGTTAAGCAAACGGGGGTGGCTCGGGAGTGCCGAGCCGAGCCCCAAGCGAAGAAAGGACGGGCCATGGAGCAAGATAACGTTTTTTACGTCGGTGTCGATGTGTCGAAAGCCAAGCATGCTGTCGCGATTGCCGAGGGCGGACGCGGTGGAGAGGTCCGGTATTTCGGCGAGGCGTTCCCCGCGCGTCGTCACCGGAACGTCGTAGCCGTGAAGCCGAACCGGTCCCGTCATCGTGAACAAGCGTCACCTCGCCAGTCATCGTGATCGTGTCGCCTTCGGACAGTTTCGCCATCGGCATCGCCCTCGCAAAGGCCGCCGCTGAACTGGACGTGGAAAGCGCCATCGACGGTGAGATCGTCGTATTGAACGAGACTGGCCTGTCTGACTTCGGAGCCTTGCGGAAAGCCATCACCCAACGCCAGCACGACCTCTATTCGTCGCCTTCGATCTTCTGCATCTCAATGGTCACGACCTGCGCGACATGGCGCTGGAGGACCGCCGCGAGTTCCTTGCCGAGATGATCCCGGACGGTGGCCGTATCCAATTCAGCCAGGCGCTTCCCGGCGAGGCTAAGGCGATCTTCCCACCTGATAGACCAGGCGGGGCTCGAAGGCATGGTGTCGAGGCGCAAGGACAGCAAATACCGGAGCGGCAATTCGACGGCTTGGCACAAGACCAAGGCTTACAGCATCGATGAATACGAGTTGCTCGGCGTCGAGCGTGAACCCGGAAAGCCGGCTTTCGCCCTAATGGCCGAGCGTGGCACAGGACGCTATGTCGGGAGCGCCTTTATCACCTTGAACCGGGAGATGCGGGAACGCCTCTGGGAGCGCGTACAGGAGCATTCTGGGCCTGCGCCAAACGGGATGAAACGGCCGGCGACGCAATGGGTCAAGCCGGGGCTGATCGGCCGCGTGAAGCATCTCCGCGGCGAGGAGAATCTGCGCCATGCCTCGCTGCAGGATTTTCGGGAGGAAGACTAGGGTAAAACTCAGTCATTCTGGCTATGCCGCGAATGGCCGAGATGGGTTAGGCCCTGCCGTTTGAATCGGTCGGCGGCAACGAGCACAGAGCGCCATTTGCTGACCTTCATGGCGCTTCTCCAAACCTGCCGTTCGCGCTGCGACCTGATGCGGACCCAAAGCCGACGTTGTGCAGTGCCCACCGCCGTTGATATACTCGATCATTCAGTCAGCGGGGAAGGATTTTCGATATCTCGCGTCGCGACCTGACACTTGGCGCAGCCGGTGCTTACGCTGCGTTTGGACTCGACAATCCGATCACGTTTGTCGACGCGGCTTGCGCTCAACAGTCCGTCGCTCAACCTTTCCGCAAATACAAGGTTGGCGACATTGAAGTCTTCTCTCTGATTGATGGCATGCGTGACGTTCCGCTGCGGGAGGGTATGGTCAGGAATGTCAGCGTCGAACAAGTCAAGACCGCGTTGCGTGGTGCCGGTTTTCCCGACAATCAGGCGCCCCTGCGGTTTATCGTCATGGCGCTCAAGCTGCGCGATCAAGTGGTCCTGATCGACTCGGGTACGGGCGGTCATCCGATTTATGGTGAGGGGAACGGCCGGCTGTTCGAGAGCATGGCCGCGGCGGGCCTTGACCCCAAGGCAGTCAAGACGATCCTGATCTCCCATCTCCACGGCGACCACATTTATGGCCTCATGAACAATGAGAGCAATGCGCAGGTCTTCCCGGATGCCGACATCATGGTGCCCGCCGCGGAATTGAAATGGTGGACGCGCCCGGGAGTCGAGTCGATCGATCTCGGACCGACGCGCAAGGGCCTCGCCCAGCGCATTCAGGCTACCGTGGCGACGTGGAAAAACGTCAGGACCTTTGAGGGAGAACCAGAACTCCTGCCCGGCGTGCACGCCGTTCAGGCCCCCGGTCATAGCCCGGGAATGGTCGCGCATCTGGTCACCTCGGGCGGCAAACAGTTCCTGATCAGCGCTGACGTGGTCAATCTTGCGCTCCACATTTCAACAAATCCCGAGTGGCAGCTTGCTATCGACCAGGATCCGCAACTGGCTGTCGAAACGCGAAGGAAGATCTTCGATCGCGCGGTCGCCGACAAGCTCACCATTTCGGGTACTCACTGGTTGATGCCGAACGCCGGCACGCTGTCCAAGGATGGCAACGGCTACGTATTCGCAGCCGAGGGGTAATATCCCTGCCACACTGCCCGTTGCCAACTGGACGGCGACGGCTGACCGAGCCACAGCGCCACCTTCCGATGCATATTGAAGGACTTGGGGGCTACCGTGTTGGCCCTTTTGGTCCTGAGCTTTCAAGTTCCAGGTCGCATTTGACCCGATGTCGGTCGGCAACTCCCCACCATTTTCGGGCATTCGCCGAGACAGCAGTAGAGGTTTCGTTAGTGGGTGAGCGGACCTTACTAGCGGTCTGCTCTGTATCCTTGTTGTTTCCATCGCGGGTTGCTGGTTGACCGACACGCGCTTTATGATGGCTGCCCCAAGCTCTGATCGGGCCCGTTGCCCGAGCGGCTCGTTGTGCGGGAGGGACTCTATGGCCCAGCAGGAGCAGTGGCAGCTGGAAGGCAGCGCCGCGGAACTCTACGAGCGCTACCTGGTCCCGGCAATTACCGCCCTGTGGGCTGCCGACCTGGTGGATCGTGCTGCGCCTCAATCTGGTGAGCGGGTTCTGGACGTAGCTTGCGGCACGGGCGTGGTGGCACGCTCGGCGGCCGAGCGTATGGGAAATGGGCAGGTCGTCGGCCTCGACATCAACACGGGCATGCTTGCCGTTGCTCGATCGCTCCCGAGAGGCGCTGGACCCCGTATCGACTGGTGCGAGGGAAGCGCGCTCGAAATGCCGTTCCCTGACTCCACCTTCGATCTGGTTCTTTGCCAACTCGGACTGCAGTTTTTCTCGGACCGATCGGGTGCGCTACGTGAGATGTTCCGGGTGCTGGTGCCTAATGGCCGACTGGCCTTAAGCGTTTTCAGCGCTATTGACCAAACTCCTGCGGCGAAGGCGCTGGCAGATGCCTTGGATCGACATCTCGGTCCAGGCGCTTCGGCAACCAAACGGTCCGAGCATTCACTCGCCGATGCTGACGAGCTTTACCGATTGGTGGCTGGCGCGGGCTTTCGCCATGTGACCGTCCACACGATTACCAAGAACATCGGTTTCCCCTCGCCAAAGGAATACGTGCGACTACAGCTAGCAGCAACTCCCCAGGCTGGACTGGTGAGCGGAATGGATGCCGGACATCGCGACGCAGTCATCACAGCGATCACGGGTGATCTAAGTTCCTCGCTGGCAATCTATTCAACTGGAGGGGAGCTGATGTTCCCCCAAGAGGCTCACGTCTTGCTCGCACGCAAATAGCGCAGCTGACGTGGCGCCATGAGCAAAAGGAAGAGCGAGTGGAAGTTCGAAGGGCATATCCAGAGGATGCACCACTGATCGATCAGCTCCTCGAGAGGGCTTATCCTACGCTCATGGCCGCCGCCTATAGCCAAGAGGTCCTCGCCGGATCCTTGCCTGCTATGACGAAGGCGAACCCGGAGCTGCTGACGTCGGGCACCTATTATGTCGCGGAAGAATGGGGGCGCATTTTGGGGTGTGGCGGATGGACACTCGAGCGTCCCGGCACAGAAGAAATCACCCCCGACGTTGCCCATTTGAGGCATTTTGCGACCGATCCGGCCGTAGTTAAGAAAGGTACTGGTCGCGCCATCTTTCGCGAATGCGCGCAGGCGGCAGCCAAGGCTGGAGCAAAAATGTTTCAAGCGTATTCGAGCCTGAACGCGGAGCCGTTCTACGAGAGCTTTGGGCTGACCCGGATTGTGCAGATCGAGCTCCCGATGACCCCAAGCAACTCGTTCCCTGCGGTATTGATGGAAGGGCTGATACAGGTTGAATGATGCCCGAGTCCCAGTCGTACTCACGTTGATCGAACTGCAACTTTCCACAGATTTTGTTGAAAAAGTCCGCCATCAGTCAGTGTCTGCTTTGAAAGCTTCTCCTCCGCAAACGCGAATGGTGCGCCATCTGCGGGGGCGGCACGCCTACTGACCACTCTCTATCACCTCGGCTACCTCGTACAGATTGGGATCGATCTCGTCCGTCAACTGATCGAAGTGACCCCACTCCTTGCGGAATTCCGGCGCATGATGAGCCGCTCGCAAGAGATCGCGACTTTGCCATTGGACATAGTTGACGATGCGCCGCCCGTCGAGGCTGCGATGCAGGCTGATTGAGATGAACCCAGGCTGACGCGCCATAAAGCGCGCTCGCTCGGCCATGATGGACAATGCCTCGGACTGCTTGTCCGGTTCAGAATCGACGATGGTGATTTGGGTGACTGGCTGGTTGTCGGCTCGGATGTGTGTCATGGAAACCTCGCTGGATTGATGGCGAAATTGCGGGACAGTAGCTTCGGCCAAATCGATCTCAGTCGGCTGCAGGCCCAACGCTGCCGGTCTCTCCTTGTTCCAAGACGCGCGGAGTTGCTGTGCGCGAAGCGCGCGCTGCGTCCAATTCTGCGACTTTCCTTAGGTATGGCTGTGAAGGGCAAGTCTGCTCGCCAAGTTCGCTTTGCTACTGAGCGCGCTCGTCGGCGGCGTGGGCCATCCCGTCCTTGAAGTCGACTTTCGTGCCCGGCTGCACGATCGAGCCGAGGTCTTCGGCATCCCAGTTGGTCAGTCGGATGCAGCCATGCGAGAAAGTCGTGCCGATCTTGCCCGGTTCGGGCGTGCCGTGGATGTGCTATGCTTAGAGATGGGAGACACGGCGGTCGCCGAAGCGCCCGCACGCCTCCCTGTTTATGGGAGGATAACATGGCCTACTATGTGCTGCTCACCAACTTCACAGATCAGGGGGCTAAGACAGTCAAGGACACCGTAAAGCGTGCTGAAGCATTCAAGGAGATGGCGGCCAAAAGCGGGGTCAAAGTGCATTCGCTTTACTGGACGCTCGGTCAGCACGACGTGGTCGCGATTGCCGAAGCCGACGATGATATTGCCGCGACCGCGCTCAGCTTATCGATAGCTTCGCTCGGCAACGTCCGAACGCAGACCCTAAGAGCGTTCGACGCCAACGATATGGCAAAGGTCATTGCCAAGATGGGCTGAAAAAGAAGCGGCAATGAAGATCGCGGCCGACTGTTGGCGCAGGCAAATGGCCGACGCGATCGCGATCGCGATCGCGATCAAAACGTGGATTGATGGGACATGCGGCCGGCATCAAGTATATCGGCGGCTGCTGGTGCGCTTTGCTGCTCGAAAGCATACTGAAGCCAGGCTTGGACGCGGGTTAGTCATGAGCTCGCGCATACCCACGTAGGTAGACTATCGGCTTGCTTAAGGAGCGATCTGATATGTCTAAGGATAACGGTAGCTATACAAGTGCCGGTGCTAACTTTTATGGTCCGCAGTACGCGCGCATCGACGGCGAACTCGCTGCTGATGCCTCTCGATTCACGGTTGTAGTGAGCCCCCCTGGGGACAGAGTCAATTCGTGCGCGTGGCGCCGGCTTCCGTCTGGCGTTATGGACGCTGGCGGGGTGGCAAAGCGTGATATCGAGGCAAGCAGCATCGTCGCGCCGATCGTCAGCCGAACTGTCAGCGCCGGTCCCTCGTCTTGGGCGGTTGTTCCGAAAAGGGTCACAAGCGCTGGTAGCGAGGAAGGTCCGGTTTGGAGAGGAAAATCGGCGCCGGAAAGGCGGCATTGGGTCACAACTTCTTGACCGGCGACCGTCGGCGAAGGTCCGAGAAAGATGGAAGACTGTCCTTTGAGTTGAAGCATCGAGAGGCTTAGGGCTCCGCCCTCGGCGCGCTTCGGAGCGTTTCCGCCCCACTTCGGTCGCTTCGCTCCCTGCAGCCGGTTCCCCGCGAAGGCGCCCACTCCGGTTGCACACCCGCTGCTCGCCGCGAGGCAGGGCTGCAGCGCAGTGCTGCGCCGCACCCCGACCTCAAGACCGGCATGGACGAGAGTGGTGGCTGGGTGAAAATCAGCCTTGCAAAAAGGTGGGGAGTCCTCCGCCAGCCCGCTCTTGTCCTCTGCTATCTTGGTCTCGGCGATGGCCAGAAGATCATTGCTCAGCTGCGATTTGTGCGGCAATCGGCGGTCTATAGAGGGCCGGGAGGGTTTCGAACTCCGCGTTAGGAAGAGCGTCCTTCTCGTCTTCACCGTGCAGGCTGGTTACTCTGGGCGGCAGAGTGCCCTTCCGCGCTTCGCAAACCTGCCGTGGGAAAAGCCTTGCCGTTTTTTCCGGCGGGGCTTTGATCAGATCGCGACTATTAGTGATTTATGCTGGAACTGGTTGCGGAGGTTGGAGTCGGACCAATTTGCACCGATTAAGAAGCCCCGTCAGCAAACGAACTCGGTCACAGCACTGTATTGGCGGTATCCCTCTACTGACTCGAGCCCGACCGTTTCTTAGGTCGCGCCTACCGTTTTGCACGCCCTCCCCTGCCCGGCCGTGACGGAAGGTTGAACCCGTCGGGCGGCTTGCTAGGTTCCAGACTTAGGTGGTAACCCGGCATGAACACGGCACTGCTTTTGATGGCTCAGTATGGTGGTAAGGCCATCATCCCGATCGATGACGTCTGCCGAGACTATTTCTCCCACCTGACGCCGCCGAAATTGATTCAGCATTGGCATCCTCGGCTATGGCCGTATCGGCAAGATGCTTGCCCTTCGCGCCAAAGCTTTTGGCGCATTGCGCCTGTTGAATACGCATCCTTGTCAAGCCGGGTTGGGTTCCATAAGCGCGTCAGTCGAACCCCAAAAGTGCCCCAACAGCAGGGCTGGATTGGTCGATCCGCGGGGCGGTGAAACGCAGTGCAGGGCGCCGTGATTTTCCCGATCCGTCATTGCCGCGACGAACTTTGCGCCTAGAGTAGTGGCACATGCCGCAGCATGGAGAGTTCTCATGCGCCGCCTCTTCCGCTTTATCGCACTTGCCGCCAGCCTTGCCGCCTTCCCGGCCGACGCGCAGGAACGTCAGGTCTACAGTCTCCCGCAGGGCGCGCATCCCCATGACGTCGCGCCCGCGCCCGACGGAGACATCTGGTACACGGCCCAGCAACAGGGGGCACTGGGTATTCTCGATCCCGAGACCGGCAAGGTTCGCCAAGTACCGCTTGGCGAAGGATCCAGCCCTCACGGTGTCATCCAGGGTCCGGACGGTGACGCGTGGATAACCGATGGCGGGCTCAACGCGATCGTGCGCTTCGACTCGACAACCGAGGAAATCAAGGTGTGGGCGCTTCCGCAGGACGTCGGCTACGCCAATCTCAATACTGCCGCCTTCGACGGCGACGGCCTCCTCTGGTTCACCGGGCAGAGCGGAATCTACGGAAGGCTCGACCCTGCGACGGGCGACATGAAAATTTTCCACGCTCCAGAGGGCCGCGGCCCCTACGGGATTACTGCGACCCCCAACGGAGACGTCTACTTCGTGTCGCTCGCCGGCAGCTATCTGGCAAGCATCGACCGCAAGAGCGGTGAAGCTCGAGTGATCGAGCCTCCGACCCCGGACCAGGGGGCGCGCCGCGTGTGGTCGGACAGCCGGGGACGGCTTTGGATTTCGGAATGGAACGCGGGACAGGTATCGGTCTACGACCCCCATGACGGCGGCTGGAACGCTTGGCGTTTGCCCGGCGACCTTCCTCGCACCTATGCGGTCTATGTGGACGAGCGCGACATTGTCTGGCTCTCCGATTTCGGAGGGAATGCCGTGCACGCGTTCGATCCGCAGACAGACAAGTTTACGACGTACCCCAAGTCCACGGAAAACGCTGATGTCCGTCAGATCAATGGACGCCGCGGAGAGGTTTGGCTGCCAGAATCCGGGGCCGACCGGCTGGTCGTGATCCGCACCGTCTCCGCCAAGTGAGGCGCCGGTCCCAGTCGCGGCTTCATTAGCGCCAGCAAGGCGAAGTTCGGTCTCCCCGTCCTTCCTCCGCGCTGCTAGCGCCGCGCTCCGTGCAGGATCGACGCGGATCCGCATCCGCGGATCGGCGCCGCCCCTTTTGCGGCGGCTCATTCCGTCAACGCTGTGCGGAAGCTTCATTGCTATGACCGGAAAGGCGCTTTCGAGCACGCAGACCGGCTTGGATAGGCTCTTGAGGTGAACATGGCGAAATGGTTCGAGCCGACCGGCGACAGCTATTTCTCGCATATCAACCGCCAGAGCATCGAGGCCGTCATTCGGGAGGCGAAGGGTGATCAGGCCGCGCTTGCCGTCAAGGCGGCGGGCAAGAAGTTCAACGATCATTTGCATCGAGTTGTGGCTCACATCTGGGGATCACGACCTGCACGGCCCCCACTCCGGTAACAACAGGTGCAAAATTGGAACAGTCGTTTGGCCCTCTCCATAGCCCTTCAGATGCGTCTTTGATCATTGCCTGAGGTACGCGCCCGTGTAGGTCTGGCCAGCAAGCCTAACGGTTCCGGCGAGGACCCCGTCGGACAGCATAACAAAACTGACGTCCGCGCCATTCAGTAGGCGCTCAAGCTTCAACGTAGTCCCACAATTCTTCCAGCGCCGGCGGCCTCTCCCGGATAGTTGTCGCCCAGATTTCCCCACGCATAGGTGACCGTCACCTTCCCATCGGAAGAAATCGTCTGAACAGCAAGTTTGGCGTCATACATCCCATCCAATCGTCCGGCCCATAGACCCGAAAAAGCAGCGTACTTTGTTGGAACGCCCTTGCCAGGGAGAGTGACCGCCACGGATTGATGCATGATTGCTGAGCCGGAAGGAACCAAGGCAGGTTGGGGAGGAATGGCACCAGGTTCTAACGCAGGTTCGAGAGTGGCGGGTTGCGGCGTTTCAGGAGCCGATTGGCACGCGGCTAGGGCAAGTGCCGCGAAGCCAAGCATTGCGTTGCACATTCGGTGTGCCATCTTCTGGTGCGCCGGCCATCTTTGAATCTAGCGCAGGCCGACCTTATCGCGCGTTTTCACAAGCTGTGTCTACGCAGGGTATGTCATACGACAGCGGGTCGTCGAAGAACCCGCAGCGGTCGTGAGTGAATGCCTCCATTCGTCGCCCAAGTAGCGGCCTGGAGCGCCATTCGCCCCGCAACCGCTGGTTCATTAGGAGTTGAGCGAGAGGATCAGCAGTTGACCTTCCAGATCACATAGTGAGCCCGTTGCGACTGTATTCCTGAACCTTCGACAAACGAGTACACGTCGGTCGAACGGACTCACCAAGCTGCTGAATGAACCGCTTGTCTTATGACTTTCCGTCGTTTCGAGGCCAAAGTGGGTTGCCCCCCGCGGGGCATAAACACCCCCCCCGCGGCGGGGGGGGGGGGTCGCGGAAACCGGGGGGGTGGTTATGTGAAGTATAACAAAAAACCACCC
>NZ_JAMYKY010000042.1:0-29392 GCF_040317695.1 Mesorhizobium sp. M1403 | reverse complement strand
TTAAACGGACCCGACCCGATATTCGCGGTCACCTGCTCGGTTGCGGGGCGATTTGCGTCCTTTTCGCGCATGATGAACAGAGGCGGCGCCGAAGCTAGGATTTCGGGCAGAAGCCCTAAAGGTTCCTTCAGCGCGATAGTGAAGGTCCTGTCATCCTTCTTCGAAATATCCCTGGCTCGCTCCATCAAAAGCTGACCGCCCGACTGGACCTGGGCCCATCGGCGGATCGAGGCGACACAGTCCGCCGCAGTGACGGCGGTGCCATCGTGCCACCCGAGACCATCGCGGAGCTCAAATGTATATGTCTTCTTGTCGTCGGAAACGCCCCATTTCTGCACCATTTGTGGCTGCGCCATGAACTTGGAATCGAGTGCAAACAGCGTGTCGTAAATTGCCAGGCCGTGGGACTGGATCGTGTCATCTGTCGAAAAGACCGGATCGAAGACGCGAGGGAAAGAGCCCATCACCATGTGCACTGTCCGCTCCGTACTTGCGGTTGTCTGCGCCCGCAGGACTGACGGGATCGAAAAGGCCGTTCCGGCAGCCACGCCTGCCTTTATGAGGTCGCGTCGAGAGATTGTCATGCTTCAGTTCCCCGTCTTGAGCCAGCCGCGTAGATAACCCGCGCAGTTTGTCGACCGAGAACACTGTGACATGACAGGATCAGAGTTTCGCGTCATAGCGACCCGCTGCTGCAATGGATATTTCACCAAGTGGTGCAGTTTGAAACCCCGTTGCGCATTTCGGAAAAAGGCTCGCCCCCCCGGTGGTGTAGTTCGTTTTGTGCGCGGCAGCAGTCCCAGTAACGTTCACAGGCCGGACGTGATAGTCGGGCGGCGCGACGCGGCAGAGTTGCCATGTCGCGCACAGCATCTTGGTGACGGCCGCCTTGAGGCCTTCGTGTGCGTCGGAAACGACGAGCTTGACGCGGCGGCGCACCTTCAAGTAGGTGGATGAGCAGGCGAAGCGCGCCTTACCGCATTGCGGCTGCAGTTTTCGCATCGCCTCTCGCCGAACGGGACATGCGCCTTTCGTTAGGCATCCGGCTTGCCAGACGACATGGCAAAGTCAGGCACATCCATCCACGAGAGACGATATCAGTCGGCCGGTGTCAACGCCAAAGCCGATCATCTCGCGCAACAAATTAATTTCGGCGCTTTTCTCAACTAGCGTCATGTCGCAAAGTCATTGTGCGAGGTAGTTTCATCCGCCTGAGCGACAATTCGATGTCATTCTGTTTCCAGTTCGTGCGGGCTTGGGCCAATAATCGGAAGGTTGCTCTTCGCCGCGTCGGTCAGAGCAAGCCGATCTGACGACCGGATACATTTGCCTCAAATGCTGGCGATATTTCAAAAATCGTTCTTTTAATATGCCTGACATTTCAACAGGAAACCCGGTTTGATGCAAAACCCCTCGTCGTAATGCGGCATATTCAGCTGCGGCGCCCCTTTTGCCGTTGTCCGACCAGAATAACGCTGGAAATTTGCATCAAAGCGGTCCGGCGGAACAAGCCCAAATGTGGATAATGCAGAATGACAAGCTCTGAAATCTTCCCGGATCTGCAGCGCGAAGCAACCGAATGGCGCCGGTACCTTCATCAGCATCCTGAGCTCGATTTCCGGCTACCTAACACAGCGCAATTTGTCGTGGAGAAATTAGCCTCGTTTGGTATCAATCACATCGAAACAGGAATTGCTGAGACGGGCATAGTCGCGATTGTCCAAGGTAAAGGCGGCGACGGGCCGACTGTGGGGTTGAGGGCTGACATGGATGCCTTGCCGATTGTTGAAGCTTCAGGCAAGCCCTGGACATCGAAAAAGCTGGGCCGAATGCATGCATGCGGCCATGACGGGCACACGGCCATGTTGCTGGGCGCCGCGAAACATTTCGCGAGAACGCGCAACTTCAAAGGCTCCGTCGCTCTGATCTTCCAGCCGGCAGAAGAGATCGAACTGCCATCGGGTGGCCTGAAAATGGTCCAAGAGGGGATCATGGATCGTTTCAACATCTCCCAGGTCTTTGGCATGCACAACAGGCCAGGGGTGGAGATCGGCACATTCGCAATTCGCGCTGGCCCCATCATGGCGTCGCAGGATGACTTCGACATCATCGTAAAGGGCAAGGGTGGCCATGCGGCTTCGCCACATCGAACTATAGATCCTGTGGTCATTGCAGCACAGATCATCATGGGCCTGCAGACACTGGTCTCGCGCAAGACTGATCCTATGGACCCCCTCGTTATCTCGGTGACAAAGTTAAAGGCCGCAGAATCCCATAACATCATTCCCGATGACGTCGCAATCGCTGGAACTGTCAGGACGCTTTCATCCGAACTGAGAGATTTTGCCGAACGAGAAGTGTTTGCTTCTGCTCAGGGCATTGCGCGTGGGTTCGGCGCCGATATCGAGTTCACGTATCGCCGATCTGTTCCAGTTACTTTTAACCACGCTAAAGAAACAGATTTTGCGATCACGGCGGCTCGCAACTTGGTGGGAGCCCCATCAGTGGACGACAAGGTCAGGATGAGTATGGGCGCTGAGGACTTCGCTTACATGCTCGAGGCGCGGCCAGGCGCTATAATCTTTCTTGGTAATGGATCATCGCCTTCCCTGCACAATCCGGCTTATGATTTTAACGATGAGGCCCTTGGCCATGGCATCGGGTTCTGGATTAGCCTTGTAGAGACAGTGTTGGCTATTTAAGAAGAACCTCCGCTCAGCGCTAACAACGGCGTGACAAGTAAGTTTGCAGGTGATATAATGTTAAATCCTTATTCTGCTGGCGTTACAACCATTCCTCACATCCCCTTTACGCAGCTCGAATATCAGAGCCGGATTGCTAAGGCGCGGCATTTAATGAAGGAGCATGCCTTTGACGCGCTTCTCGTAACGTCCGAACATAACTTACGGTATTTTGTTGGCGATACCAGTACTACTCCCATTCAAACTACACGACCGCGCTTTCTCCTAATCATGCAGTCTGGTGACGCAATAGCAATCGTCCCAACTGGGCTAGACGAATTTCTCAAAGAGACTACCTGGATAAAGGATTTCCGTACTTGGAATGGTCCTAATCCTAAAGATGAAGGCGTTTCAAAAACCGCAGAAATCTTAAATGAAATATTGCCAGAAAATGCACGAGTGGGTATCGAGCTTGGCCCAGAAAGCAGACTCGGTCTCCCCGCAGGAGATTTTTTCCGCGTTAGCGAAGCAGTATGGCCCCGGACGTTTGCCGACGCTTCAGAGCTAATCTTTACCCCATTGAGAATGATCAAGTCCGAAGCCGAAATAGCTCGTATCAGATCTATATGTCGGATCGTTTCTGAGGTATTTGATAATTTGACTGAAGAATTGCATGTTGAAATGACCGAGCGGCAGGCCTGCCGTCTCTTTGAGCTTAAATGCTTCATGCTCGGTGCCGACAAAACACCTAAGATCGACAGTGTTTCAGGCCGGGGAGGATATTCTCACTGCTACGGCGAGCCGACCGATAAAGTGCTATCCGACGGGGACGTGCTTTTTATTGATGCTGGTTGCCTGTTTAATTTTTACTGGAGCGACTTCAACCGCAACTTTTCTTTTGGCGAAGCTGATCCCTATACCCAAGACGCCTACCGGGCGGTCTGGGACGCGACAGAAGTAGGAATTAGTGCTGTGAAGCCGGGCGTTCCAATCTGTAACGTTTGGGCTGCAATGTCCGATGCGCTATCTCAGTCGACACATCGAGGAAGAAACTCCTCCATTGGCCGTATGGGTCACTCCATGGGTCTATGGATGCCAGAGCTGCCTTCCGTTCAGCAGAATGACAACACGATCCTGAAGCCAGGCATGATCATCAATATTGAGCCCAGTATGACCTACCCGTGCTATTTTGATGGCTCGTCAAAGCTAATGCTCCATGAAGAAGTTGTCGTAGTGACCGAAAGCGGCGCGCAATTGCTTACCTCGCGTGCTCCGCGCCAAATACCCGTCGTTAAGTAGGCTGCAGGTAGCCAAGATGCATGCCGTAGCTCCGTGCAAACTTTGACGGAGCGGGAATTGCCGCCACTGCGATCGAAGAAATTAGGCAAGCGAGAGCGGGCATGCAGCGCATGCGAAGCATGCGAGCGTCATCAGCCGTTCCTGCGACAAACTCCATTGAATAGTCGATCGTGAACAATGGAGCCGCGCACTGTTTCGACTGGCTTTGAAGCGCGGCCACCGAAGCCACAAGCTGCCTGAACCAGTTGAGCAGGAGCGAGAAGTTGTAGCCGGCGGCGGCCGGGATGGCGTTGACGGCGTCGCCCTGCTCGCCGGCGAGGTAGTTGCGGTCCATCCGGTGTTCGGCCTTGATATGGCCGATCACGGGCTCGATCGCGGAGCGGCGGCGCTTGGCGATTGACGAGCTTGCGCAGCGCCTTGTTGGCCCGCTTGAACTTGTGTGGATGCCAGCCGTTTTGCAAGAAAGACTTGAACCTTTGAACGCGTGATCGAGTGCGGACTTGTGTCAGGCCTTTCGGGTGCGACCATTTCACATGCCGCGTGCCGGTATGGTGATGCGCGGATCAGCTCCAACTCTGCTTGGCGAGCTCATGAGGCTCTCGTTCAAACACTGGTTTTCCTGACGCCGATCTGATCGATCATTTGCCCATGCGGTTCTTGCCTTCCTAACATCCCCGACATACCGGCTTCAGGTGTGCTGCTGAATGATTATGCCCGCACCATCGCCGGATTCCGGTAGTCCTCTTGTTTCGTCAGCATAACCCAGATGCCACGCGCCATCTTGTCGGCCAGCGCGATCGCCACCAGCATGCGCGGCTTCTTCGCTATGATGCGGGCAAAGCCAGGGACCCTCGGTACACGCTTGCGGGATGCCCATTGCGCCACGGCCATGGTGCCGACGATGAGCAGACGTCGAATGTCGCGCTCACCCTTTCGACGTCTTGCCTAGTTGTTGCTTGCCGCCGGTCGACTTCTGCAGCGGGACCAACCCGAGCCAGGCGGCAAAGTCGCGCTCGCACTTGAACGTCTCCATCGGCGGCACGAAGGTTTCGATCCCAAGCGCGGCGACGGGGCCAGCACCAGGCATGGTCTGCAGGCGTCGAGATGCTTCAGGTTCCCCGCGCCCCATTTGGACAGCTCAAGGACCGCCATGTTGGCTTCCTCTCGCGCGAGACAGCCCTCGTACTCTGTCGCTCAACGGCGGTCAGCAGGTCGGGATTGTTCGTCGCGGTGCCGGGTGCGGATCGGCCTGCGGCGTGCCGCCGTCCAGGCGGCGATCTCCTCACCTTGGTCTAACGTCCAAACTTAGGGCCAGATCAAGCTCGTCAAACGCCAGATGGACGGCTGCGGAAAGATCGACCTAATTCAGGCCCGTCGTCGGAGCGAGCTGATCTGCGGGTTTCCCAAAGTCCCGGACAAGGAATTCAGTAAGTCGCGGACACGGATTTCACTAAGTTCGGGACAGGGATTTCAGTAAGTCGCGGACAAAACAGGCGGCGGAATTAGGTCGATTTTCGTGAGCGCCGATCTGGCATTTTGCCCTCGTATTCGAAGCGAGGCATCAATGCCGAGGCGGAAGCGAGCGAGACATACGAGCGTGAAGGACATCCGATCGATACTGCGGCTGACGTTCGAGCAGGAACTCCCTGTGCGGGCCGTTTCGGAGCGTTTGAAGATCAGCAAGACGTCGGTATCGACGTATCTGCTGCGGGCACGGGAAGCCGGACTTGCGGTCTGGCCGCTGCCCCTGGACTGGACGATGACGAGGTTCTGGAGCGACGGCTCTTTCGCCGGATGGGACGGCCGCCGCGTGACATCGATGAGCCGGACTGGCCCAAGATTGCCAGCGAGCTGAAGCGCAAGGGCGTGACGCTCAATCTGCTGTGGCAGGAATATCGTGAGAGCCATCTGGACGGCTATGGCTACACCTGGTTCTGCTGCCGTTTTGCCGAATACGAAAGCCGCGTCAAACCCAGCTTTCGCAGCCGGCACGTTGCTGGCGTCGCCATGGAGTGCGACTATGCTGGCCACACGATCCCCGTCATCGACCCGTCGACAGGAGAGATCCGCGCAGCGCAGATTTACGTCGCGGTGCTGAGCGCGTCTCAATTGACGTTCTCTTATGCGAGCTTCAGCCAGAAGCTGCCGGATTGGATCGAAGCGAACCAACGGGTCTTCAGTTACTTCGGCGGCGCGACGAAGACGACGATCTGCGACAATCTCAAATCCGCGGTTGCCAAGGCTCTTTGGTTCGAGCCGACGTTAAATGCGACCTTCGCCGCCTTCGCCGAGCACTACGATACGACCATCCTGCCAGCGCGGCCAAAACGTCCTCGGGATAAGCCATCCGCCGAAGGTTCAGTTTTAATCGTCGAGAGGTGGGTGCTGGCCAGGCTTCGAAACGAACGCTTCTTCAGCCTTGCTGATCTCAATATCCGGATCAGCAGTTTGATCGGAGACCTCAACGGCCGGACCATGCGCCGTTATGGCAAATCCCGCCGTGCGTTGTTTGATGAGATCGAACGCACCCAGCTCAAGCCACTGCCGGCAACACCGTTTGAATATGCAGAATGGAAAGTCGCCAAGGTCCATCCCGACTATCATGTCGAGGTCGACAAGACCTTCTACTCCGTGCCGCACGGTCTGATCGGCAGGCGGTGTCAAACGAATCCAGGAATTGACCCCTTTGGCGAACTGAAGAACTGACCCCTTCATTGGTTTGCTGTTTCGTTTGTTTCGGGCACCGAGCCGACCTTCTGCAGAAGGCCGGACCGTCGCTTTTCGCGCAGCCTGTAGCTGTCCCCCCTGATGGTGATCACAGTTGAATGGTGAAGCAGGCGATCCAAGATTGCCGTGGCCACCACGGGATCTCCAAAAACGCTCCCCCATTCACCCACCGAACGGTTGGAGGTAATCAGGATCGATCCCTTCTCGTAGCGGCGGGACACCAGGTGGAAGAAGAGGTGGGCGGCATTGGCCTCGAAGGGAAGATATCCGAGCTCGTCGATGATCAGCAATTTCGGCCGTGACAGGATCGTCAACTGCTTGTCGAGCGAGCCGTCGCTGTGGGCCTTGGCCAACATCGCCACCAACGTGGCTGCCGTGACGAACTGCACGTTGTAATTCTGGCGGATTGCCTCGCGGCCAAGGCTCACTGCAAGATGGGTCTTGCCCGTGCCCGGAGGGCCAAGGAACAGGACTGTGTCGCCGTGGGCGATCCAGCGGCAGGTCGCAAGCTCCCTGATCTGTCCCTGATCCAGCGATGGCTGCGCGTCGAAGTCGAAGCCGTCGAGTTCGCGCACGAACGGGAACTGCGCCAGTTTGCTCGACATCAATATCCGCCGCTCGTCACGCCGCGCGATCTCGCGCGACACAAGGAAAGCCAAAGCCTCGCGCAAGGTCATCTTCGAGCGTGCAGCCTCATCCAGCAGCGTGTCGAGTTGATCGCGGATTGCCGTCAGCTTCAACCGGTCGAGTGTCGCGACCAGCATGTCGTGATCCACGGTCGTCATCACCAGCCTCCCCCGACAACCGCCTCGTATTCCGCCAGCGGCCGCAGCAAGGCGCAAGGAGCAATCTCTATAGGGGCTGCTGCGCGCACTGGTCCCTCGGCGCCAGCCACGCCGACAAAATGCGCCCGGTCCACGATCCGTTGTCGGCGGCCTTGGCATTGGGAATGATCAGCCACCACCCGGCCCGCATGACGGATGATGACGCGACCGGCCAGAACCACTACCTGAACGCTCTCTCCGATCAGGCGCCAGGGCACTGAGTAGCTGTTCGTATCGAGGTCGATCGCGCAGTCCGCCTGAACCTTGCGCACCAGATCACGTAGTTGTCCGAACGGCGCCCGGCCTGCAAGCGGCCGAAGCGCACCGGCCTCAGCGGCAAAACGTTCCGCAGGCGCGACGCCGGTCGTGCCATGCTCACGCTGGTCGGCAATCTCGCGCGTCCACCGATCCAGATGCGCCTCGAACGCCGCCCAGCTCTCGAAACGGCGGCCGGCGATCGCGTTCTTCTTGACGTAGGCGACCCCACGCTCGTCCTTGCCCTTCGTGCGGGCCCGATATGGCGCGCAAGCTCGTGGCGTAAAGCCCCAGTAGCGGGCAAAGGCATGCAGTCGGGCATTGAACCTCACCTCGCGCGTCACCGCGTCATGGTGCTCGACCAGAGCCTTCGCATTATCCAGCAGAACCTCCGCTGGAACCCCGCTGAAGCGCAGGAAGGCTCCTTCCATCCCATCAAACCAGTCCGCCTGGCGCTCCCGTAAAGAGGGGCGGATATGCACCCGTCGCGAATAGCCCAGCGTCCCCACGAACAGGTGAACGCGCAACCGCTCGCCGCCGATCCACACGCGCGTATCGCCAAAGTCGATCTGCATCTGATGACCTGGCGCCGTCTCAAAGCGAACCGTCGCGCGCTTCTGCGCCTTCAATTCCCGCCGCCAGCGCTTCACTCTCAGCTCCACCGAGCGAAGCCCGATCACGATACCATGTTCGCTCGCCAATTCCTGGCGAATGACATCCGCGTTTCCATCATGACGAAAGAAACGCTCTCTAAGCCAATCGTCCAGACCGTCGAATGCAGTTCGACGAGCAGGCTGGCGATACGCCACGACACCACCTTCACGCAGATAGCGGCGAACCGTATTGCGCGCGCAACCGAACTCTTGCGCAATGCGCTTCGCACCCCAGCCGACCTCATGCAGCCGAACCATCGCTGAAACTTCTTCCCCCGACCGCATCTCCTCAACCCGCATTGTTGTCGACAAGGCGAGCTTCGATGGAAATTCTTCTTGCATCCACTGATCCTCTCAAAAATGAGGGGTCAGTTCTTCGTTTCGTTAGGGGGTCAGTTTCTCACTTCGCCTGACAGGCGGGTCGATGTGAGACTGACCTACCGGGCGGTCGAGATCTTCTTTGACCATAAGCGGATCGCCAGCCACATCAGAAGCTCGCAGCGCTCGGGCCATATTACCGTCAATGAGCATATGCCGAAGTCCCACCAGCGCTATGCAAACACGACGCCTCACACGTTGCGCAAGGAAGCGGCAAAAGTCGGGAGCAATACGGCGATATTTATCGAGCGTCTGCTGAGTGACCGCCCGCATCCGGAACAAGGCTATCGATCCGCGCAGGGCGTCCTTTCCTTGGCGCGACGCTACAAATCCGATCGCCTGGAAATGGCGTGCGAGCGTGCCTTGACCATCAATGCAATGAGCTATTCGTCCGTCGCCAACATTCTCAAATCTGGTCTCGACCAAGCTGCGCCCGTGAGCGAGGCCGTCAAGCCGGCACCGCCGCACGGCAATATCCGCGGTAAAACCTACTATCAATGAGAAAGGAAAACACCCAGATGCTGACACATCCAACCCTTGATCACATGCACACGCTCGGCCTTGCCGGAATGGTCGCGGCCTATCGCGAGCTTGCCGAGCAGGTCCATGGAAACGACCTCAGCTTTGACGAGCGGCTCGGCCTGATGCTCGACCGCGAGATCGCACTGAGAACAGACAAACGGCTGACCAATCGGTTGGCAACAGCAAAGCTGCGTTTTGCCAATGCCTCGATCGAAGACATCGATTTTAGCACTCACCGCGGCCTTGATCGCCGGAACGTCTTATCCTTGGCGCAGGGGGCATGGCTGAAGGCAAACGAGAACTTGATTCTGACAGGCCAAACGGGCACCGGAAAGACATGGATTGCCTGCGCCTTCGGACGACAGGCGGCCCGTCTGGACTATTCCGTGCTCTACGTTCGCATGCCACGGCTCTTCGAGGATCTCGCACTTGCAAGGCTCGACGGACGCTTCCCGCGCCTTATCGATAAACTCGCTCGCGTCCAGCTGCTGATCCTCGACGATTGGGGAACGCATACGCTGAGCGACAGGCAGCGCCTCGATCTGCTCGAAATCTTCGAGGAGCGATACCGGCGGAAATCGACGCTGTCACGGCTCAACTTCCTGTGGCCGCCTGGCATGAAATGATCGGAGAGGTCACTTTAGCCGATGCGATCCTGGACCGTATCGTTCACAATGCGCACCGCATAACGCTCGAAGGCGACAGCATGCGAAAGCGAAAACCATCGACGCTCTTGACCGGCAGCGAAATAACCGAAATCAATCACTCCTAACAGCAACAAGGCAACCGGAACTCGATCGCTTCCGTTGTCCGCGACTTAGCGAAACGCTTGTCCGCGATTTACTGAAACGGCTGTCCCAATTTAGTGAAATCCGCACTGATCCACTTCAGCATCAAAATTGATGGCGTGGAACGGCCCTTCGAAGCGGCATCGAAGGTGCCTATCGTGGTGATGCCTTCGCCACGAAACAGAAGGAACCGTTGCATCGAAAAGATTACGACAATCGGTCTGGACTTGGCCAAGTAGGTCTTCCAGGTCCACGGCATCACAGAAGATGGTCGCGTTGTTGTCCGGCGCGCTCTGCGGCGACCGCAGATGCTGGACTTCTTCCGCGGCCGTGAACCCTGCCTCGTCGGCAGGGAGGCCTGTGCTAGCGCACACCACTGGGCGAATGCTATCGGCGAGTTCGGCCATACAGTCAGGATTATGCCGCCGGCTTAGTTAAAGCCTATCTGAAGCGCAATAAGACCGACGCAGCCGATGCGGAGGCAATCTACGAGGCGGTAACGCGTCCGACTATGCGCTTCGTGCCGATCAAATCGCTGGAAGAGCAGGCGGCGGGAATGGTGCTGAAGACCAGGGGGCTTTTTGTGCGCCAGCGGAGCCAGACGGCAAAGCGATGCGCGCTCATATGGCCGAGCTGGGGATCATCGTTGCAACCGGGTGACCAGCATCGCCAAACTCATCGTCATTCTACGCGACGGCGACGATGCCCGCCTTCCATCCGCAGCGCGAGCGGCACTCCTGGAGATGGCTGAGCAAATCGAGAGACCGACGGTTCGTATCGAAGCGCCCGACACGAAGATCGTTGCCGCCGTGAAGAACGACGAAACCGCTAGACGGCTCACCAGCATTCCCGGCGTTGGTCCAATCATCGCGGTGACGGTCCTCGCAACTATCCACGGTCCCGCAGCCTTCAGAACGGGACGCGATCTGGCGGCCTGGATCGGGACCACGCCGAGGGCCAACTCCAGCGGCAAGGAGCGACTCGACAGAATATCGAAGCAAGGCAACAAGCAGTTGCCAACATTGCTGATCGTCGGGGCGACATCGATCTTGAAGCAGGCACGTCGTGGCCTGAAGCTGCCCGCCTGGATCGTTTCTTTGATGGCACGTCGGCCCTAAGGTCGCGGCCGTGGCGCTGGCTAACAAGATGGCGGGGACGATGTGGGCGCTTCTCGCCAAAGGCGGTATCTACCAGGCGCCGTCGATCATGACGCGAGCATAGAACAAAGGGATTCCGGCATGCTGATGCCGGGATAGAGCGGCAAGGCGCCAAAGTGTGATGACCCGAGGGACGCCACCTCGATTAGACCGTCTGACGCAGTGCGCCATCCGAGCGCGTGAAAGTGATTAGGCAATCGGCATCGCGGATCTCATCGTGGCCAGCGGTCATCGACCGCAACGACAGGCCGGACATATGACTGCACCGTTCGGCGGCGATTTACGCGACAAATACCTTGCGAACCGGGCCGTTCCACATATGAGTCAAAGCCAATTTTGCATGCCGCTTCACAGGCTTTGAGCTACATGATCCCGTTAGCGACTATGCCTCTATGGGTCATATCACACACCAAGCGCCCCTCCAACTGCGGCGAACGCCTCAACCGCACGATCGATGTCAGCGCCGGAATGGGCGGCCGACATCTGCGTGCGGATGCGCGCCTGGCCCTTCGGCACCACCGGGAACGAGAAGCCGATGACATAGATACCGCGCTTCAGCATCCGCGCCGCCATTTCCTGCGCCAGCGTCGCGTCGCCCAGCATCACCGGGATGATCGGATGGTCGGCGCCGGCCAGTGTAAAGCCAAGCCTGCCCATCTCGGAGCGAAACCGCGCTGCGTTGGCATATAGGCGCTGACGCAACGCATCGCCATTGCCGATCAGTTCGAACACCCGAATCGAAGCGCCAGCGATCGCCGGCATCAGCGTGTTGGAGAACAGATAGGGCCGCGAGCGCTGGCGCAGCCAGTCGACCACCTGCTTCCTGCCCGATGTATAGCCGCCCGACGCGCCGCCCAATGCCTTGCCGAGCGTACCGGTGATGATGTCCACCCTGCCCTCGACGCCGCAATGTTCGGCCGAGCCACGGCCGTTCCTGCCGACGAAACCAACTGCATGGCTGTCGTCGACCATGACCATTGCGTCATATTTGTCGGCGAGGTCGCAGACGCCCTTCAGATTGGCGATGATGCCATCCATCGAGAACACGCCGTCGGTGGCGATCAGCCGGAACCGGCAGTCGCGCGCCTCTTTCAACCGCGCCTCCAGATCGGCCATGTCGTTGTTGGCGTAGCGCAAGCGCTTTGCCTTCGACAGCCGCACGCCGTCGATGATCGAGGCGTGGTTCAGTGCATCGGAGATGACCGCATCCTCCTCGCCGAGCAGCGTCTCGAACAGGCCGCCATTGGCGTCGAAGCAGGAGCCGTAGAGGATGGTGTCCTCCATGCCGAGGAAGTCAGAAATGGTCGCCTCGAGCTGCTTGTGTTCTTCCTGCGTGCCGCAGATGAAGCGCACCGACGCCATGCCGTAGCCGTAACGGTCGAGCGCCTGCTTGGCCGCCTCGCGCAGTTCGGCGCTGTCGGCGAGGCCGAGATAATTATTGGCGCAGAAATTCAGCACCTTCTCGCCGCCGACCTCGATCTCGGCCGATTGGGTCGAGGTTACCACCCGCTCGGATTTGTAGAGACCGGCCGATTTCAGGCCGACGAGTTCAGTCGAGAGATGAGAAATAAAGGCGTCGGTCATCGGCAAAATCACGGCACGCAAAAGCCCTCCTCACAGGGGAGGGACGACATCGATCGCTACTATTCGTAATTTACCGGGGTGGACCATGCGGGGTCGGCATGCTTTCTCCAGTACAGGTCCGTCAACTGGCGTGTTACAGCGCCAACCTTTCCGTCCCCTACAACTGTCTCGTTGACCTTGGTTACCGGCATAATTCCGCCTGCTGTAGACGTGATGAAAACCTCGTCGGCCCCCGTCAGCTCGCCGCGATCAATATCGCCGGCACTGACGGAGAGGCCCAATTCGCCGCATAGATCAAATACGGTCTGCCGGGTAATGCCCGCGAGGACGCCATAAGCCGGTGTCTTCAAGCGGCCGTCTTTAACATTGAAAACGTTGAAACCAGGACCCTCGGCAATGTTGTCTTGGATGTCCACGATCAATGCAGTTTCGGCTCCATAGTCGTATGCATCGAACAGACCCTTTACGAGGTCGAGCCAGTGATAGTTCTTGATGGCTGGATCGATTGACTTGGGTGGGATGCGAACGGTATCGCTGATGGCGACGTGCAGGCCGCGTTCGAGCTGCTCCTTGTTGGCGACCGACCCGAAAGGCACCGCGAAAGCAATAAACCTATTTTCCGCCCGGCGCGGGTCACGGCTAAAGGTGGGCGACACACCGCGCGTGCAGACCATTTCGACATACGCGGACTTGTGCCCGGATAACGCCACGCAGGTTGACAGGATTTTCTCAATCTCAGTGCGGCTATAGGGAAGTTTCATGCGAAGCTTTTCCATTCCGCGCGAGAATCGATCCAAGTGCAGGTCCAGCCTGAAGAACCTTCCGTCCCATACATGAACTGTATCGTAGGTGGCATCGGAATGCAGGAAACCCCAGTCCAGCACAGACACCTTGGCTTCGGACATTGGCAGATACTGACCGTCCATGAAGGCTACGCCGTGAGGGTACTGCCGTTGATCGCGATGGCGTTGCTCTATGGCCGGAAGAGCCGTCGCGGGTTCGGCTACAGCAGATGTCATTCCAGGGTTCTCCAAATCTTACAATAGGGGTGCTCCGCACCCCTGCTCATGACTTGCTGCCGCGAAACGCTCAACGGCTGCACGTCTCACAAATGTTGGCACACCTTAGACCGCCAGCACGGCGGGCGTGCCAAATGTCATCAGCGTAATCGATGCCGCCTGAGCCGGGCATAATCCCCATTACCGACCCGCAGCCGGTTCACCCAGCGTTTCAATTAGATCGCAGAATTCGATGCATGGAATGCCATCAAAGTGGCACTCTGGGCGCAATGAACGCTTCAAAAACGGGCTAGAAGTGGCGGAAAGTTCAGCTGAAAAGAAGCTAAACTAGCACCGAGGCTCAAAGTTTACGCGGTCCAGCGCAATCATGCCTCCTGAAACTTGCGGACATTCGGGTTGGTGTCGTTTTGTCTTGACGAAGACGTAAAACGCTTCGACGTCCTCCACTGCAACAATAAGAACGAAATCAGTATCGCCTGTGAGCGTATAGCACTGCGTGACTTCTTTGCCGCCCGCATAGTTCGCTTGAAGTCGTCGACGAGGTCCAGGCCATCGCGATCGAGTTCCACCGTTACAACGACGGTCAGCGACTTCCCGAGCGCTTCAACGAGTGAAATGTCACCCGCACTTCATTCGCGTAGCGATTGCGGCTGAAACGGCCTAACCGAGGTCCGAATAGCCTTAACGAATTTCGGGCGGGAGTCGCCAAAGATGCCAAGCTTGTCGTCGACCACCAGGATCTGGTTGTCGAGGACAGCTGACCCGCGCCGATGCCGAGTGTCGGGATCGTGTCTCCTCGGTGGTCCGCCGGGCAAGTATCTCAGGGCCATTTTTAAGCACGATAGCGAACGCTACCTGCCTCTCGCTGCATGGTCGCGGATGATGGGCTCGGCGTCATCTCTTTCCTTGCCTGCACGGGATAGCATCGAGTCACCCCTGCGGCGGTCAGCCCGACTTGGGCCATGACTAGCATGCCACGCCACTGCAGAAATGGTCTCCACCGCGTCGCCAACGGGCGGCATGCCCGGTCCGTCCGAATAGACCGTGCCGACCCGCTCTTCCAGCACCAGCCAGTCGATCGCCTGCGCCAACCGCCGCACCAGCTCGTGCCTCATGTTGATGATCTGATCGAGCCTGGAGCGGAACAGATCCTGCTCTCCCGTCTCGCGCTTCTCGCGTGGTCTGAACACCGCCGTCCCCTCGACTCACCGCCCCCAGACGAGTGAATCACGCCCATAAGCAGCAGGGAACTGCAAAACCGAATTGCAAGAAAACCACGGCCAACCACCGCAAATCCTGCAATGCCGAAACCACGATCTTCCGCAATCAACACGCCAGATCAATGGCTTGCGCATAGTTCACGGCCGACTAAACTGGTTCAACATTTTCATACGAACGTCCTGATGTGCGCCAACAACACGGTCTCAGGTCAGGTCGAAAATGGTGTAATCGACCAGTCGATTAACGCGACGGCACGTTGAAGTATCGCTTCAGTCCGAGCATGGGTGGGGGAAGCGGCGATGACACATCCGATATGATCTCGGATATCGCCTTTCCTAACGATCGCCGTCCTGGGTTCAATATACAGCTTGACCTCGGCGACACCGGATACAGCAGCCGCCCGATTGTAGCCATCGATCCAATCGAGGGTGCCATCGCGATCAGGAACTAGGAACCGCGCGATCGCAGTCTGCGAATGGCTTCGCCGCAAATTCCATTCGTCACCGATCACGAGTTTGATGTGCTCGGTGACGAGGTCGACACCGTAAGCCAGCTGAACCAGTTCAGGCGTGGGCGAACCTGGAAGACGCGGATTGACTTCGATGACGACTGGACCACGTTGCGTCCACCGGAGTTCAACGTTCGTTGGACCCCAGCCAAGGCCGAGAGCTCGCAAACAGCTCAGCGAAACATCGGCGATACGATGATGCTCGTCATCGGTCAGCACGGCCGGGTAGGTGAGCTCACGGTAGGCGAAATGGGGCGGGCGGGAGAAGTCAAGGAGGCTAATGCCAGTGATCTCATTTCCCATTATGTCGATGCTATAATGCGGGCCCTGTGCGAATTCTTCGACCAGTATCCTCGGCGAAGACCGCCATATGTGCTTCCCACCCAACAGACAGGTCGTATGTTCGACCAACTCTTCCAGACTGCGGCACAATCGGACCCCCACGCTGCCGCTGCCTACGGCTGGCTTAGCAACCACCGGCAGGCCGATCTCCGCAGCAGCGCTTTCCACGTCCGCCGCTTCCGTCGCCACGCGACAAGCGGGTATTGGAACGCCGGCCTGCGCGAGGAGCTGACGCTGAGTAACTTTGTCACAGCAGCGTGCAATCGACTCGGGGTTCGGTCCGGGTAAATCGAAGTACCGGCTGAGCTTGCCAGCTGTCGCATAGAACAACTCCACGGCGGACGTAATGCCAGCAATGCCATAGGTAGCTTTTAGCCGGGAGCATTCGCGGATCAGCGCATCGAGATCGTCTGTATCGACACGGACCACCTCAATTCCTTCTGCCGCAAGGCAGTCATATCGAGCTGGATCAGCCGACAGCGTAATTGGTTGAAGACCGAGACGCTTGGCCGCTTGGACATACTGAACGTATAGCGGAATATTAGTTCTCCCTTCAACCAGTACGAGTGCCCCTCTTGCCATCGTTAACCTCCGTGGCGTAATTCGAGTGGAGATCGGCATAACACCTTTCGGCTCTGCCTGACCTCAGACCTTGTGGTGAAGGTATCAGTGGTATCGATCTGCGGCCGCGAAGATTGCGTGATTTTTTTTTGAAGAAACTGTTGCGACCGTTTTGCTTACGAGCTCTGTGAACGGAGCGTCTGGACAAGTTTCGAGAGATTGCAATGTTCAAGGAGCCGGCTTAAACGGTCACTGATCGTTAGCCGTAGAGGCTGGGCTGGCGCGCCTCGATGGCGACTTTCCCCGCCTTGTTCCCAATCTGGCTAGTATGCAGTTACTCATCCCCGGGAACTGCGGCACCCACAGCCTGACCGACCAGCAGCGTCTCAATCTGCTAGTCACGCGGAACATCAATCTCCAGCTTGCAGGTCTCGGTCGTCACCGTCTCTTGGCCGGGCCGGCCTTGCTCGCCCGCAAGTTCAGATCGGTCGAGCTGCGTGCCGGCCTTCCGACCAGCCATGCCAGACGCGGCACCGCCTTCGACTACAACATCCCGGCCAAGCGCGCTGAAGAACGATCCCGCGTCGAGAAGGCGGAAGCTGCCTATGCAGCAGCGACTTCCCGATGGCGAACGAGGCCGGGAAGGCAGAAGGCTGTGGAAAAAGCCGCCGAATGAGAAGAACGGGCTATTCTACAACATCCGTCTGCATCGGCTTGCCGGGCGCAATGTAATGCCATTCGACGCGGTTCTGATCCGCCCAGGCGAGGATGGCGTTCGAGGTGAACTCGCTGCCATTGTCGCTGACGATCATTCTCGGCCGGCCGCGCTCGGTGATGAGCCGGTCCAATTCTCGGGCAACCCGCATGCCCGAGAGAGACGTCAATGATGAGTGCCAGGCACTCTCTCGTGCAGTCGTCGACGACGGCCAGGATGCGGAAGCGGCGCCCGTCTGTGAGCTGGTCCGATACGAAGTCGAGCGCCCAGCGCTCGTCGGGCCTCAGCGGCACCACCATCGGCGCCCTGGTCCCGATCGCCCGTTTGCGGCCGCCACGGCGGCTAACGGCGAGCTTCTCCTCCCGATAGAGCCGGAACAGCTTCTTGTGGTTCACGACCAGGCCCTCCCGCCTCAGCATCACGAGAAGACGCCGGTAGCCGAACCGGCGACGCTCCTGCGCGATCGCCTTCATCCGCTCGCGAAGCTCGCGGTCGTCCGGCCTGCTGGTCTCGTAGCGAACCGTCATGCGGCAACAGCCGATCGCTTTACACGCCCGCCGTTCGCTCATCCCGAAGCCTTCCTTCAGGCGAGCGACAGCTTTCCGCTTGGCCGCGGGCGTCACCATTTCTTTCCCACAAGATCCTTCAACGCGGCATTGTCGAGCATGGCGTCGGCCAGAAGCCGCTTCAGCCGCGTGTTCTCGTCCTCCAGAGCCTTCAGTCGCCGAGCCTCGGAGACATCCATCCCGCCGAAGCGGGCCTTCCAGTTGTAAATCGAGGCGTCGCTGACCCCGTGCTTGCGGCACAGATCGGCAACCGATACCCCGGCCTCATGTTCCTTCAAAATTCCGATGATCTGCTCTTCAGAGAAGCGGCTACGTTTCATGTCCTGGTCCTCTCGATGGGCCAGAACGAACTTCAAACCGGATTAGATCAGAGGGGCAAGGTCAAGCTTCTCAGCATGTTATCAGTTCATCATCGAAGCCCCTTCTGCTTGCCGCAGCATACTATGCATGGGCGCTAGACTAAGACTAGAGCGGCCCCCCGCCCGGTCCGCTCACGACGGTTGTGCACTGAACTATGTTACTTGATAATAAGTTTCCTTGGAAACTTTGTAAGGTCCTCACGACCAGAGTCATTCACAACAAACGACTGGGTCAGAACGATGCCCACATTATCAAGCCATAGACCCGGCATCATGTGAAATGCCATACCCGGCTTTAGGACCGTGTGATCACTTTCTCGAAGACTTGCAGTTCGTTCACCCCAAGTCGGAGGGAACCCTATCCCGGTGGAGTACCCGATCCTGGCCTCTTTATGAAAGCCGTGCCGAGCGATTGTTTGTTGAAATGTCTGCGCCACGTCGCTGCAAGTAACGCCAGGTCTCACCGCAGCCAGCGCCGCCTCGATCCCCTCTGTAACGGCGTCGGCAAGACGAATGTAGGAATCTGGAGGCGTCCCAAGATAGATCGTCCGACTAATGGGCGCATGATATCGACGTCTACACCCAGACGTTTCTATATTAACAGGCGTGTTTTGGCTGATGATGCGATCTGACCAAGGTGCATGAGGTTCGCAGGTTCTTGACCCGGATAGGACGTAGGGGGCGCTCGAAGGATAGACGCCGCCGTACTCCGGTGTCCCCGCAATCATCCGACGGTATATGACCGACGTCAAATCGCACTCGCGAATGCCAGGCTGCGCAGCCTCCACCGCATCGGTCATCATTGCGTTGGAGATTTGGCCTGCTTCTCGCAGTAGTGCTATTTCAGCGGGGCTTTTGCAAATGCGCATCCAATTGATGAACAGCTCGGCGTCAAGGAAGCGCGTCGTCGGAAGAGATTCGATAAGTCGGCTATGAGTACGGACAGTATAATAGAATGACCCCGTCTCTACTCCGATGGCATTGAGCGTCGGGCAAATCTCTTTAAGTTGCGCAACGACAAAGTCGACAGGATTCTTCTCGGCGGACTGCACGTACTCATCCGTGTATGGCCGGATTGAATCGTCCGACAAGTACGTCATTCGGCGTACCGAAACTGCGTCCATAAATCGACCAATCCAAATGGGTTCACTAAGATCGCGATGGACAACCATGATCTGAAAGACGTAGAACGAATAAGCTTCGTACCCCGTCAGATAGTAAATATTCGATGGTTCGCTTATGAGAAGCGTATCCATATGTCGCAGCTCCATCTCGGCCTTTAAGGTGGACATACGTCTTGCAAACTCTTGCTTGTCAAACGGAATTCCGTTCCCACTTGTTGTCATTTCGCATACTTCCTGTGCTTATACGGCTTTGTAGTATTAATGCATTAATCCAAGATTTCCTCGGAAGTGGTATGAATACCTGTTGACCTGCAATATCACCCTCGATTTAAGAATCGCGAATCATATGTCAGCGGTCTCCAGGAACCATCGCGCTGCCGGAATTTGGCCCGTGAGCAACGGAAGTGCAGAAAACCTTATCAGCTTGCCGGCCGAAAGAATGTCCAACAATATACTATGGAAAGCGTTATTCGAAGCGACTCCCCTTGAAAGGGTCCGACTTTTTCATGACGTCCACTGCAGCCTGGGCCGCCTGCGCAATAATATTAAGCCAAAGTACTTGCCCAGGTTCATCCGAAAGGAGGTCATACCTGATTTCAATGAGCATGCTCGGAATTTGTCTCTGCTCGCCCCGCAACGCCTAAGTTGTGTTCGGCGACAGGCACCTTTGCTCGCCGCCACCTTTGCAAGTGCGGCGACGTGTGAGACCCCAGACTGCTCCTATTTGCCGATTTACTCAAAAGGTGTGATCGACCAATCGATCAAGTCCACGGCCCGCTCAAGTATGGACCGGGTCTGCGCGAGGTCAGGTGAAGCAGCAATGATATATCCAACAGAGTCTCGGAAATCGCCTTTTCTGACGATTGGCGTCTTAGGTACAACATACAATTTGACCTCGGCGACACCTGGCACTGCAGCGGCCTCACCGTCGCCATGAATCCAATCGAGGATACCATCGCAATCAGGTATCAGGATCCGCGCGGCCGCAATCTGCGAATGCCTTTTGCGCAAATCCCATTCGCCGCCGATGACAAGCTTGATGTGCTCGGTGATGAGATCGACGCCGTAGGCGGCTTGAGCCAGCTGAGGACTGGTCCCACCCGCTAGACGCGGATTGCATTCAATGACGACTGGACCAAGTCTCGTCCACCGGAGATCAATGTTCGTCGGCCCCCAGCCAAGATCGAGAGCTCGCAAACAGCTCAGCGAAACATCCGTGATACGCCTATGCTCATCGTCGGTTAGAACTGCGGGATAGGTGTACTCAAGCCCGACGAAATGCGGCTTGTTGCCGAAGTCAGCGGCAGAAATTCCAAAGACATCGTTGCCCATTATCTCAATGCTGTAATGGGGCCCTTGTGCGAATTCTTCGACTAGTATCCTCGGTGACGAGAGCGATGTTTGGTTCTCGCCTAGCAGATAATATGTATGTTCAGTTAGCTCGTCTGCGTTGCGGCACAGCCGGACACCGCTACTGCCGGAGCCTACGGCTGGCTTAACAACAACCGGAAGACCAATCTCAGCAGCAGAGCTTTTCACCTCGGTCGCATTCGCCGCCAAGTGACAAGCAGGTCTTGGAACGCCGGCCTCGGCGAGAATCTGATGTTGCACGAATTTGTCGTGGCACCGTTCAATCGATGCGGGGTTCGGTCCCGGTAGATCAAAATGCCGGCAGAGCTTGCCGATTGTCGCCGGGACCGACTCGTCGAGGCCAGAAAAGCCAGTGATGCCAGCGATGTCATAGGTCTCACGCAGTCTACTACATTCGCGGATCAGCGCATCGAGATTGCTTGTGTCGACCCGGATTGCCTGAATGCCTTCCGCCGCAAGATAGTCGTACTGAGTTGGATCTGCAGATAGGGTAATTGGACAGAGACCAAGGCGCTCGGCCGCGTTCACATATAGCAAACCAATACTCCTGTGGCCTTCAACCAAGATAATCGCTCTTATTGCCACTGACGTTGACCCTCCGTTATGTGTGTGTGGCGATCTGAGCGTGAACAGGCAGCTCTTAATCCGTTCCTGACCTCAGACTTGCTGTGAAGGTATCAGTGTCAGCTGGCTGCAAACGTGAAGTTTCTGCAAAGTTAGTTGAAGGATCCTGCCAAACGGCTGATCCGAGTGTACATGAGCGCGGCGCGGTGAGCGCCGCGTCCGGAACCCGCCAAGAGCCATGCCTTCCCGTTATGGGGCGTTTATGGATGGAAACTAGTCTGGTTTCCGTCCATAAACGCCGACATATTGACAGCCGCGCCCTGTTTTGAGCGGGTGCCGGTGATGACGGCGCACACTTTTGCGAGACCGGATCAGTTTGGCTTCCGAGCTGGCCGGCAACCCGCCGCCTTCATCAATCAACTTGCCAGATCAATGGCTTGCGTTCACGGGCAACTACCTAGTTGGGCTGCAGCGTCTTGAAAATGCTAACCCCGCAGAGGAAGGCCACATATTCAACTCTTTTTTAAGTGACTCCTTTTCTGCCAATCAACGAGTGCTGTCACTCGTCGTTTGCGGTGCACCTCGGCGCCCGCCCACCGCTCCCGTATCTCCGCACATTTCAGCTGCATTTCCTGAAACAGTGTTTTTGCTACGGAAAGCTGGTCGTCGGTTGATCGTTTTCCGGGTCCTCCTCCGAACTGCAGAGCGTCCCTGCATTCTTCAAGACTCGCCGGCAACACATCAGCGAGTTGGCTGGCAAGCTCGCTGCGGCGCTGCGCGACGCAGCTATCCTGAGAGAGGCGCTGGGCGATCTCGCCAATTTGTTTGTGGGCCTTCCTGAAAGGGATGCCTCGCGACGCCATCCGTTCGGCGGCGACGGCCGTCATTGATGACCCGTCTTCCAGATGTTCGCGCATAGACTTCGCGTTGAACGACATGTATTTCACGATAAGCGATGTGAGCATGATGGCCCTCTTCAGAGCCTCCTCTGAAAGCCTGAGAGGAGTGCCGTAGTTGCTTGCTTCAATCGAGTTGCTGAAAGGCGCTTTGCAGGTTGCCGTTGCTGCAGAAACGTACGCTCCAATCACCGTGCTTGCCGATCCCTTGATGTGTTCGAGCAGAAATGGGTTCTTCTTTTGTGGGAGCATGGAAGAGCCGCCAGCAAGATTGCGAGGAACGTCGATGAGCGCGAACTCCCGCGTCGTCCAAACCTGCAAGTCCTGGGCCACACGGCTGAGCAAAATTGAAACTCCAGCGAACAGCGAAAGCCCTTGTAGGTGATGGTCACGGCTTGCAACAGCATCAAGCGAGTTGAATGACGGCACTTCGAAGCCCAGAAGATTTGCTGCCTTTAAGGGATCTATAGGCATGCTGGTGCCTCCGCCGGCACCAGCTCCCATAGGGCAGTACCTGATGTCTTCCAGCAGGCAATGGAGGCGCTGGCGCTCGCGCCCCAGAGCGAAGAAGACGCCAAGCAGGTAGTGTCCTGGCGATCCGGGGAGTGCGATCTGATACTGGCTGTACAACGGAGCCACAAGTCTCGATGCTTCCTGCACTCGCTGAAGCAGGGCATCTTGTGCAGTTCCGATTTCTTGCGAGATGGAACACGCAGCTTCCCGAAGGGCCAGGAGAGAAATGGTCGCGTTCAAGTCGTTGCGGGACCTCGCAAGGTGCAGCCAGCCGGCCTTTTCCGGGCCAGCTCTTGCGGCAAGTTCGGCCTCATAGGCCAGATAGACGCCACGCGGAGCATCTCGGCCCTCCAAAGACTGAAAGCCCTCGTCCTGGAGGTCCAAGATGTACTTGAGAAGATCGGCAGCGGCTGCTTGGCTGACCAAGCCCTGATCCGCGAGCATCACCAGATGTGCTTCGTCTATGGTCGCCTGGTACCGCAGAAGGCGGCCGTCACGCGAAATTTCGATAGGCGGGGCGAGCAACTTCATCGCTTCGGGATGTAGGGTCCACCTGCCCTCGCTCGACCCAGCGCCTTGCTTGTTGTCCGATTCGCCAGCGGCAGCCTCGATATCGATCACAATAGAATCAATCATCCGTTCAGCTGCCGCTGCGGCGACGTTGAGTTCATCAGCGATGCCTACGGCGTAGGCAACCCGGTCTCTGAAGTCGCCATTTATTTTAACTTCCCCTCCCTCAGATTTCAAAAGACCCGCTTCGGCCACTGCTGGCTCTGAATCTCGAGAGAAGCCCAGGTGCTTAAGCTTCCCGGATATGTGAGCAAGTCGGAAACGGATGGCTCCTGCCCTTGCGCTCGCGCGTGGAGGCGTGAACCCTTCTCCCGCGTAAAGTCTAATCACCATGTCAAGGATTGACGTGCCCAAAGCGTGCGAAAGCATGACTGGAATCATTCCTCCAGCCAGCCTAGGATTGACCTCGATGATGACGGGGCCCCGCTCGGATATCACAAACTCTACATGAGCCGGTCCTAACTCCAAGCCCAGAGCCGATACCGCGCCCGTGGCAAAAGAAGCCAGTTCCTTGAGGGACCGTTCCGGGAGCGGGGCCGGGAAGTCGTGCCCCACCTCAACGAAGCAGGGAGGCGGGCCTTTGTGCTTGGCGAGAATTCCAAGGCAGTGCAGCGTCCCATCATAGGCAATTATCTCTGCGGAGTATTCCTTACCCTCCACATATTGCTGGATCAGGATTTCGGGACTGGCCAGATCCACTTGATCCACCAATACGTCCCTTGCACTCTCAAACGCCTCGATCGCGGCTGCTGCACTATCGCATAACCGCACGCCGCTACTACCACTGCCGGACACCGGCTTGATGACCACCGGCAGAGTAGCTTGGCCAAGAATATGCTCGACGTCTCTGACGGACGTGGCCAGCCGAGTTTCAGGGATCGCGATTGATTGTCGCTGTAACTCGGCCGCTTGCTTCCATTTGTTCCGGCATGTAGCAATAGCCTCCGGATTCGCTGCTGGCAGCCCTATCGCCGTCGCGACACGTGACGCTGCCCCCACAAAATAATCCGACGACGAATATACACCTACCAGCCTGCCTAATTTGGCGGCGACCCCGATGAGGTCATCCGGGCTGCCGGTCTCAGCTTCGATCACTTCAGCGACCGAACCCTTGAGAAAAGGATAGCGCGCAGGATTGCGCGTAACGAGATAGGGCTCAAAGCCCAGGACACGGGCCCGCTTCATCAATAATTCGCCAGTGCCCGTTGTGTTGCTTTCCACGAAAAGGAAGCTACCTCGGTTCATCATGACGCGCCCTCCGGGACGTTTAGGACAGCTTTCACACTTTTCCGCTTCCAGGGATATCGGTTCCATGGTGGGAGGGCAGTCGAAGGGTGATTTTCGGTGGCCGGCGCGTCCAGCAGAACACTGTCGTATAGACATGCGTTCTGCTTGAGCCACTCGCGGTCGTATGCAGCTTCGACGTAGCGGTGGCCTTCATCAGGACATATGGCGACTACGGTCTCTTCTGGATACCGCCGAGCACGCCAGCGCCCCACGATGTAGCTCGCTCCGGAGGTCGGACCGGCGAAGACGGCGTGCCGCTCGTGGAGGGTTCGCGTTGCAGCAAATGCGAGCTGTGCCGAGATGAGATGCACCTCGTCATATAGTTCATGTTTCACGTTCTTGGGGACAAGACTGTTCCCCAGCCCTCGCAGTTTCCGTTCGCCATCCTGTTGGCCAAAAATGACGCTATTGAAGGTGTCCACTCCAACCAGGCGCGCCCCAGGGGCCTTTTCGCGCAGGCGCTCTATCGTTCCGCAAGTAGAGCCGCCTGACCCTACAGAACCGACCAAAGTTACGTCGGCACCCAACATCCCCGATATCTGATCGGCAAAGAGCTTATACGCTGCGGGGTTGTCGGGTGTTTCGTATTGCTGGGGCCAGAAACAGGAGTGCCCCAATTTTCTCATCCTAGCGTGTAACGCGTCGAGGCGGTTTCTTTGATAGCCACCCTGCTTCGCCTTTTCAGCTATTATGAACACGTCGACTCCCAAGGAGCGCAACCTGTTTTCCAGGCCTTTGTCCATCACTGGATCTGTGAAGATTTCGAGCTGGAATCCACGTTCTCGGCAGACCACGGCCAAACCCAGCGCGAACGTTCCGCTCGAGGTCTCGAGAACTTTCATGCCGCGCCTCAAGGTTCCTCGAGCCAGCGCTTGCTCAATGATGTACTTCGCAGGGAGAAGCTTCATGAACGCAAACTGCGCAACATAAAGGTTTGTCTCACATTTAATAATGCTGGGGAGAGCATAGGCATCAGAATAGCTAGAGAATGGCAGGCGTTTGTGAACGGCGTCCATATTGCTTCCTCATCGGCAGCCAGTCATGGTCAGATATATTTTTGGCGAGTTGTCGAACGGCGATACATGGGCGAGCACGGACCGAAGCTTCCGTGGAAAATCAGCCGCCATTCGATCAAGCAGGATTCCAATCATTGTGCCGCTGTGCGCGACTATGACCCCGAGAGCGTCAGTGGCCTCGGATGCTTTCAGCATCGAATTCAGATGCTCCTTTGGGACCCGCTCCTGATGCAGGAGCGCGCTGGCCGTAGCTATTCTACCTATCGTGGCCGTATCACCCCGCGGAATTGCGATCCGCGCATGGTCGAGTAATTGGTGATATTCTGCTCTGTGACTGGCGGAGATTTCACCTCGCCGTTGATCATAGTCGACCGTTTCGATGGTCCCTCCTTCATCGATACCAACGATTGCAAGCGGCGGCATTTGACCTAGGAAGGAGAGAAGGCTACATGCTCGCTGCTGATATGCGACCACTCCTGGGTACATCACCCCGTCGGATGGCTCTATCTCCGCCATTAGCTTCTCAATCAATGATGTCCGGACTCTGCGCTTGAAGCAGCAGGCGATTGACCGTGCAGCCGCAACAAGATCCGCAGACGAACTCGCCAGCCCCTTGCCTTCGGGGAGCTCGGATTGCAAAAGGAGGCTTCCTCCTGAGACACCGAGAGCAATCACGAGATTCTCAGCTAGTCGTTTTGCTTTGACTTTATGTGATGGATAAACGGATACGGATCGTGTCCCTGCAATCGGCATGAAGTGAGCTCGCGCAAAGACCGCGATGGGCATGGTGACTAAGAAGTGAGGGTCCCGAGGAACGGCGCCGACCGGTAACTGGCCTTGCAGCAACTCGCCGAATGTGCCGCAACAAAGAGCTTCGCCAGAATGAATTCTTGGCTGTTGTTCATCCTCGGCGATAAGCTCAGCAGTGCCTCCGAACGTCTGGTAGCACATGTATGGCGCCCAAACTGAATCGGCGGCCGCTTCTAGAAGTTCTGTAGTCGTGATGCTCCCCCTGCTTCCTGCAGGGTCGATGGAATAGGTGGAATGCTGGATCGGCATATCACTTCCCCTAAGGTACGCTGCATCCGATTTGCTGCTAGGAAATGAGACTTGGATCATCGGAGTGCGGGTCGTTTTTCATTTGGATTACTTTCAAGTACCTAGGTGCGTGGCTGTCTGGCCTCAGACTTTGAGGTGAACGTACCATTGGCAGTGATTTGCGGTTGCAAAGATTCTATGAAATTACTTGTAGTATCTGTTACACCCATGATTGCCGGCGGCGCCGCATGGAACGTCTCAGCGAGTTTTGGTGGGCGCGACGTTCAAGGGACACCGGTTTGAGCATTCACTGATCCTGCTTTGCGTACGCTGGCATCTGGCAGTCCGGCGGGATCGTTGGCCCCCACGTACATCGCGGATCACCCGAGACAGATGCCCGGCGTCGACGTCATGCCCCGCCCAGACCACGGCGTCGCCCACGACGCTCTCGATGGAAGCCTACGCCGCCTTGTTCCGCGCCGGCTCTTCCATGGCAAGCGCCGCAAAGCCGGTGGCCGAGGCCATCCCTTTAGGCAACGCGAGCCGTGGAATCCGATCAGACCGCTCGGGCCAGTCATAGACCTGGCACAGCGCGGGGCCCGTGCCTGGGTGCCACCTCGGCCACCCGCGCGCAGGGCAGAAGACTCTCCGCGAGAGCCGCGCCTTCGTCGAACGCTGCCCGCCGCACGTCGGACCTGCGACGACCTCGAGCCAGCCAGCAAGCCGTCGCGTGAGCCCCTCCAGGAGAGACTTCTTCGCCTGTTCAAATCGCCGGATCCATGCGAACTGCAAGACGCTACGGAAACAGGGCTACGAATCCAGGTTAGCGGTGAAGCTCTCCGAGGATTTGAGGCGAGGTAGTCTGGAAACGGCAGAGTGCGGCGTGTTGCCAAAACGCGTCCACTGCTGACTGCGGATCACACAAAGCGCGGGTTTGAAATGCCGCCAGCTTACGAGACGCACTTCCGACCGATCTGGGTTGAATCCGGAAGGAGCGCAAATTTGATTAACTGGCGGACCATGAATGCTTGTTTGTTTCACTTTTGCGGGTAGTTTTGAAACAAACGTTGCAGAGAACTATGAAATTGTTAAGATTGCGAAGTAAATATTAAATCTGCAAGTATGGCCGGGCATCAGACGGTGGACGACCTAGATAAAAGGATCCTGACGGCGCTACAGAGGAACAATCGGCACTCCTTTGCCGACCTCGCGGAACTCGTCGGTTCTTCAGCCGCCTCATGCATGCGTCGAGTAAACAAATTGCGTGCGGAGGGCGTAATCGTTGCGGATATCTCACTCGTGGATCCGAAGGCTCTTGGCAAATCGCTTACCATTGTTGTGACAGTTGAACTTGACCGTGAACGTCTGGACCTTGTCGACGACTTCAAGCGCGCGATGCGCGCGGCCAAGGAGGTAACTCAGTGCTACATGGTGACGGGCGACGCCGATTTCGTCCTGGTCGTTTCGGTCGAGGACGTCGAGGCCTTTGACGTCTTTGTCAAGACAAAGCTCTATACCAACCCCAACGTGCGAAAATTTAGGAGTATGATCAGCCTTGATCGTGTTAAGTTCGAGCCTCGGGTCACGGTATAGCTTTCGGCGAATTGCACTAAAGCCATCGATCCGAGCCGCCTTTGAAGCACCTCACTCCAAATTCTCCGGTCTCCAGGAAAGTCCAAAATTTGCAACGGGCTCTCGCAGACCCAATGGAAGAAAGACTTTCTACTTACTTGACTAGCTCCTTCTGGTGTCCTTTGGCTTTTTCCCTCCACCGATTAAGACATTCCGGATGAACTCGATCGATCCTCTTCGCCTTTGGGGGCAGTCAACAGCTGACTTCCTCGATTTGCTAAGACCCTCGAAAACTTTGAGCGCGTCGCTGGCACGGCAGGATAGCTAACTCAATCTGTCGAGCGTCAGCCATTGCGGACGGCGTAGCTGTAACCGTTGATCGCCGGCGTGCCGCCGGCGAGAGCCGCCGGTCGGCCGCGAAACGGTTCGGCATTTCGGTTTTGGCGGCGGTCAAGTTGTTGCAGCGCCATCGGGCGACTGGCTCGGTTGCGCCTGGCAAGATGGGCGGACATCGCAAGAGGGTGCTGGAGCCGCACCGTGCCTTCATCGAGGCGCGTGTGCGTGAGACGCCGCATCTGACACTGCATGGTCTGAAGGATGAGTTGGCCGCACGCGGGGTCAAGGTCTCGCACAACGCGGTCTGGATATTCTTGAGGCGCGAGGGCCTGAGCTTCAAAAAAAACGCTGTTCGCCCTTGAGCAGGCGCGCGCTGATATTGCCCGCAGGCGTCAGCGATGGCGCTCTTGGCAGGCCGGCCTCGATCCGCAGCATCTGGTCTTCATCGACGAGACCTGGATCAAGACCAACATGGCTCCGCGCGGTTGGCGGCCGAAGGGCGAGCGGCTGCGCGGCTTGGCCCCGCACGGCCACTGGCGCACGCTGACCTTCCTCGGCGCGCTGCGCTGCGATAGGCTCGCGGCACCTTGCGTCTTCGACGGGCCAATCAACGGCCAATGCTTCCGCGCCTATGTCGAGCAGCAGCTCATCACCGTGCTGAAACCCGGCGACATCGTCGTCATGGATATGTGTGGACGCCCCCGTCAGCGCAAGAAGAATCTTATATGAAGAATGAGGAGCGTGGTCGGGTGCTGACATGTGTCCGGCCTCTGATGCGGCGTTCCACATGCCGCGGGCCCGTATGGGAGTTCGCGGAGCGGGTCCAATTCAATCTCGCGTGCTCAAGGCATGTGTGGACGCCCCCGTCAGCGCAAGAAGAATCTTATATGAAGAATGAGGAGCGTGGTCGGGTGCTGACATGTGTCCGGCCTCTGATGCGGCGTTC
>NZ_JAMYKY010000041.1:25000-29977 GCF_040317695.1 Mesorhizobium sp. M1403 | reverse complement strand
CCTCGCGGGCGGCCCGGCGCGCCGTCTCGTGGGCGGGCACAGCCCCCCCCGCGCGCGCGTGTCGCTTGGCGGGCCAGCGGTTCTGAGGGGGGTGCGACGGGACGTCAGCCTGCAAGTCTTCGCGACCGTGCTTCAATCGGCGGCCGTGACATCGGCTTCATCTTCCAGGATCCATCGGCGAGCCTTGACCCGGTGATGCCAATTGGCAAGCAGATCGCCGAGGTCGCCTACACCCACCTCGGCCTCAATTGGCCGCAAGCCTACGCGAAGGCCCAAAACTTGCTTGAACGGGTCCGTCTGCCCGACCCCAATGCGGCTATGCATGCCTTTCCACACCAGCTTTCCGGCGGCCAGAAGCAGCGCGTCGCCATCGCCGCGGCAATCGCGTCCGGCCCGAAACTGCTGATCGCCGATGAGGCGACCAGCGCGCTGGACACCATCGTGCAGGCCGAGATCGTCGCGCTAATTCGGCAATTGGTGGCCGAGGACGGCATGACGCTGTTGTTCGTCAGCCACGACATCGCGCTGGCCGCTGAGCTGGCGGGGCGCATCGCCGTGTTCCGGAATGGCGAATTGATCGAACTCGGTGCGACGGCGCAGGTCGTCAGTGCGCCGCGGCACACTTACACTCGGGCGCTGCTTGACGCTCATCTCGGCCTCGACGCCGAGCCGCTGTTGCAGCGAACATGACCAGTCCTCTGCTCGCCGTTTCCGGCCTGACCAAACGATACCCTCGCGGCGGCAAGATCATTGCCGCGGCAGATAACGTTTCCTTCCACATCGAAGCTGGCGAGACGCTGGCGCTGGCCGGACCTTCAGGCAGCGGCAAGTCGACGATAGCCCGGCTGATGCTGCGGCTCATCGAACCCGACGCCGGCCATATCGAATTTGAAGGCAGCGACTTCCTGTCAATGAACGGCGCTGCCTTGCGCCACCGGCGCGCTCGTCTGCAGATGGTGTTTCAGGATCCGCTCGCCGCCTTGAACCCGCGCGCCACGGTGGCGCGTGTGCTCGACGACCCCTTGCGCATCCATCACATTGCCTCTCGTGCCGAGCGCCCGCGCCGTATTGCCACTCTGCTGGAGCGCGTCGGCCTCAGCCCCGGTCTCGCCGGCCGCGCCATTCACGAAATCTCCGGCGGCCAACGCCAACGAGTCGCCATCGCCCGCGCCATCGCCACAAAACCGTCGCTGGTCGTGCTCGACGAGGCCGTGTCGGCGCTCGACGTTTCGGTGCGCGCGCAGATCCTGCGGCTGCTGCTCGACCTTCAACGCGAGGAGCGCATCGCCTATCTGTTCATTTCGCACGATCTCGGTGTCGTCCGTGCCATCGCCCACCGCGTCGCCATTTTGGACGCCGGGCGCATTGCCGAGAGCGGCGATGCCCGTACCGTCATCGACGCGCCGCAATCCGCGATCGGCAAGGCGCTGGTGGCGGCAGCGCCAAGACTGTCAAGGATCGAACAGGACGCATCATGACCGACGTCGAAGCCCGAGCCGAAAAACTGTCGCGCGAACTCGATTCCGCCTTCCGTAACCGCGCCGATCTCTATCGTCTGTTGCTCGACGAGCTAACCGCGGAAGTTGGCGCGGAAAAGGCTGAGGCTATCATGATCCGCACCATCGAACGGCGCGGCAAGGAGGTTGCGGCGTCGGCCTTCGCCGATTTCGGCCCGAACGACGCAACGGCGATCGGCGAGGCGTTCCTCGCCGTCAGCCCGGATGGCGGCCGCATGTATCCGACCGACGTCGAACGCGGCCAAGGCCGCATCGCCTTCAAGGTCAAGCGCTGTCCGCTGAAGGACGCTTGGGTCGAAGCTGGCGTTGGCGACAAGAAGCTCGCCACGCTCTGCCGCATCGCCGGCGCCTTCGACCGCGGCCTGTTCGAGGCCACCGGAGTGCGCTTCGACAACGTCACCTGGACGCCGGGCCACGGTTCCGGCTGCTGCCACATCGCCTTGACCAACCGGGATGCCGGCTAGAGCTGCAGTTCGAGCCATGTCGGCGAAGACGTAAAGCTCCGTCCCGTTGGGCAGCACAGAGCCAACAAAAACCCCCGGCGCCGCAAGGCAACCGGGGGGTTTTGATGTTTGCATTGCGAGGAATTTGGTGCGGACAGGATCTGCCTCGGTGTCCCGCTGTGTCGGCTTCGTTGGTAAGTGTCCGGCCGGAGGCGTCTTTGTGGGTTCATGGCTGTGGCCTCCAACCGTAGGTTCGAGCCACGGCCCAATCAAATCAATCCGAGATTTGTCGGATTGCGGCGTTCTTGTTCGTCTTCTGTAGTGGAATTCCTGGAGGTGAATTATGAGCGAATTGCCGGTAGTCAAAACGCGACGCAAAGGCAAAAACCTTATGCAGAGCATGCTAATCCCAACGGAGAACATGGTCGCAGACGAGCTCCGGGCTGCGCGACCTGGCCACTTGTCGGACCTTGCAGAGTTACGACGTAAGCTCGCGGCAAAATACGGGGCAGACGCCTGCTGCCCAGTGACTGTGCGGCGGCACTTGGTGCATATCAGTCAAGACGGCAGCGCGCCCTTTTGGCGCGTCGTAAATCCCGATCGGCCATTCGCCCTACGTATGAGAGGTGGATCGGAACACATACGCGAAAAATTGGCTGCGGAACGCTGAGTATCCTGTCGCTGCACTTCAGAGCAAACGAAAACGGCCCGCACAAGGCGGACCGTTTTCGTACTTTGGTTGCGGGGACAGGATTTGAACCTGTGACCTTCAGGTTATGAGCCTGACGAGCTACCGGGCTGCTCCACCCCGCGTCAACTTCACGGCGACCGCCGGCCGGGCAGCCCGGGCTTTTTTGTTGTCCGTCCTCAAGGCCTTCGGCCTTTGTGGGCGGATGGGGCGCTGCTCCACCCCGCGTCAACCCTAGAAGTAAGCCTTGGCTCACTGAATTCAAGCTTCCGCCAAATGAAAGGGCCGCTTGCGCGGCCCGGAGCCCCGTTGGCGGGCCTGTTCGTAAGGAGAAGATTAAACAACGTGCGCTTGGCAGACCTGGCAGCGACCTACTCTCCCGCGTCTTGAGACGAAGTACCATCAGCGCTGGAGCGTTTCACGGCCGAGTTCGGAATGGGATCGGGTGCAGCCGCTCCGCCATAACCACCAGGTCGGCAAAACGCACGTTGCTCGAGAAGCTGTTTTCTGTGCCATCCATGTCGGCGCAATCCAAGGATTGTCGCCAGAAATGGGCATTAGGAATGAGAACGATCAAGCCGATCGAACTATTAGTACCGGTAAGCTTCAAGCGTTGCCGCTCTTCCACACCCGGCCTATCAACGTGGTCGTCTTCCACGGTTCTCAGGGAATACTCGTTTTAAGGTGGGTTTCCCGCTTAGATGCCTTCAGCGGTTATCCCGTCCGGATATAGCTACCCTGCTATGCGGCTGGCGCCACAACAGGTCCACCAGAGATCCGTCCATCCCGGTCCTCTCGTACTAGGGACAGATCCTTTCAATATTCCTACACCCACGGCAGATAGGGACCGAACTGTCTCACGACGTTCTGAACCCAACTCACGTACCGCTTTAAATGGCGAACAGCCATACCCTTGGGACCTGCTCCAGCCCCAGGATGCGATGAGTCGACATCGAGGTGCCAAACAACCCCGTCGATATGGACTCTTGGGGGTCATCAGCCTGTTATCCCCGGCGTACCTTTTATCCGTTGAGCGATGGCCCTTCCACGCGGGACCACCGGATCACTATGACCGACTTTCGTCTCTGCTCGACTTGTCAGTCTCGCAGTCAGGCAGGCTTATGCCATTGCACTCAGCGAACGATTTCCGACCGTTCTGAGCCCACCATCGCGCGCCTCCGTTACTCTTTAGGAGGCGACCGCCCCAGTCAAACTACCCACCATACATTGTCCCGGACCCGGATAACGGGCCGCGGTTAGACATCCATAGTGATAAGGGTGGTATTTCAAGGGTGGCTCCACCTGAGCTGGCGCCCAGGTTTCAAAGCCTACCACCTATCCTACACATGCCACTACGAATGCCAATGTAAAGCTATAGTAAAGGTGCACGGGGTCTTTCCGTCTAACCGCAGGAACCCCGCATCTTCACGGGGAATTCAATTTCACTGAGTCTATGCTGGAGACAGCGGGGAAGTCGTTACGCCATTCGTGCAGGTCGGAACTTACCCGACAAGGAATTTCGCTACCTTAGGACCGTTATAGTTACGGCCGCCGTTTACTGGGGCTTCGATTCAGAGCTTGCACCCCTCCTCTTAACCTTCCAGCACCGGGCAGGCGTCAGACCCTATACGTCGTCTTGCGACTTCGCAGAGCCCTGTGTTTTTGATAAACAGTCGCTACCCCCTGGTCTGTGCCACCCTCCCATGCTTGCGCATGAAAGGGTCACGCTTCTTCCGAAGTTACGCGTGCAATTTGCCGAGTTCCTTCAGCATAGTTCTCTCAAGCGCCTTGGTATACTCTACCAGTCCACCAGTGTCGGTTTCGGGTACGGTCTATAAGGAGGAGCTATTTCCTGGAACCACGCAGCAGCCCTTTCAATCCGATAAGATTGGACTACCTCAATGATCCGTCACTTCCTCCAGGCCCACGAATATTAACGTGGTTCCCATCGTCTACGCATTTCTGCCTCGACTTAGGGGCCGGCTAACCCTGCTCAGATTAGCTTTAAGCAGGAACCCTTGGACTTTCGGCGGGGGAGTCTCTCACTCCCCTTACGTTACTCATGTCAGCATTCGCACTTCTGATACCTCCACCATCCCTCACGGGTATGGCTTCATCAGCTTACAGAACGCTCCGCTACCGCTTGCATTGCTGCAAACCCTAAGCTTCGGTGTATGGCTTTAGCCCCGTTACATTTTCGGCGCAAAGACCCTTATTTAGACCAGTGAGCTGTTACGCTTTCTTTAAATGATGGCTGCTTCTAAGCCAACATCCTGGTTGTTTTGGGATCCTCACATCCTTTCCCACTTAGCCATAACTTGGGGACCTT
>NZ_JAMYKY010000041.1:0-20000 GCF_040317695.1 Mesorhizobium sp. M1403 | reverse complement strand
CATGGCGACGCCGCCAAGATCGTTCGCACCAGCGTTTACGACAGGACGCAGCACATCGTCACCATCGCGCTCGACGACCGCGACCAATACGTGCCGGCGCAGGAGCCGGAGCCAAATCCCGAATTGCTGACGGCGTTCGACGATTCGCCTGCGCCCGTGGTGCGCGGCAATCTACCGAACGTCTATGACGGCATCTATCGCACCGCCTATTCCTACGGCATGTCCAAGGCGATGACGCAGCGGCTGATCAAGTTGCTGGCATCCGGTGTCGATTTCCAGTCGCGCCTCAGTCCCACGGATCGCATCGAGGTGCTGTTCTCGCAGCCCGATGGCGACGACCAGGCGTCCGACGAATCCGAGCTGCTTTACGTCTCCGCGACTTTCGGCGGCACGACGCGAAATTTCTACCGTTTCCAGATGCAGGACGGCAGCACCGACTATTTCGACGAAAACGGCAGCAGCGCCCAGCAGTTTCTGCTTCGCAATCCCTTGCCCAATGGCAGGTTTACATCGGGGTTCGGTGCCAGGCGCCACCCCATTTTGGGGTATGTGAAAATGCATACCGGCACCGACTGGGCAGCTCCGGTGGGCTCGCCGATTATTGCCGCGGGCAACGGCGTCGTCGAAAAGGCCGGCTGGGCTGGCGGCTATGGCAAGCAGATCATCCTGCGGCACGCCAATGGTTACGAGACGTCCTACAATCACCAGAGCGCCTTTGCCAAGGGCATCGAGCCGGGTGTTCGCGTTCGCCAAGGTCAGGTTATCGGCTATCTCGGCTCAACCGGCCTCTCCACCGGTCCGCATCTTCATTACGAACTGATCGTCAACGGCACCAAGGTCGATTCGATGCGCGTCCGCCTGCCGGTCGGCAAAACGCTGAAAGGCGACGACCTCGTCGCCTTCAAGCGCGAGCGCGAACGCATCGACGACCTGCTCAAGCAGGAAGACAGCAATCAGCTGAAGGTAGCGAGCGCCAAGATCGAAGGCTGAGCCGACGTTTTCGTCGTCAGCCCTGCTGATTCGCCGTGTCGCGCGCCCATGGCAGCCGCTCGCCGGAAACCGTCATCCAGGCGGTGATTGCCGAAAGCAGGCAAAGCAGCGCGGTCACTGCGGCAACGGCCGCGAATGCCGCGTCGCTGGCGGCAAGCCGTGCCGCATCGAGACCGGGCGCCAGGCCGGCGGGCGCCGGTTCGCCGAAACCCGGAATGCCGGCACCGGTGCCGAGCACGGCAGCGTAGACCCAGGCCGCCAGCGATCCCATCGCCGCCACGGCAATCAGGCCGCCGATGCGCGAGACGGCGTTGTTGATGCCCGAGCCCGCACCCGTATCCTTGTCCTCGACCGCCGTCATGATGGCGGTCGAGAGCGGCGACACCACCAGCGCCATGCCGAACCCCATCAGCGCCATCAGCGGGAACACCCCCAACCAGAAATTGTGGATGCCCCAATAGGCCAGCAAGGCAAGCCCGGCAAAGGCAACAGCCACCACCAGACTGCCGCTGGCGATCGGAAAGCGAGGCCCGATGCGGTCGGACCACTGGCCGACCGGCCCGGACAGCAGCGCGATCAATGCCGACAGCGGCAGGAAGATGAAGCCGACCTCGGCCGTGCTCAGCCCCCATCCGGCGATCATGAGCATCGGCAGATAGAACAGATTGGCCGACAGCGCGAAATAAAGGAAGAAGGTCGCCACATTGGCGCCCGCAAACGCCCCAATCCGAAACAGCGACAGGTCGATCATCGGCTCGCGCCGCCGGCGTTCGAAGACTATGAACACGACGAGCAAAACTGCGCCGGCGGCAATACTCGGGCCGGACATCAGCCCCTCCCCGTCACCGCTCATCGAGGTCAGGCCGTAAGCGAGCGCTCCGAACGCCAATATGGCGAGTGCTGCGCCGCCGAGATCGAGGCTGCGCTTTTCCGCCGGCGCGTCGGCGGGAACCTTGGCCAGCAGAAGATAGATCGAGATAAGACCGAGCGGCAGGTTGATGGCGAAGATCGCCCGCCAGATGCCGTCGCCGAAGGCCGACAGCACGAAGCCGCCCAGCACCGGACCGAGCGCCATCGTCAGCGCTGATGCCGCCGCCCAGATGCCGATCGCCCGGCCGCGTTCCTTTTTCGGATAGGCTTTGGCGATAAGGGCCAGGCTGCCCGGCACCATGACGGCCGCTCCAACACCCTGGATAGCCCGAAACGCAATAAGCACCGCCGGGTTAGGCGCCAACGCGCAGGCAAGCGAGGCGGCGATGAACAGGACGATGCCGGCGACGAAGGAGTGGCGCAGGCCGAAGCGATCGCCAGCGGCGCCGCCGACGAGAATGAGGGCTGAAAGCGTCAATGCATAGGCATTGGAAATCCATTGCGCCTCGGCGAGGCTGGCGCCGAGGTCGACGCGGATCGCCGGCGTCGCAATAGCCAGGACCGATCCGTCGATAAAGCCGAGTGCGGAAGCCAGGATCGCCGCGATCAGCACGAACCGCCGCTGCGCCTGCGGGCAAAACGTATCGGACGGAAGTGAGCCGGTCAGGGGAACGGCGCCGGTACCGACTTTGGTTGGCGTGTGCATGCTGCCTTACCTAGACCGCCGGGGGGCCAGCGACAACCGGCCAGCAGGCTGTTCTCGTTGAAACCAGCCCGAACCTGGCCATGCAGGCAGGACCACGCCAGTGCGGGTGCAAACGGCCGATGCCGTGCTAAGCTTCTTGCAGCGCGACTGGCAAGGGGGAAAATACCCGCATGAAACGACCGCTCGAACCCTCGGCGGAAGGACGTGGGCGCGTCGTCGGCATCACCGACGGCGTGTTCGCCATCGCGCTCACCCTGATCGTTCTCGAGATCAGGGTGCCAGCGCATGAAACGGTGCATTCCGAAAATGAGTTGATCGCCGCGGTCGCAGCACTGGCGCCGCGTTTTCTGACCTATGCGCTCAGCTGCCTGACGCTGACCATCTTCTGGTTCGGCCAGCAGGCGCAGCACGGGCTGATCGCGAAGTCCGACAGGCGGCTTGCGACGCTGAACCTTTGTTTTCTCGGTTTCATCGCCTTGCTGCCGTTCTCGACCGATCTTTTGGCCGACTTCCTCGAATTCAGAACCGCCGTGCTCGTCTACTGGCTCAATCTTTTGATGCTCGGGCTGACGCTGCTCGCCAGTTGGCGCTATGCGGACAAAAACGGCCTCCTGGCGGAAGGCGTCGATGCGGAGACCACCCGAACGGTCTATCTGCGCATCGTCAAGGCGCAGATCCTGTGGGCGATCGGCGCTGCACTCTGCCTGGTCAGCCCGCTGCTCAGCGTCGGCTTCATGTTGGTGGTGCAGCTGATCTATGCGGCGGCGCCACGCGCGCGACTGCTGCGCAAGATCATCGGGTGAGTGGAGCGAAAACGCTCAACTCAGTCGACGAACTCCACCGTCACGCCGGGCGACACGATTTTGGCCAGCTCGCGCGCGTCCCAATTGGTCAGCCGCACGCAGCCATGGCTTTCGGTCTTGCCGATCTTGGATGGATCCGGGGTGCCGTGAATGCCATAGGTCGGCTTGTCCAGCGCAATCCAGACCGAGCCGACCGGACCGTTCGGCCCCGGCGGGATGGTCAGGATCCTGTCGTTTTCGCCCTGCTTGAAATTGATGTTCGGGTTGTAGGTGTAATTCGGATCCAACGCGACACGCGACACCGCATGCGTGCCGGACGGCGACGGCGTGTCCGACGAGCCGATGGTCGCCGGATAGGCCGCGACCAGCTTGCCCGCCGCATCATAGGCGCGGACCTGCTTGTTGGCCTTGTCGGCGATGATGCGCGCCACCGGCGTCGCCACCAGCCTGCCGAAATTAGCGACCTTGATGATGGTGCCGGGGCGGCTGAAATTGGCGTCCGGATTGAGCGACTTTAGATAGTTTTCATCCATATGGAAGCGCTCGGCCAGCGCCTCGGGCACCGACGTGTAGCCCATGCGGTCGAGCTGGGCCTTTTGGCTGTAGTCCTCCGGTATCGAGGCGACATAGGGGCCGGCCGCATCCTCGGGCGTGATCGTATAGGAGGCGAAGGCATCGCCACCGGATTGCGCCAGGGCGGCCTGGATGCCGATCGCGTCGGTCGATTTCAGATTGCTGCCGGTGATCTCGTTATAGGCGGCAAGCGCCTTGTCGACATTCGAGCCGAAGCGTCCGTCGATGACGCCTGGCGAAGAACCGGCACGGTCGAGCAGCACCTGCAGCGCCGCCACGTCCTGGCGGGCGCCAAGCGATAACGACGGGTCGACCGCGGTTTTGCCGCCAGTGCTTGGCGGCAAGGCGGTGTTTGGCGGCAAGGCCGCCTGCTCGCCCGGCACTGTCGGTTCGACCGGCTCGATCGAAGCCTCATTGAGCGGCTGGCGCTCAACGGTGCGCGGCTTCACCGGCTGCGCTGCCTCCGGAAAATTGTTGCCATAGCCGCCGTCATCCCGCGGCGCTTCGGGGAAGACTTCTGCCGAATTGTCGCCATAGGGGTCGTACTCGTCAGCCGGCGGCACGATGACCCTGCCTTCGTCTTCCAATTGCCTGCGGCGGAACCGCGCCGTGTCCTCCGGATCGTCAAGATAATAGCGGTCGTCTTCGACCGGTCCGAGATTGCGCAGGCGCTCGCGGCGCAAGGCACGGCGATCGAGCCTGGTCTGCGGCGGCTGGATGGCGATAACCTTGCCGGTCTCCGCATCGACGATGACGCGGTTTCCTCTGGCGTCGTAATAGATGTCGAGATTGCCGTTCTGGGCGACAAGAATGCCGCCGTCATCGGCAGCACGACCCACCCGTGGCGCAGTATCCACTATCGGCGATGCCATCGTATTCGAAGCCAGCAGCCCGGCAGCAAGCGCTGAAAGGGTAAAGATGGTGCGCAACATGGTGGCCAAAATTCTCCGGTCGTAATTGCCGCCGCCGGCATTGTCTCTCAAGAGCGCCGCGCGTCCTTTTGGGCTTAAGGACACTCTAACGCTTTAAATCTCCGCATCGTGCTTTGCGAAAATCAAAACTCGATTTCGGGCCGATGTGGTCGCGAACCCCTTCGCCAGCAAATCACTTGCGTACGATAAGGTTCCAATATGAACCGGGCATGAAGATGGCGGATTTCTGGCAGATCAACCGGCAATGAGCCCCAATTCCTTGCGCGCCTGCTTCGTCAGCTTCAGCGCGACGAGACGGTGGCTTTCGCGCAGATAATCCTTCAGCGCTTCATCATCCATGCTTTCGCCTGTCTGGCGCTGGATCCATTTCATGCCGCGCGAGGCGAGATAGGGCGCCGGCCGAAGGCCCGGTTGTTCCCTCAGCACGTCATAGGCGATATCGGAGCATTTGAAGGTGACGAACGGCTCCTTGCCTTCACTCCAGCCGCCGATTGCAAACACCTTGCCGCCGACTTTCCAGACATGGGCGCCGCCCCACTGCACGACATGGGTCGTCGAAGGCAGCGAGGCGCAGAAGCTGTTATAATCGTCCAGCGTCATCTGCGCCCCGCCAATGATGTTAGACCACGAGATCATGGTCAAAAGAGAAGAGAGGAGCCCATCCGAATCCATCAGGATGGAACAGGCTCTTGCCTTGAAGTCAGGCGGCCGCCTCGGTTGCCACGACCGCCGGCTTCGAGCGGAAGTTCAGCCGGTCGGACCCGGCGGTGACCTTGACGGTCGAGCCGTCGAGGATCTCGCCGAGCAGGATCTTTTCCGCCAGCGGATCCTGCAATTCCTTCTGCATTACCCGCTTCAGCGGCCGCGCGCCATAGGCCGGGTCGTAACCCTTGGCCGCCAGCCAGTCGATCGCCTCCTGATCGAGCGAAAGCGCGATCTTGCGGTCGACAAGCAGGTTTTCCAGCCGCTTGAGCTGGATTTCGACGATGCGGCCCATATCCTGCCGGCGCAGCCGGTGGAACAGGATCACCTCGTCGATGCGGTTGAGGAATTCCGGCCGGAACGAAGCCCTGACCACATTCATCACCTCGTCGCGCACCACGTCGACATCCTGGTCCTCGCCGAGATTGACCAGATATTCGGCGCCGAGGTTGGACGTCATGATGATCAGCGTGTTGCGGAAGTCGACCGTACGGCCCTGCCCGTCGGTCAGCCGGCCGTCGTCGAGCACCTGCAGCAGCACGTTGAACACGTCCGGATGCGCCTTCTCGATCTCGTCGAACAGCACGACCTGATAGGGCCGCCGCCGGATCGCTTCGGTCAGCGCGCCGCCTTCCTCATAGCCGACATAGCCGGGGGGCGCGCCGATCAGCCGGGCGACCGAGTGCTTCTCCATGAACTCCGACATGTCGATGCGCACCATGGCGCTCTCGTCGTCGAACAGGAAGCTGGCCAGTGCCTTGGTCAATTCGGTCTTGCCGACGCCCGTCGGTCCGAGGAACATGAACGAGCCGAGCGGCCGGTTCGGGTCCTGCAGGCCGGCGCGCGCACGGCGCACCGCTTTCGACACCGCCTGCACCGCCTCACCCTGGCCGACGACGCGCTTGCCGACCTCGTCTTCCATGCGCAACAGCTTGTCGCGTTCGCCTTCCAGCATCTTGTCGACCGGGATCCCCGTCCAGCGCGACACGATATGAGCGACGTGATCGGGGCCGACCACTTCCTCGACCATGCCGGCCTTGCCATCCCTGGCTTCAGCCTGCTTCAGCTGCTTTTCGAGTTCCGGGATCTTGCCATAGGCAAGTTCGCCGGCGCGCTGGAATTCGCCCTTGCGCTGCGCAATGGCAAGTTCGTTGCGCGCCTCGTCGAGCTGCTTCTTGAGGTCGGCGGCAAGCCCGAGCTTCTGCTTCTCGGCCTGCCACTTCGAGGTCAGCTCGGTCGATTCCTCCTCGAGGTTCGAGAGTTCCTTCTCGAGCCGGGCGAGCCGGTCCTTCGAGGCATCGTCCTTCTCGACCTTGAGCGCCTCGCGCTCGATCTTGAGCTGCATGATGCGGCGATCGATCTCGTCCAGCGCCTCGGGCTTCGAATCGACCTGCATCCTGAGCCGCGAGGCGGCCTCGTCGACGAGATCGATCGCCTTGTCCGGCAAGAAGCGGTCGGCGATGTAGCGGTTTGACAGCGTAGCGGCCGCGACCAGCGCCGAATCCGAGATGCGCACTTTGTGGTGCTGCTCGTATTTCTCTTTCAGGCCGCGCAGGATCGAGACGGTGTCTTCGACCGTCGGCTCATTGACGAAGACCGGCTGGAAGCGGCGGGCAAGGGCCGCATCCTTCTCGACATGCTTGCGGTATTCGTCGAGCGTGGTGGCGCCGACGCAGTGCAGCTCGCCGCGGGCCAGCGCCGGCTTCAGCAGGTTCGACGCATCCATGGCGCCATCCGCCTTGCCGGCGCCGACCAGGGTGTGCATCTCGTCGATGAACAGGATGATGCCGCCGGCCGCAGACGTGACTTCGGAAAGCACCGCCTTCAGCCGCTCCTCGAACTCGCCGCGGTATTTGGCGCCGGCGATCAGCGACCCCATGTCGAGCGCCATCAGCTGCTTGTCCTTGAGCGATTCCGGCACATCGCCATTGACGATGCGCAGCGCCAGCCCTTCGGCGATCGCCGTCTTGCCGACGCCGGGTTCGCCGATCAGCACCGGGTTGTTCTTGGTGCGGCGCGACAGCACCTGGATGGTGCGGCGAATTTCGTCATCACGGCCGATGACCGGATCGAGCTTGCCCGCGCGGGCGTCCGCCGTCAGGTCGCGCGCGTATTTCTTCAGCGCGTCGTAGCCCTGCTCGGCGCTCGCCGAATCGGCGGTGCGACCTTTGCGTACGTCGTTGATGACCTGGTTCAGCGCCTGCGGCGTGACACCGGCCTTGGACAGGATGTCGGCGGTCTTGGCCGACTTTTCCATGGCAAGCGCCTGCAGAAGCCGTTCGACGGTAACGAAGCTGTCACCGGCCTTCTTGGCCAGTTCCTCGGCGGTCGAGAACACCTTTGCCAGCGGCTGCGCCAAATAGAGCTGGCCATTGCCGCCCTCGACCTTGGGCATTGCCTCCAGTGCCGTTTCGACGCCGAGCTTGACGTCACGGACATTGCCGCCGGCGCGCTCTATCAGCGACGCAGCCAGGCCCTCGTCGTCATCGACAAGGACCTTGAGGATATGCTCGGGGGTGAATTGCTGGTGGCTGCGGGAAAGCGCCATGGTTTGCGCGGACTGGATAAAGCCACGCACGCGCTCGGAATATTTTTCAAGATTCATGCCTGTCTCCTTCCGTCACCGGCCCGCTTCGCGGCACCGGATCAGATTGCGGTGACGGACCCGCCCGTTCGAGCCGGATCCTGTTCACGCAAGATATGGGACGCAAACCACGGACCCTCAAGACGCCTCGACACTGGCGAACGCATAATATTCCGAGCGCGCAAAACAAAAACGGCGGAGATTTCTCTCCGCCGTCCAGGGTAAAGGATGCGCTAAGATCGCCTGAACGTTTCTTCGATCAATTCTCGACGTCGGCAATAGTAGGTTGACCGCCGGCGTCTTCAGCCGGCGCCGCATCGACATTGCCAGTTTCGGCACTGTCAGGGCCGGAACTGTCAGGGCCGGCATTGTCGTTGCCGCCATTTGCCTGTTCGACATCGAGGCGCGGACGACGCGGACGCCTGGGGCGGCGGGCCGGGCTGTTTTCGGCCGCGGCTTCGTTGAGCTCGGCCTGGGCGGCGAGACCCGCCGGCGAAAGGTTTTCGAATTGCGGTGCGGGCTCGCTCACAAAGACCGGCTCAGCGGCCGGCACGGGCTCTGCCTGCGCCGGCGTCTCGTCGCGCCGTGGCTGTTCGACGCGCTGACCACCCTGCTGCTCGCCGCGCGCGCCATATTCGCCGCGCTGGCCGTTCTGGCCGTAACCGCCATTGGGGCGACGGTCGCGGTGGCGTCCGCCATTGTTGTCGCGGCCGCCCCGATTGTCGCGGCTGTTTTCCTGGTTCAGAGCCAGCTCGGCCGGCGTGCCATCGATGACCGGCTGCGGGCCGGCACCGTGATTGGCCGAAGCCGAGGCCTCGTTGGCATTGTTGTTGCCGGCATTGTCGAACTCATCGCGATCCTCGTCGCCGTCATCGTCGAAATCATCTCGATTCTGCTGCGCGTTCTGGATCGGCATCTGTGCCTGAGCGGCTGCGATGATGCGGTTATAGTGCTCTGCATGCTGGAGATAGTTTTCCGCCATCACCCGGTCGCCGGAGCTTTGCGCGTCACGGGCAAGGGTTGCGTACTTCTCGGCAATCTGCTGAGCCGATCCGCGGATCTTCACGTCCGGACCGTTGCTCTCATAGTTGCGCGTCAGGGGATTCGGCCCCTTACGGTTGTTGTTGTTATTGTTGTTGCCGCCGCCGCCATTGTTGTTGCGACCGCGCATGCGCCTGTTTTGCTGTTGTGGCCTCATTAGACTCTCTTCACTTTGAAATTTTCGAAAAACTCTTCACGAACGGAGGCGCTCATGCGGCCAGCCGTTTCGTTCCTTCACCGGCGTTCGCCCGCATCAATTGCGTTGGCGCCACGTGCCATCCTGTTCCGGTTACTTCACTTGCCGGACGATTCCCGCACGAAGCTTGGGCGTCGTTTGCGCAAGAAGGCAGCTATTTCCAAGGAAAACCGAATCGCTAAGAGCACTGCCTGCTTCGTCTCATCCGGTTAAGGGGACCCTAGCCGCATTCCCCGGTATTGCCAAGCGCTTTTTTCGCACTGCATCACGGCTTCCACCGTTCGAACACAAGAACTCTGTCGTTTCCGCCGAGATCACGAAACACCCCGACCGAACGGTACCCGGCCGCGGAGAATATCCCCGTAACCTGTTGGTGCTGCGTATGGCCGATCTCGACCGCAATCCTGCCTTGGAGTTCCAAATAGGCTGCCGCTCCTGCGGCGATCTTCCTGTAGGGGCTCAGACCGTCCACGCCGCCATCCAAGGCCTGGCGTGGATCGAAACCGCGGACCTCGTCCTGCAGATTTCCAATGTCGTCTGAGGGTATATAGGGAGGGTTTGCGACAATTACATGGTACCGGCCAGAAACTTTTTCAAACCAGTCGGATTTGAGCGCCGTGAACCGGTCGGCGAGCCCCAATTCCCCGGCATTGCGCATGGCCGTGACCAGCGCCTCTCGCGAAATGTCGACGCCGGTGGCGGTCGCGGCCGGGACGGCGCTGAGCAGCGCCAGCGCGATGGCACCGGTGCCGGTCCCCAGATCGAGGACGCGGCAGCCGCCCTCGCGTGCCGCCATTGTCTTGACGAAGGGCAGTATAGCCTCGACCAGCGTTTCGGTATCCGGCCGGGGCTCCAGCGTTTGCGGCGAAAGCGACAGGCGCAAGCCGTAGAATTCGCGATAGCCGAGGATGCGGTGCACCGGCTCGCCGGCGATACGCCGCCGCAGTGCGGCATCGATCGCTGCCCTCACGCCCGCATCGACCGTTTGCTCGGGATCGGCGATGGCCTGCGTGCGGGTCGTGCCGGAAAAATGCTCGACGATCAGCCTGGCATCGAGCGCCGGATCCGTCATCCCGGCCGCGGCAAGCCGTTTTCGCGCCGCCCGCAACAGTGAGGCGAGCGTGCCGGGCAGGCCGTCAGCCATCGAGGCCGATATCGGCGAGCAGCTTCGACTGGTGATCGGCGATCAGCGCGTCGATGATCTCGTCAAGCTCACCCATCATCACCCGGTCGAGCTTGTAGAGCGTCAGGTTGATGCGATGATCGGTGACGCGCCCTTGCGGAAAATTATAGGTGCGGATGCGTTCCGAGCGGTCGCCCGAGCCGACCTGCGACTTGCGCGATTCGGAGCGTTCCTCGTCCGCCTTGCTGCGCTCGAGGTCGTAGAGCCTGGCGCGCAGGATCTGCATGGCCTTCGCCCGGTTCTGGTGCTGCGACTTTTCCGCCTGCACCACCATGATGCCGGTCGGCAGATGGGTGATGCGCACGGCCGAATCGGTGGTGTTGACGTGCTGGCCGCCGGAACCCGAGGCGCGCATCGTGTCGATGCGGATGTCTTCGGCCCTGATGTCGATATCGACCTCTTCCGCTTCCGGCAACACCGCGACCGTCGCCGCCGAGGTATGGATGCGCCCGCCCGCCTCCGTCGTCGGCACGCGCTGCACGCGGTGCACGCCGGATTCGAATTTCAGATGCGCAAAGACGCCCTTGCCCGAAACGGTGGCTATGATTTCCTTGTAGCCGCCGACCTCGCCCTCGCTGGCCGACACCGTCTCGAAACGCCAGCCATGCGCCGCGGCATAGCGCTCGTACATGCGAAACAGGTCGCCGGCGAAAAGTGCCGCCTCGTCACCGCCGGTGCCGGCGCGGATTTCGAGGATGGCGTTCTTTTCGTCGGCGGCATCCCTTGGCAACAGCAGGATTTGGATGTCCTGCTGCAGCGCCTCGATGCGATGCTTGACCCCTGGCAGATCGGCCTCGGCCAAGGCCCGCATCTCGGCGTCGGTGCCCTTGTCGGCGAGCATCGCCTCCAGATCGGCCTGTTCGCGCTCCGCGGCGCGCAGCGCCCTGATCTTTGCCACCATCTCCTGGATGTCGGCATATTCGGAGGCCATCCTGACATAGGCGTCCGCCGCCGGCCCGGCCGACATCTGCGCTTCGAGCATGTCGAAACGCTTGACGACTTGGTCCATACGGTCGCGGGGCAGGTTGATCATGGCGAAGTCTATAGCGGTATGGAGCGGTCGTCGGCAAAGGCTTGCAGCAGCGCCCGCATCGGCAGGCCTTGCGCCGGCGCCATCAGATTGTCGTCGAAGAACGCTTCCAGTTCGCTGAGCGGCAGTTCCGTCAGCATCGCCTTGACCGGGCCGATCGAAGCCGGCGACATCGAGATCGAGCGATAGCCAAGGCCGATCAGCGCCATCGCCGAAATCGGCTTGCCGGCAAGTTCGCCGCACAGGGTCACCGGCGTATGGTTGCGCGCTCCGGCGTCGGCAATTTTCTTCAAAACACGCAGGAACGGCGTCGAGAGCGGGTCGAAGCGGTCGGACAATTGGGTGTTGCCGCGATCCACCGCCATGACGAACTGGAACAGATCGTTCGAGCCTACCGAGACGAAATCGACCGCCTTCATCAACTCGTCGAGCTGGAACAGCAGCGACGGCACCTCCAGCATCGCGCCCACCTTGAGGCTGGTCGGCAAATGATGGGCAAAGCGCGACAAATGCCGCACCTCGCGATCGATGATCTCGCGCGCCTGCACGATCTCGCCGAGTTCCGTCACCATTGGCAGCATCAGCTTCAGTTCGCGCCCGCCGCACGCCTTGAGCAGTGCGCGGATCTGGGTGCGCAGCAGGCCGGGCCGGTCGAGCGTCAGGCGGATGGCGCGCCAGCCGAGCGCCGGGTTCTCCTCCTGGATCGACCCCTTGAAATAGGGCAGCACCTTGTCGCCGCCGATATCGATGGTGCGGAACGTCACCGGCTTGCCGCGCGCCGCCTCGAGCACGTCGCGATAGAGCCGCTCCTGCGCTTCGGCGCGCGGAAAAGTCGAGGCGACCATGAATTGCAGCTCGGTGCGGAACAGGCCGATGCCGGCCGCGCCAGCTTCGGCCAGTTGCGGCAGGTCGACCGCCAGCCCGGCATTCATCAGAAGATCGACCTGGACACCGTCCTTGGTCACCGACGGCTTCTTGCGCAGCTCGCGGTAGACCTCCTGCCGCCGCGCCCTGAAGCGCACTTTCTCGGCATAGGCCGCCTCGAGGTCGGGCTGCGGGCGCAGATGGATCGCGCCTTCCTCGCCGTCGACGATGATGGCATCGCCGTTTTCCGCCATGGAAACGGCGCCCTTCATCTGGCCGGCGACCGGTATGCCCATCGCACGGGCCACGATGACGACATGGCTGGTCGCCGCGCCGTCCTCCAGCACCAGTCCGCGCAGCTTGTCTCTGGGATAGTCAAGCAGCTCGGCAGCACCCATCGAGCGGGCGACGATGATGGCGTCCTTGGGCAGCGAGGCCGCGACGTCCTCCGGTCCGCGCCCCATAAGCTGCCGCAGCAACCGGTTGGCGAGATCGTCGAAATCGCTCATCCGTTCGCGCAGATACGGATCGGTCATGTGCAGCATGCGGGCACGCATGTCGCTCTGCACCTTTTCGACCGCCGCTTCGGCCGTCAGGCCGTTGCGGATCGCCTCCTCCAGCCGGCGTACCCAGCCACGGTCGTTGGCGAACATGCGATAGGCTTCGAGCACCTGGCGATGCTCGCCCTCGAAGGCGACGTCGCGGCGCTCCAGCATGTCGTCGATGGAGAGCCTGAGCGAGCCGAGGGACGCGTCGAGCCGCCTGACCTCCTCCTCGCTGTCCTCGTTGAACAGGTTGGTGACGACAATGCGCGGCTCGTGCAGCACCACATGGCCGAGCCCGACGCCTTCATTGAAGGACAGGCCGGTAAAGCTTACCGGGCGACGCAGATCGAGCTCGAGGCCGGGGCGCGTCAGCCGCTCCAGATCGCCGGTGGCGATCATCTCGGCGATCACCATCGCCGTCGTTTCCAGCGCCTCGACCTCGTCGTCGCGATAATGGCGCATGGTCTTGTTCTGCACGACTAGGACGCCGAGCGTCCGCCCTGCCCGCAGCACCGGCACGCCGAGGAAGGAATTGTAGATCTCTTCCCCGGTCTCCGGCAGGTAGGCGAAGGCAGGATGCTCCTGTGCGTTGGAAAGGTTGAGCGGCCGCGCCGAGGCCGCAATCGTGCCGACCAGGCCTTGGCCCAGCCTGAGCTGCGCCAGGTGGACGGCGTTCGGGTTCAGGCCTTCGGTGGCGTAGAGCTCGAGCACCGAATCGGCGCGCAGCACATAGAGCGAGCAGACCTCGGCAACCATGTTGGAGGCGATGTCGCGCACGATCCGGTCAAGCCGCTCCTGCGGCTCCAGCGGCTCTTGCATGAGCTCGCGGAGCCGTTTCAGCAAAACGCGCGGGCCACTGGCCGAATCACGCATCGCGGCTTCTTCTCCAATAGCATTTCAGCCGGTGCAGGTTGCCCTGCACAGCGGCACAAACGCAACAACTCAATTAGAGCGCCGTGCGTCCAATCGGACGCATAAAGGCCGCTCCAAGACTTTCGATCTGCTACTGCTTATCCAGACCGTAGACGGAATGCAAAGTGCGAACTGCTAGTTCCGTATAGGGACCGTCGATCAGGATCGAAATCTTGATTTCGGACGTTGTAATGGCGCGGATGTTGATCGACCTGTCGGCCAGCGCCTTGAAGGCGGTGGCGGCGACGCCGGCATGGCTGCGCATGCCGATGCCGATGACCGAGACCTTTGACATGCCGGCTTCCGACTGCACCACATCGTAGCCGATCGTAGCCTTCAGCCGCTCGAGCACGGCAAGCGCCTTGTCGACGTCGCCGGATGGCACGGTGAAGGTCATATCGGTGAACTTGCCGTCCTCGGAAATGTTCTGGACGATCATGTCGACATTGATGTTGGCCTCGGCCAGCGGCCCGAAAATGCCGGCGGCGACGCCCGGCCGGTCGCCGACGCGGCGCAGCGATATCTGCGCCTCGTCCTTGGCATAGGCAATTCCGGTGACGACCTGCTGTTCCACGATCTCTTCCTCGTCGCAAATAAGCGTTCCCGGCGGATTGAGCAAATCCCCCATTCCGGGTGCATCGGGATCGTCGAAGGACGACCGCACAAAGGTACGCACCCTGTGCACCATGGCAAGCTCGACCGAGCGCACCTGCAGGACCTTGGCGCCCAGCGAGGCCATTTCGAGCATTTCCTCGAAGGAAATCTTGGCCAGCCGCCGCGCCTTCGGCTCGATGCGCGGATCGGTCGTGTAGACCCCGTCGACATCGGTGTAGATGTCGCAGCGGTCGGCCTTGACCGCCGCCGCGATGGCGACAGCGCTGGTATCGGAACCGCCGCGGCCGAGCGTTGCGATCCGGTTGTCCGGCCCGATGCCCTGGAAACCGGCCACCACCGCCACCTGGCCTTCGCCGAAGCGCTTGATCAGGAACGCGCCGTCAATATCGAGAATGCGCGCCGCGCCATGCGCGTTGTCGGTCTTGATCGGGATCTGCCAGCCTTGCCAGGAGCGGGCATGCACGCCGATATTCTGCAGCGCGATCGCCAGCAAGCCGGCGGTGACCTGCTCGCCGGACGCGACGACGGCGTCATATTCGCGCGCATCGTGCATCGGCGAGGCCTCGCGCGTCCAATGCACGAGCTCGTTGGTCTTGCCGGCCATCGCCGAGACCACGACGGCGACCTCATGGCCGGCATCGACCTCGCGTTTGACGTGACGCGCCACATTGCGGATGCGGGCGATGTCGGCGACGGACGTTCCGCCGAATTTCATCACGATGCGCGCCATGGAAGCGAAATGCCTTTGACTGAATGCCGGACCGAGGGCCGAAAAGCGGAAATGCGTCCGACCGGGCCGGACGCTCAATGCGCGGCCTCCTTAGCCAAATGATCGCGGTTTCGCAAGGCATGCCGCCGCTGCCGGCCAGGCGACACACGAGCGCAGTGTCACGCCTGCACTGCTTCTTGGCAAATGCCGCTCGCTTCAGCCCTACAGTGCCGTGGCTCTCCACAGGCGCGGATAATCGAGGACGAAACCGAGCCGCGAAACCTCCAGCATCTCATTGTAGCCGAACAGCGGCGCGGCATAGGCGTAGTGTGCCGCATCGACGCGTCGATAGGTCTGTTCCAGGTGCGTCAGCCTCAGGTCGGGAAATGTCAGATAGGCCGCCGGGGCGGGCGTCGCCGTGCCGACATCGAGGGCAAAACGGCGGAGCGCCAAAAGGTTCGTGGCGGGCGTGAAGCCGAGATCGACATCGATGAGACCGTCGACTTCAGCTTGATGCTCGCCGTTCAGCGTCCATTGGCGCTCGGTAAGCCGGTCGATGCTATAATGCAGCTCTTGCGTGCCGAGGAAGCCGTCGGCACGCGCCGAGCGCGTATGCCAGCCGGCATCGCAGTCCACCTCGTAGGCGATGCTGCACGGCTTGCCGTCCTGAACGAAAAGCGCGTGTCCCCTGAGGTTCCACCCGGAACTCGCTTCCGACAGCAGGCAAGCGTCGTGGCCTTCCTGGTCAAGCCGGCGCCAAAGAATGGAAGCAACCGTTCGCATCATTGTGCACTCCTTCGGACACGATGTCTCTGCTTCGTCCGCCAGGGCATTGGTGTTTCCTTCCGGCACACCATCAACTGACATGTGCTGACACAATTGCCTCCGGCAAAAGGCGGTGCTGTCAGGCATCACGCGCATCGCGCTGCCGGCGGTGAATTTCGCGCCTTGACATTCGCAGCCTTGCGCCCGACTTCCTAGCGTCCGAGGAGACCACGCCATGCCAGAGCCCCGACGATCGACGATCGATGCCGGAGAGGTGGAACGATTTTCCGCCCTTGCCGCCGAATGGTGGAACCCGAACGGCAAGTTCCGCCCGCTGCATAAGTTCAACCCGATCCGGCTTGCCTATATCCGCGACCAGGTGGCGGCCCGCTTCGGCCGTGATCCGCGTGCGGCACGGCCGTTCGAAGGCCTGCGCTTCCTCGACATAGGCTGCGGCGGCGGGCTTTTGTGCGAGCCGATGGCGCGGCTTGGCGCCGAAGTGGTCGGCGCCGATGCCTCAGTCACCAACATTGAGGTGGCGAAGCTGCATGCCGCTGAAGTCGGCGTCACGGTGGACTACCGCGCAACGACCGCGGAAGACCTGGCCGACGCTGGCGAAAAATTCGACGTCATCCTCAACATGGAAGTGGTCGAGCATGTCGCCGATGTCGATCTGTTCCTGGCCAAATGCGGCGAGATGGTCAAGCCCGGCGGCATCATGTTCGTCGCCACCATCAACCGCACGCTGAAGGCCCTGGGCCTGGCCATCATCGGCGCCGAATATGTGCTGCGCTGGCTGCCCCGCGGCACCCACCAGTTCGGCAAGCTGGTGCGCCCCGAGGAACTCGAAAAGGCGCTTGCCGGCGCCGGCCTGACCGTCATCGACCGCACCGGGGTCACCTACAGCCCGCTCGCCGATCGCTGGCAGCGGTCGAAGGACATGGACGTCAACTACATGGTGCTGGCGGAGAAGGTATCCGTCTGAAGCTTACGCCTTCTGGCCCCTATGTCTTCTGGCTTTGCGCCTTGGTGGTGATGAACACGCCGGCGGTGATGATGACGGCACCCGCCCAGGTCAGCAACTGATAGCGCTCGCCGAGGAAGAGCGTCCCGGCAAACAGCCCGACCGCCGCCGCCACATAGCCGATCTGGCTGAGATAGACCGGGCCGCCGACCGCTTGCAGGCGGAAGAAGAAGGCGAACATCGCCGAGGCTGATGCCACCTGTGCCGCAGCGACCAGCGGCACGCCGCCGAGCGAGCCGAATGCATTGCCGCCCAGCAGGACCAGAATGCCGGCAAGCAGCATCAAGGCTGCTGCCAGATGGCTGCCGACGGCAAGCTCGATCGGGCCGGTGTCTTCAGGCCAGTCGACGGTGCGGTAGATGTTGCCGGCGGCGAGGCTGACCGGGATGAGCAGGCCCATCGCCACCCAGAAAAATTCGGCCGGATGGCCCGCTTCCCCGCGCGTCACGGCCACCATGACTGCGCCCACGAAACCGACGACTATGCCGACGATGCCCAGCATGGTCGGGCGCCTGACCCCGAGCAGCATCGAGAACACCAGCGTGACGACCGGCGACAGCGTGAACATGATGCCGCTGTAGCCGGCGCCCAGATGCGGAATGGCTGAAAACATCAGCAGATTGGGGATTGCGTAGGAGACGGCCGCGGTGACAAAGAAATAGCGCAGCCTGTGCGGCGAAAGCCGCATGCGCTGCCCGTTGAGCAGCAATGCGCACAAAAGCACGCCGCCGGCGCCAAGCGAGATGACGAAGGCCCAGACCATGGCGGGGACGCCGGCCGCCGTCGCGATCTTGCCGAACGGCAGCGTCAGGCCGAGCAGTCCACCGGTGACGACCAGAAGGCCAAGCGCCGAGTCCCAGAGAAATTTCATCGCCGTCCCATCGCCTGTTCGCACTTGGCCGATACCACAAGCTGAGGTACGATAAGGTAAAGATTCTTCACGTCAAGATACATAACGGTGAGAGACATGGATCGCGCAGCAAAAGCGATCGAGCAGTGGAAAAAGGAACGGCCGGATCTCGATGTCTCGCCGATGGCCGTGCTCGGACGGTTGAACGAGGCTGCCGCGTTGATCGCGCGGGAGCGGCTGGCGCCGCTGTTTGCAAGTTACGGACTGCAATCCGGAGAATTCGATGTGCTGGCGACGCTGCGTCGTTCCGGGCCGCCATACGCGCTGACGCCGACCGCTCTGTACGAGGCGACGATGGTGACATCGGGCGCGATGACCAACCGCCTCGATCGGCTCGAGAAATCCGGCTTGATCAAGCGCGGGCCACATCCCGACGATCGCCGCGGCATCGTCGTACAACTGACCCGGAAGGGCCTCGCTTTGATCGACGAGGCGGTTGCCGCGCACGTTGCCAACGAGCACGAGATACTTTCCGGCCTGATACGCCCGGAGCAGGTCATGCTGGCACGCCTGCTCGAAAAATTGATCGCGAGCCTAGGCTAACCAAACCGGCCAAAAGGGCCGGCCGAGAAGGTGGAAAACTCAAATCCTGGCCGCGGAGCCTCGTTTGGGCCGGCGGACAGCTCTGATCTTGCCGCTGTTTCCGCCGCCACAGAAAAACTGGTCACCGCCATCGGATTCGAGCCCCGACACGCCTGTTCCTGGCGGCATATCGAGCTTCTCCAGGACCTTTCCCGTTTCAGGATCGATCCGCCGGACATCGCTCTCCTCACCCTCCCAGGTGCCATGCCACAGCTCGCCATCGACCCAGCTGACCCCGGTGACGACGCGGTTGGAAACGATGGTGCGAAGGATTGCCCCTGTCTCGGGATCGACCTGATGGATCTTTCGGCCCCGATGCTGCCCGACCCAGAGCGTTCCTTCGGCCCAGGCGAGCCCGGAATCACCGCCATTGCCGGGCGCCGGGATCGACGCCAGCACCTGGCCATTCTTCGGATCGATCTTGTGGATGCGATCCTCGGCGATCTGATAGAGGTGCTGGCCGTCGAAGGCCGTTCCGGCGTGTGCCGCCACATCGATCGAGCGCACTACTTTGCCGCTCGCCGGATCGAAGGCGTTCAATCTGTCGCCTGACGCAAACCAGACATGCTCACCGTCGAAGGTGACGCCGTCGACGTGGTCGACACCCGGAAAGGGTCCATATTCACGGAGGATTTCGGCTGAGGATCGTTTCATAATACCACCCTAGTAGCCCGGCAACGGGCCGGGGAGTAACAAGATTGTCGGGAAACCCGGTACCGGCGGGGTCATCCAGCGACGCGCCCGCCCGCGGCCGAACGACTGCACCTTGCCTGACTGGGCGAGCTGCTCGAGCGCCCGCTGCACGGTACGCGAACTGGCTCCAAGCGCAATCGCCAAGGCCGAGCTCGACCACGACTCGCCGTCGGCGAGGAAGGCGAGCACCGCGGCATGATCGTCCTCGACGGGCGGCGCCAGCACGACGACCTCGCCGGCGCGGCGTGGCGCCAGGGCAAAGCCCCGCTTCGTCGCGCTCACATCGGCCAAGCTCCGAAGCTCCGCGCGAAGTCGCCCGATTTCGACCCGTAACCGCGCGCGATGTGATTCGTCCGCGTCCTTTCCGCGGAAAGCGCGCGCAATAAGCGTCGATCTTGCCACGTCCCCCGGCCAGGCTTCGGCCAGCGCGCGGGCAACAGCGAACAGCACCGGGCGGGTCGCCAGCGAGATGACGGTGTCTGCGACCCGCACGACATTGCGGCATGCATCCACCACCAGCGCCCCCGACGCCAGGAGCGCTTCGACTTCGTCGAGCAGAAGGGGCCGTTCCTCGCCACGGGCGACAAGGCGTGCCGCCGGCGTCTCCAGCACCAGCGATGCGCTCTCCACCTCTGCGGTCAGCGCGGGGATGCCGGCCGCGGGGGGGCGCCCCCCCCCCCCCCCCCCGGGGGGGGGCGCCCGCCCCCCCGCGGCCACGCGGGGGGCGGCGGCGGGGGGCGCCCCCCCCGGGGGGGGGCCGCCCGGCGCCCG
>NZ_JAMYKY010000040.1:0-33298 GCF_040317695.1 Mesorhizobium sp. M1403 | reverse complement strand
AGCGCGGCCAGGTTCTGGCCAAGCCCGGCACCGTCAAGCCGCACAAGAAGTTCGTCGCCGAAGCCTACATCCTGACCAAGGACGAAGGCGGCCGTCACACGCCGTTCTTCACCAACTACCGTCCGCAGTTCTATTTCCGCACGACGGACGTAACCGGCATCGTGTCGCTGCCGGAAGGCACCGAGATGGTGATGCCGGGCGACAACATCACCGTCGATGTCGAGCTGATCGTGCCGATCGCCATGGAAGAGAAGCTGCGCTTCGCCATCCGTGAAGGCGGCCGCACCGTCGGTGCCGGCATCGTCGTCACCATCAAAGAGTAATTTGGACTTAAACCGATCTGTCGCGGGCGCTGCCCGCGCCGCGCCAGAACAAGGAAGTGACGCATGAACGGACAGAATATCCGCATCCGCCTGAAGGCGTTTGATCACCGGGTGCTCGACGCCTCGACACGGGAAATCGTGTCGACCGCCAAGCGCACCGGCGCCAACGTCCGCGGCCCCATTCCGCTGCCGACGCGGATCGAAAAGTTCACGGTCAACCGGTCGCCTCACGTCGACAAGAAGAGCCGCGAGCAGTTCGAGATGCGCACGCACAAGCGTCTGCTCGACATCGTCGACCCGACCCCGCAGACGGTCGATGCTTTGATGAAGCTCGACCTGGCCGCCGGTGTCGACGTCGAGATCAAGCTCTAAGGAACCAGAGGTCAGCGGGGCGACCCGGAACTCTGAAGGAACAAGAGGCGTGGAGGGGCGACAGCCCCGACAGGGAACTCTAAAGGAATTGAACCGATGCGTTCAGGTGTGATTGCAAAGAAGGTGGGAATGACCCGCATCTACAACGATGCCGGGGAACATGTTCCCGTCACTGTTCTCCAGATGGAGAACTGCCAGGTCGTGGCGCAGCGCACGCAGGAGAAGAACGGCTATACCGCCGTCCAGCTCGGCGTTGGCCTTGCCAAGGTGAAGAACACGTCGAAGGCGATGCGCGGCCATTTCGCGACTGCTTCCGTCGAGCCCAAGGCCAAGGTTGCCGAGTTCCGCGTCTCCGCCGACAACATGATCGATGTCGGCGCCGAGATCACCGTCGAGCATTTCGTCGTCGGCCAGAAGGTCGATGTGACGGGAACCACGATCGGCAAGGGTTTCCAGGGCGTCATCAAGCGGCACCACATGGGTGGCGGCCGCGCGACGCACGGCAACTCGGTGTCGCACCGTACGCACGGCTCGACTGGCCAGCGCCAGGATCCGGGCAAGGTGTTCAAGGGCAAGCATATGGCCGGCCACATGGGTGACACCCGCGTCACCACGCAGAATGTCGAGGTCGTCTCGACCGACGCCGATCGCGGCCTGATCCTGATCCGCGGTGCGGTCCCGGGTTCGAAGGGTGCATGGATCCTGGTCCGCGACGCGGCCAAGGTGGCGCTTCCGGCCAATGCGCCGAAGCCCGCCGCGATCCGCGCCGTTGCAACCGATGGTGCCGCCAAGAACGAGGCCCAGGCCACAGAGGGAGCGGAATAATGGACCTCAAGATTACTACGCTTGGCGGCAAGGACGCCGGCAAGCTGAAGCTCTCTGAAGAGATTTTTGGCCTTGATCCGCGCGAGGACATCCTGCAGCGCGTCGTGCGCTGGCAGCTTGCCAAGAAGCAGCAGGGCACGCACAAGGCCAAGGGTCGCGCGGAAATCGCCCGCACCGGCGCCAAGATGTACAAGCAGAAGGGTACGGGCCGCGCCCGTCACCATTCGGCTCGCGCTCCGCAGTTCCGCGGCGGTGGCAAGGCCCACGGCCCGGTCGTGCGCAGCCACGAGCACGATCTGCCGAAGAAGGTGCGCGCGCTCGGCCTCAAGCATGCGCTTTCGGCCAAGGCCAAGAGCGCGTCGATCATCATCATCGACGAGCTGAAGCTGACCGAGGCCAAGACCAAGGCACTGATTGCGAATTTCGCGACGCTGGGCCTGAGCAACGCCCTGGTGATCGGCGGCGCCGAGCTTGACAAGAACTTCAAGCTGGCGGCGACCAACATCCCGAACATCGACGTGCTGCCCATCCAGGGCATCAACGTCTACGACATTTTGCGCCGCGGCACGCTGGTCCTTTCCAAGGCCGCCGTCGAGGCTCTCGAGGAGCGCTTCAAATGACCGACCTTCGTCATTACGATGTGATCGTCTCGCCGGCGATCACCGAAAAGTCGACAATGGCTTCCGAGCAGAACCAGGTCGTCTTCAACGTCGCCAAGAAGGCGTCGAAGCCGGAAATCAAGGCCGCCGTCGAAGCGCTGTTCGGCGTCAAAGTGACGGCAGTGAACACGCTTGTCCGCAAGGGCAAGATCAAGCGCTTCCGCGGCACGATCGGCCGCCAGAGCGACGTCAAGAAGGCGATTGTGACGCTGGCCGAAGGCCAGTCGATCGACGTCGCGACGGGTCTCTGAGCAAGGTCGCGAGGACAGAACAATGGCACTGAAAAAATTCAACCCGGTAACGCCGAGCACCCGCCAGCTGGTCATCGTCGACCGTTCGGGCCTCTATAAGGGCAAGCCCGTCAAGGGCCTGACCGAAGGCCTGACCAAGTCGGGCGGCCGCAACAATTACGGCCGTATCACGGCCCGCTTCATCGGTGGTGGTCACAAGCGCACGTACCGCATCATCGACTTCAAGCGCCGCAAGTTCGACGTCGTCGGCACGGTCGAGCGTATCGAATACGATCCGAACCGCACCGCCTTCATTGCGCTGATCAAGTATGACGATGGGGAGTTGTCCTACATCATCGCCCCGCAGCGTCTGGCTCCCGGCGACAAGATCGTGGCCGGCGAATCGGTCGACGTGAAGCCGGGTAACGCGATGCCGCTGGCTTCGATGCCGGTCGGCACGATCGTCCACAATATCGAGCTGAAGCCCGGCAAGGGCGCTCAGGTCGCTCGTTCGGCCGGTGGCTATGGCCAGCTTGTCGGCCGCGACCAGGGCATGGCGATCCTGCGCCTCAACTCGGGTGAGCAGCGTGTCGTTCACGGCTCTTGCATGGCCACCGTCGGTGCCGTGTCCAACCCGGACCACGGCAACATCAATGACGGCAAGGCTGGCCGCACCGTGTGGCGTGGCAAACGTCCGCACAATCGCGGTGTGACCATGAACCCGGTCGACCATCCGCATGGCGGCGGCGAAGGCCGCACCTCGGGTGGCCGCCATCCGGTTTCGCCCTGGGGCAAGCCGACCAAGGGCAAGAAGACGCGGTCCAACAAGGCGACCGACAAGTTCATCCTGCGCTCGCGCCATCAGCGCAAGAGCTAAGAAGAGGTAACGCCAAGTGACTCGTTCGATTTGGAAAGGCCCCTTCATCGACGGCTACCTTCTGAAGAAGGTGGACAAGGTTCGTGAAGGTGGTCGCAATGAGGTGATCAAGATGTGGAGCCGCCGCTCCACCATCCTGCCGCAGTTCGTCGGCTTCACCTTCGGTGTCTACAACGGCCAAAAGCACGTTCCCGTCTCGGTGAACGAGGACATGGTCGGTCACAAGTTCGGTGAATTCGCTCCGACCCGGACCTATTACGGTCACGGCGCGGATAAGAAGGCGAAGAGGAAATAATCATGGGCAAGGCCAAAGCTCCGCGCAGGCTTGCTGACAACGAAGCGCGCGCCGTGTTGCGCACGATCCGTATCAGCCCGCAGAAGCTGAACCTGGTTGCCGCGCTGATCCGCGGCAAGAAGGTCGCGACAGCGCTTTCCGACCTCGAATTCTCGGCCAAGCGGATTTCCGGCACGGTCAAGAAGACGCTGGAATCGGCGATCGCCAACGCGGAAAACAACCACGACCTCGATGTCGATGCGCTGATCGTGGCGGAAGCCTATGTCGGCAAGTCGATCGTCATGAAGCGGTTCCATGCCCGTGGCCGTGGTCGCGCCAGCCGTATCGAGAAGCCGTTCTCGCACCTCACGATCGTTGTTCGTGAAGTCGAAGAAAAAGGGGAGGCCGCATAATGGGCCAGAAAGTCAATCCGATCGGTCTGCGTCTCGGCATCAACCGTACCTGGGATTCGCGCTGGTTCGCGAACACCGGCGAGTACGGCAAGCTGCTGCACGAGGACATCAAGATCCGCAAATATCTTGAGAAGGAACTCAAGCAGGCTGCGATCTCGAAGGTCGTGATCGAGCGTCCGCACAAGAAGTGCCGCGTCACCATCCATGCGGCGCGTCCGGGCCTGATCATCGGCAAGAAGGGCGCCGACATCGAGAAGCTTCGCAAGAAGCTGATGGAGATGACGAAGTCCGAGACGCATCTGAACATCGTCGAAGTGCGCAAGCCGGAGATCGACGCGACCCTGGTCGCCCAGTCGATCGCCCAGCAGCTCGAGCGCCGCATCGCGTTCCGCCGCGCCATGAAGCGCGCCGTCCAGTCGGCGATGCGCCTCGGTGCCGAAGGCATCCGCATCAACTGCGCCGGCCGTCTCGGCGGCGCCGAGATCGCGCGCATGGAATGGTACCGCGAAGGCCGCGTGCCGCTGCATACGCTACGCGCCGACGTCGACTACGGCACGGCCGAGGCGCATACGGCGTACGGCATCTGCGGCGTCAAGGTCTGGGTGTTCAAGGGCGAGATCCTCGAGCACGACCCGATGGCTTCGGAGCGCCGCGCCACCGAGGGCGATCATGCGCATGGCGGTGGTGGTGAGCGCGAACGCGGTCGCCGTCGCGAAAACGCGTAAGACAGTTAGGAATTTGGAGTTAGAACGATGCTGCAGCCAAAGCGCACAAAGTTCCGTAAGCAGTTCAAAGGCCGCATCCACGGTACCGCCAAGGGCGGCACCAACCTGGATTTCGGTGGTTTCGGGCTGAAGGCGCTTGAGCCGAACCGCGTCACCGCGCGTGAGATCGAGGCGGCTCGCCGCGCGATCACCCGCGAGATGAAGCGTGCCGGCCGCGTGTGGATCCGTATCTTCCCGGACGTGCCGGTGACGTCGAAGCCGACCGAAGTCCGCATGGGCAAGGGCAAGGGCGCGGTCGACTACTGGGCGGCACGCGTCAAGCCAGGCCGCATCATGTTCGAGATCGACGGCGTCAACGAGGAAACCGCCCGTGAGGCGCTGCGTCTCGGCGCGGCCAAGCTCTCGGTCAGGACGCGCTTCGTACAGCGCATCGCAGAATAAGGACGGGCTGATCATGAAAGCCGAAGACATCCGGACCAAGACCCAGGACCAGCTGACCGACGACCTGGCCAGCCTGAAGAAGGAGCAGTTCAACCTGCGCTTCCAGAAGGCCACCGGCCAGCTTGAGAAGACCGCGCGCGTGAGGCAGGTCCGCAAGGACATTGCGCGTATCAAGACCATCGCTGCGGAAAAGTCCGCGGCCAAGAAGGCTTAAGGACGAAAACCATGCCAAAGCGCATTCTGCAGGGCACCGTCGTCAGCGACAAGAACGAGAAGACGGTTGTCGTCAAGGTCGAACGGCGCTTCACGCATCCCGTGATGAAGAAGACCGTGCGCATGACCAAGAAGTACAAGGCGCACGACGAGAACAACGCCCACAAGGTCGGCGATCAGGTGTTCATCCAGGAATCGAAGCCGATTTCCAAGGACAAGCGCTGGGTCGTGGTGTCTTCGGACCAGGCCTGATCAGGGCTAACGAAACGAATTTTGGACAGACCGGGGAGGGGTGAGAAACCCGTCCCGTTAGAAAAGAAGAAGGCGGCCAGTCATGATTCAGATGCAAACAAACCTCGACGTCGCGGATAATTCCGGCGCCCGTCGTGTCATGTGCATCAAGGTGCTGGGCGGCTCGAAGCGGAAATATGCTTCCGTGGGCGACATCATCGTGGTGTCGATCAAGGAAGCGATCCCGCGCGGCCGCGTCAAGAAGGGCGATGTGATGAAGGCGGTCGTGGTTCGCACGGCCAAGGACATCCGCCGCCCGGACGGCAGCGTGATCCGTTTCGACAAGAACGCAGCCGTTCTCGTCGACAACAAGAAAGAGCCGATCGGCACGCGTATCTTCGGACCGGTTCCGCGCGAACTCCGCGCCAAGAACCACATGAAGATCATCTCGCTCGCGCCCGAAGTGCTGTAAGGAGCCGGACCAATGCAAAAGATTAGAAAAGGCGACAAGGTCGTCGTGCTGGCCGGCAAGGACAAGGGCCGTTCGGGCGAAGTCCTCTCGGTGCAGCCGAAGGACGACACCGCGCTGGTGCGCGGCGTCAACCTGATCCGTCGTCACCAGAAGCAGTCCCAGTCCCAGGAGGGCGGGATCATCACCAAGGAAGCGCCGATCCAGCTGTCGAACATCGCGCTGGCCGACCCCAAGGATGGCAAGCCGACCCGCGTCGGCTTCATCTTCCAGAAGGACGGCAAGAAGGTGCGCGTCGCCAAGCGCTCGGGAGAAGTCATCAATGGCTAAGGCTCAAACCAAGCAGGCAACTGCCCAGAACACGCCCCGCCTCAAGCAGGTCTATAACGAGACCATCCGCAAGGCGCTGCAGGAGCAGTTCGGCTACGACAACGAGATGCAGGTTCCGCGCATCGACAAGATCGTGCTGAACATGGGCGTCGGCGAGGCGACCGGCGATTCGAAGAAGCCTTCGATCGCGGCGGAAGACCTTGCGATGATCGCCGGCCAGAAGGCCGTCGTCACCCGCGCCCGCAACTCGATCGCCGGCTTCAAGGTCCGCGAGAAGATGCCGATCGGTGCCAAGGTCACGCTGCGCAAGGAACGCATGTACGAGTTCCTCGATCGTCTCGTGAACATCGCACTGCCGCGCGTCCGCGACTTCCGCGGGCTCAACCCGAAGAGCTTCGATGGCCGTGGCAACTATGCCATGGGCATCAAGGAACACATCGTGTTTCCGGAGATCAACTACGACAAGGTTGATCAGATCTGGGGCATGGACGTCATCGTTTGTACGACTGCGAAGACGGACGACGAAGCCAGGGCATTGCTCAAGGCCTTCAACTTCCCCTTCCGCCAGTAACGGCAGCGAGAAAAGGAAAAATCTGAAATGGCAAAGACCAGCTCAGTCGAGAAGAACAACAGGCGCCGCAAGCTTGCGGACCAGTTCGCTGCCAAGCGCATGGTGCTCAAGGCGATCATCATGGATCAGTCCAAGCCGATGGAAGAGCGCTTCCGCGCTCAGCTGAAGCTTTCGGCGCTGCCGCGCAACTCGGCCAAGACCCGCATCCGCAACCGCTGCGAAGTCACCGGACGCCCGCGTGCCTATTATCGCAAGCTCAAAGTATCGCGTATCGCGCTTCGTGATCTCGGCAATAACGGCCAGATCCCGGGCCTGGTCAAGTCGAGCTGGTAAGGAGGACATAACATGTCATTGAGCGATCCTCTCGGCGATATGCTGACCCGCATCCGCAACGCGTATGGCCGTAAGAAGTCGAGCGTTTCGACGCCGGCCTCGCGCCTGCGTACCCGCGTCCTCGACGTGCTGAAGGCCGAAGGCTATATCCGCGACTACAGCCAGACCGACTTCGACAACGGCAAGTCCGAAATCGAGATCGAGCTGAAGTATTTCGACGGTGCGCCGGTGGTGCGCGAAATCGCCCGGGTCTCGAAGCCCGGCCGCCGCGTCTACGTTTCGGCCAAGTCGATACCGCATGTCGCCAACGGGCTCGGCATCGCCATCCTTTCGACGCCGAAGGGCGTGATGGCCGACCACGAAGCGCGCGAACAGAATGTCGGCGGGGAAATCCTCTGCCAGATCTTCTGATCTGGTACGTGACCCCAATTGGAAACCGGTTTCGGGATCAAATCCCGAAGCCGAGACCTGAAACAAGAGAAGTGACGAGGACAACAAAATGTCTCGTATTGGAAAGAAGCCCGTTTCGCTGCCGCAGGGCGTGACCGCGACCGTCAACGGCCAGACCGTGACGGCGAAGGGTCCGAAGGGCGAGCTGAAGTTCGTGGTGAACGACGAAGTGCTGGTCAAGATGGAAGGCAGCGAGATCGCTGTCCAGCCGCGCGACCAGACCAAGACCGCCCGCTCCAAATGGGGCATGTCGCGCACGCAGATCGTCAACATCCTGCAGGGCGTCAAGGACGGTTTCGAAAAGAAGCTCGAGATCACCGGCGTCGGCTATCGTGCCGCCATGCAGGGCAAGAACCTGCAGCTGGCGCTCGGCTTCAGCCATGACGTCGTCTACGAAACGCCGCAGGGCGTGACGATTTCGGTGCCGAAACCGACGGAAATCACCGTGACCGGCATCGACAAGCAGCAGGTCGGCCAGGTTGCCGCCGAGATCCGCGAGTATCGCAGCCCCGAGCCCTATAAGGGCAAGGGCGTCCGCTATGCTGGCGAGAAGATCGTCCGCAAGGAAGGCAAGAAGAAGTAATTTTAACGCCGCGGGGAGCGGTCGCGGGAGGCGCTTCGCCTACCGCATATGGTTGCCCCCGTTTTTTGAAGGCAAGGAACTGATATCATGGGCTCGAAAGAATCCACCCAACGCCGCGCTCAGCGCGTCCGCCGCCAGATCAAGAAAGTTGCCGGCGATCGTCCGCGCCTGTCGGTCCATCGCACGTCGAAGAACATCTACGTCCAGGTCATCGACGACGCCAAGGGCCACACCATCGCCGCTGCTTCGACGCTCGAGAAGGAGCTCAAGGGTTCGCTCAAGACCGGCGCCGACACCGCGGCCGCAGCTGCCATCGGCAAGCTGATCGCCGAGCGTGCCTCGAAGGCCGGCGTCAAGGAAGTCGTCTTCGACCGCGGTGCCTACATCTACCACGGCCGCGTCAAGGCGCTTGCCGAGGCTGCCCGTGAAGGTGGTCTGAGCTTCTAAAGCATGATCCCGAACCGGAGGTCAGCGCAGCAAAAAGTTGCAGACTTTTCGGATAGGATCATGCGAAGGAAAAAAGAGTTTTCGCCCCCGGCGACCCACAGAGGCGCCGGATATCATCATCAACCGTGCTTCCGGAAAAAAACAAGGAACAGGATATGGCACAGGAACGTAGGGATGGCGGCCGCGGCCGTGATCGCGAAGAGCGCGACGACGGCATGGTCGACAAGCTCGTCCACATCAACCGTGTCGCCAAGGTCGTCAAGGGCGGCCGGCGCTTCGGCTTTGCAGCGCTCGTCGTCGTCGGCGACCAGAAGGGCCGCGTCGGCTTCGGTCACGGCAAGGCGCGCGAAGTGCCGGAGGCGATCCGTAAGGCGACCGAATCGGCCAAGCGCGACATGATCTTCGTGCCGCTGCGCTCGGGCCGCACGCTGCACCATGACGTCGAGGGACGCTGGGGCGCGGGACGTGTTCTGCTGCGCGCTGCCAAGCAAGGTACCGGCATCATCGCCGGCGGCCCGATGCGCGCCGTCTTCGAGACGCTCGGCATGCATGACGTGGTCGCCAAGTCGATGGGTTCGTCGAACCCCTACAACATGGTTCGCGCCACTTTCGACGCGCTGAAGAGCCAGATGCATCCGAAGGATGTGGCTGCCGCGCGCGGCATCAAGTATTCGACCCTTCAGGCCCGCCGCGGCACCGCCGTTGCGGCTGAAGAATAGTCGACGCTGACCAGGGATCTGACCATGGCCAAGAAAGCAACCAAGACCATCACCGTCGAGCAGATCGGCTCGCCAATCCGCCGGCCGAAGGAGCAGCGCGCTACGCTGGTCGGCCTCGGCCTCAACAAGATGCACAAGCAGCGCACGCTGGAGGATACGCCCTCGGTGCGCGGCATGATCGCTGCCGTCCAGCATCTCGTCCGCGTTGTGGACGAGGGCTGAGCCAGAGCGCAGGAGAACCCAGATGAAACTCAACGATCTGCGTGACAAGGACGGCGCGACGCATTCCAAGAAGCGTCTCGGCCGTGGCATCGGTTCCGGTTCGGGCAAGACCGCCGGTCGCGGCGTCAAGGGCCAGAAGGCGCGCTCCGGCGTCGCCGTCAACGGCTTCGAGGGTGGCCAGATGCCGCTCTACCGTCGTCTGCCGAAGCGCGGCTTCAACAATATCTTCGCCAAGAGCTTCACCGTTGTGTCGCTGGCCCGCATCCAGGCTGCGCTCGATGCCAAGAAGCTCGATGCTAAGACAGTTGTGACGGCCGAGGCGCTGGTTGCGGCCGGCGTCATCCGTCGCGTCAAGGACGGCGTGCGCATCCTTTCGGACGGCGACATCAAGGCCAAGCTTGCCTTCGACGTGGCCGGAGCCTCCAAGGCCGCGGTCGAGAAGATCGAAAAGGCCGGCGGTTCGGTGAAGTTGCCTGAGAAAGCAGCCGCCGAGTAACGGCAATTTGAAGCACGGTCGGCAAAGGTGGAATTCGGTTTTGCCTTCGGTCGTGCTTTGATCCGACAGATGTGGCGGCCGCATCAACGCGGCCGCTTGCATGTTTGCAGTCCGGAGCTTATCTCGTGAGCTTCGGTGACACGCGCCGCCTGAGCTGCGGGCATCGAGCGTGACCAAGCGGAGAATCAGGCATGGCTTCGGCTGCTGAACAACTAGCCTCGAATCTGAATTTTTCGGCCTTCGCCAAAGCCGAGGATCTGAAGAAGCGCATCTGGTTCACCATCGGCGCGCTGCTCGTTTACCGCCTTGGCACCTATATCCCGCTGCCCGGCATCAATCCCGACGCTTTCGCCCAGGCCTTCTCGTCGCAGAGCAAGGGCGTACTCGGCATGTTCAACATGTTCGCCGGTGGCGCCGTGCAGCGCATGGCGATCTTTGCCCTCGGCATCATGCCCTATATCTCCGCCTCCATCATCATGCAGCTGATGACCTCGGTCATTCCTTCGCTGGAAGCGCTGAAGAAGGAGGGCGAGCAGGGTCGCAAGATCATCAACCAGTACACGCGCTACGGCACCGTGCTTCTGGCGCTGGTCCAGGCCTATGGCATTTCGGTCGGGCTTGAGGGCGGCAATGGCATCGTCAACGATCCCGGCATGTTCTTCCGCATCTCCACCGTCGTCACGCTGGTCGGCGGTACCATGTTCCTGATGTGGCTTGGCGAGCAGATCACCGCCCGCGGCATCGGCAACGGCATTTCGCTGATCATCTTCTCCGGCATCGTCGCCGGCCTGCCGCGCGCCATCTCCGGCACGCTGGAGCTTGGCCGCACCGGCGCACTGTCGACCGGCCTGATCCTGGCGATCATCGTGCTCGCCATCGTCGTCATCGCGCTGATCGTCTTCTTCGAGCGCGCCCAGCGCCGCCTGCTGATCCAGTATCCCAAGCGCCAGGTCGGCAATCGCATGTTCCAGGGCGATACCTCGCATCTGCCGCTGAAGCTCAACACGTCCGGCGTCATTCCGCCGATCTTCGCCTCGTCGCTGCTGCTGCTTCCGGCAACGGTTGCCGGCTTCTCGCAGACGACCAACATGCCTGCCTGGGCGAGCACCATCCTGGCGGCGCTCGGCCACGGCCAGCCGCTCTATATGGCCTTCTACGCTGCCATGATCGTGTTCTTCGCCTTCTTCTATACGGCGATCGTCTTCAATCCGAAGGACACCGCCGACCAGCTCAAGAAGCATTCGGGCTTCATCCCGGGCTATCGTCCGGGCGAGCGCACTGCGGACTATATCGACTATGTGCTCACCCGCATCACCGTCGTCGGCGCCATCTATCTGGTGCTGGTGTGTCTGCTGCCCGAGTTCCTGATTTCAGCGACTGGCGTACCGTTCTACCTTGGTGGCACTTCGCTCCTGATCGTGGTCAGTGTAACGCTCGATACGGTGGCGCAGATTCAGGGTCACCTGATCGCGCACCAGTATGAGGGCCTGATCAAGAAGTCGAAGCTGCGCGGGGGGAAGAAGGCCAGATGAGGTTGATATTGCTTGGACCGCCGGGGGCGGGCAAGGGGACACAAGCACTGAGACTGGTAGAAAGACACGGCATCCCACAGCTTTCCACGGGGGACATGCTGCGTGCTGCTGTTCAGGCCGGCACCGAAGTCGGCAGGCGAGCCAAGGCGGTGATGGATGCTGGTGAACTGGTGTCCGACGCTATCGTCAACGCCATCGTGGCCGAGCGCATCGATCAAGCCGATTGCGCAAACGGCTTCATCCTTGACGGATACCCGCGAACCCTGGTGCAAGCGGACGCCGTTGAGGAAATGCTTTCGGATCGCGGGCTGGAGCTAGACGCGGTCATCGAATTTGTCGTCGACGACAAGGCGCTGGTTGGCCGAATCGTCAAACGCGCCGAGGACGCCAAGGCCGCAGGCCTGCCGGTGCGCAAGGACGACAGCCCAGCGGTGTTCGAAGAACGCTTGAGGGAATATTACAAGAAAACCTCGCCGCTGATCGGCTACTACTACGCCAAGGGCAAGCTCAGGGGCGTCGATGGCATGGCCGACATCGATGCGGTGACGCAGCAGATCGAGGCGGTGCTCAGGGCGACGACCCGGCAGGTTGGCCAGGCGGCCGGCTAGAGAAACGAACGATTGCGCTTGACTGGAGCGGTCCGCTGGGGTATGGCGGCCCGTCTTCCTATCAGGCATGAGGCTTGCTTGTCCGCAAGGGCAAGGCAGGCCGCTTTGAACTGGAAACTCCCGCAAGGGCCGGCCTCCACCGGACGCGGGGCAACTTGAAGCGCCGGCTCGTCCGGCCTATATGGAGAAGAGAAGAACATGGCTCGTATAGCCGGCGTCAACATTCCTACCAACAAGCGCGTCGTCATTGCGCTTCAATACATTCACGGCATTGGCAAGAAGTTCGCCCAGGAGATCGTCGACAAGGTCGGCATCCCGGCCGAGCGCCGCGTCAACCAGCTGACCGACGCGGAAGTGCTGCAGATCCGGGAGACCATCGACCGCGACTACCAGGTCGAGGGCGACCTGCGCCGCGAAGTGTCGATGAACATCAAGCGGCTCATGGACCTCGGCTGCTACCGCGGCCTGCGTCACCGCCGCTCGCTGCCGGTTCGTGGCCAGCGCACGCACACCAATGCGCGCACCCGCAAAGGCCCAGCCAAGTCGATTGCCGGAAAGAAGAAGTAATTTAGGGCAGTAAGAGAGTAGGGCAGTAAGGCAATAGGAACGGCAGACATACTGCCCTACTGCCATATTCCCCTACTGCCTTCTCCCTGGTGGAGCCGCTGGCATTACGGCGGTGTAGAGATCAACTGAAAGGACTATCATGGCCAAGGAAGCCGCTCGTGTTCGCCGTCGCGAACGCAAGAACATCTCGTCGGGCGTTGCCCACGTCAATTCGACCTTCAACAACACGATGATCACCATCACCGACGCGCAGGGCAATTCCATTGCCTGGTCGTCGGCCGGAGCCCAGGGCTTCAAGGGATCGCGCAAGTCGACCCCTTTCGCTGCCCAGATGGCCGCCGAAGATGTTGCCAAGAAGGCTCAGGAACACGGCATGCGCATGCTCGAGGTCGAGGTCTGTGGACCCGGCTCCGGTCGTGAATCGGCGCTGCGGGCGCTGCAGGCAGCAGGCTTCACCATCACCTCGATCCGTGATGTGACGCCGATCCCGCACAATGGCTGCCGCCCGCGCAAGAAGCGCCGCGTCTAAAGAGAATTTACCGAACGCCGCGCGAGCGCCTCAAGGGCGCTCCTCCACGGCATTCCAGGTCGCCCGCCACGATTGGATGGTGGCGGGACAACGGAAGGAAAGCACTATGATCCAGAAAAATTGGCAGGAACTGATCAAGCCGAACAAGATCGAGTTCTCGTCGAAGAAGAAGACGCTGACCACGCTGGTCGCCGAGCCGCTCGAGCGCGGCTTCGGCCTCACCCTCGGCAACGCGCTGCGCCGCGTGCTTCTGTCTTCGCTGCGTGGCGCGGCTGTGACCGCCGTGCAGATCGACGGCGTTCTGCATGAATTCTCGTCCATCGCCGGCGTGCGCGAGGACGTGACCGACATCGTGTTGAACATCAAGGAAATCGCCATCCGCATGGAAGGCGATGGCCCCAAGCGCATGGTCGTGCGCAAGCAGGGACCGGGCGCGGTTCTCGCCGGCGACATCCAGACGGTCGGCGACGTCGAGATCCTCAATCCCGACCACGTCATCTGCACGCTGGACGAAGGCGCTGAGATCCGCATGGAATTCACCGTCGACACCGGCAAGGGCTATGTGCCGGCCGACCGCAACCGCGCCGAAGACGCGCCGATAGGGCTGATCCCGGTCGACAGCCTGTATTCGCCGGTCAAGAAGGTCTCCTACAAGGTCGAGAACACCCGTGAGGGGCAGGTTCTCGATTATGACAAGCTGACCATGACCATCGAGACCGATGGTTCGATCTCGGGCGAGGACGCGGTGGCCTTCGCCGCTCGCATCCTGCAGGACCAGCTCGGCCTGTTCGTCAATTTCGACGAGCCGCAGAAGGAAGTCGCTGCCGAACAGGTTACCGAGCTTGCCTTCAACCCGGCGCTGCTCAAGAAGGTCGACGAACTCGAGCTTTCGGTGCGTTCGGCCAACTGCCTGAAGAACGACAACATCGTCTATATCGGCGATCTGATCCAGAAGACCGAAGCCGAGATGCTGCGCACCCCGAACTTCGGCCGCAAGTCGCTGAACGAGATCAAGGAAGTCCTGGCGGCGATGGGCCTGCATCTCGGCATGGAAGTGCCGGACTGGCCGCCGGAAAACATCGAAGACCTCGCCAAGCGTTACGAAGATCAATACTGAGGCTCAGGCCTCTTGAACCCGCAATGAAGGAGAAGAGCCATGCGCCACGGATTTAAAGGTCGCCGGTTCGCCCGCAGCATAAGCCATCGCAAGTCGATGTTTGCCAACCTTGCCGTGTCGCTTATCGAGCACGAGCAGATCCTCACCACGCTGCCGAAGGCGAAGGATCTGCGTCCGATCGTCGAGAAGCTGGTGACGCTCGGCAAGCGCGGCGACCTGCACGCCCGCCGCCAAGTGATTGCCCAGATCGGCAATGAGGGCGTCGTCAAGCGTCTGTTCGACACAATCGCGCCACGTTACGCCACTCGCAATGGCGGCTATCTGCGCATCATGAAGGCCGGCTTCCGTCACGGTGACAATGCCGCAATGGCCGTCATCGAATTCGTCGACCGCGACACCTCGGCCAAAGGCGCCGGCGACCGCGCCCGCATCGAGGCCGAAGGCACCGAAGAGGAAGCCGCAGCCGCATAAGCTTCGGTTTTTCTGAGAAGTTCAAAGGGGCCTGCGGGCCCCTTTTTCTGTTTCCGAAGCTGCCGGGCAGGGCTTGCAGGGGTTTTGTCACCGGTTTTTGCGGCGACTATCCAAAATAATCGGATTTCAGCGGCTTAGCCTTTCATTTTGCACAATCGTCAGGACAATGGCGCCCGACTTGGAGGATTCGGAATGCGCGTTAAACGGCTGTCCCTTGTTCTGATCTGCGCCTTGATGGCGTTGGCCGTCGTGCCGGCGGCCAGGCACGCGCTGGCGGAGGAGACCAAGCCAGATCCCGGTCTGTCCGACGTGCTGACCGATCTGCTGCATGGCGTCGAAGGCGAAAACGCCACCTCCGGCCCCGACAAGCGCGTGCCGTTCGGCCGCGAGGAGGTGCAGCTGTCCTTCGCGCCGCTGGTCAAGCAGACGGCCCCGGCCGTGGTCAATGTCTACGCCTCGCAAACCGCCAAGGTGACGTCGCCCTTTGATGGCGATCCGTTCTTCGAGGAGTTCTTCGGCCGCTCGCAGCCGCGCGCGCAGTCTTCGCTCGGTTCGGGGGTGCTGGTCGATCCGACCGGCGTCGTGGTCACCAATTTCCACGTCGTCAAGGACGCCGACCAGGTCAAGGTCGCGACCGCCGACGGGCGCGAATTCGACAGCAAGGTGCTGCTCAAGGATGAGACGCTCGACCTCGCCGTGCTCAAGATTTCTTCCGACAAGCCGTTCCCGGTGATCGCCATTGGCGATTCCGACGCGCTCGAGGTCGGCGACCTGGTGCTGGCGATCGGCAATCCGTTCGGTGTCGGCCAGACCACCACCAGCGGCATCATTTCGGCTGTGGCGCGCAGCCATATCGGCGTCTCCGATTCCAGCTTCTTCATCCAGACCGACGCCGCCATCAACCCGGGCAATTCCGGTGGCGCGCTGGTCAACATGGGTGGTCAACTGATCGGCATCAACACTGCGATCTATAGCCGTAGCGGCGGCTCGATCGGTATCGGCTTTGCCATCCCTTCGAACATGGTTCGCGCCTTCGCCGATGCGGCCAAGGCCGGGCTCGACTTCTTCGAGCGGCCGTATGTCGGTGCCGAGTTCGAGGCGGTGACGCCGCAGATTGCCGAATCGCTCGGCATGGACAAACCGGCCGGCTCGCTGGTTTCTTCGGTCGAAGAGGCAGGACCCGCTGCCAAGGCAGGGCTCAAGCCTGGTGACGTGGTGCTGTCGCTCAACGGCAAGCCGGTCGAGAGCGTCGGGGCGCTGGACTACCGGATGGCGACGCTGTCGATCGGTACGAATGCCAGCTTCGGCGTTCTAAGCAAGGGTCAGCAGGCGACGATGGACATCGCGCTGGAACGGCCGCCTGAGGGCGCCAAAGCTGCGGAGCTCACATTGCGCGGCCGTAGCCCGTTTTCCGGTGCCAGGGTTGCCGAACTATCGCCACGGCTTGCCCAGCGGCTTGGTCTGCGCACCGATGTCAAAGGCGTCACCGTCGTCGATATCAACCGCGATTCGCCCGCTGCCGATTTTGGTTTCCAGCCGGGCGACATCGTGCGTGAGGTCAATGGCCTGACGATCGACAAGGCGGCGACCCTGGAACAGATAGCCCAGCAGGATACACGCTGGTGGCGCTTTACCGTCGAGCGCGGCGGGCAGATACTGCGCCAGGTGTTGCGTTACTAAGCCCGACGTCAGCATGGTCGGGCTCCAGGCAGAAGAAGTTGCATGGCCGATCTGTTCAGTGTCGATGAACCGGAAAAGACGCCGCCCGGCAGGCCGCTGGCCGACCGTCTGCGCCCGAAGAACCTCGGCGAGGTCGTCGGCCAGGAGCATCTGACCGGTCCCGACGGCGCGCTGACGCGGCTGATCGGCTCCGGCTCGCTCGGCTCGATGATCTTCTGGGGCCCGCCCGGCACCGGCAAGACCACGGTCGCACGGCTGCTTGCCGGCGAGACAAGCCTCGCTTTCGAACAGATCTCGGCCGTGTTTTCCGGCGTTGCCGACCTGAAGAAAGTGTTCGAGGCAGCGAAGCTGCGCCGCTCCAACGGCCGCCAGACACTGCTGTTCGTCGACGAGATCCATCGCTTCAACCGCGCCCAGCAGGACAGTTTTCTGCCCGTGATGGAAGACGGCACCGTCGTGCTGGTCGGCGCCACCACGGAGAACCCGTCCTTCGAGCTTAACGCCGCGCTGTTGTCGCGCGCACGCGTCCTGGTCTTTCACTCGCTCGGCGAGGACAGCATCGCCAAGCTCCTGGCGCGGGCCGAGGAGGCAGAGGGCAGGGCGCTGCCGCTCGATGACGAGGCGCGGGCGATGCTCATCCGCATGAGCGACGGCGACGGCCGCGCGGCGCTGACACTGGCCGAAGAGGTCTGGCGTGCCGCCAAATCAGGTGAAGTGTTTGGCGCCGAGGCCTTACAGCGCATCGTCCAGCGCCGCGCGCCGATCTACGACAAAGGCCAGGACGGCCATTACAATTTGATCTCCGCCTTGCACAAATCGGTGCGCGGCTCCGACCCCGACGCGGCACTCTACTATCTGGCCCGCATGTTCGACGCCGGCGAGGATCCGCTCTATCTCGGGCGCCGGTTGGTGCGCATGGCGATGGAGGATATCGGGCTGGCCGACCCGCAGGCACTCGTCGTCGCCAACGCCGCCAAGGACGCCTACGACTATCTGGGCTCGCCCGAGGGCGAACTGGCCTTCGCCGAGGCTACCGTCTATCTCGCTACCGCGCCGAAATCCAATGCAGTCTATACCGCATTCAAGGCCGCCACACAGGCGGCCAAGGAATTCGGTTCGCTGCTGCCGCCCAAGCACATTCTCAATGCGCCGACCAAGCTGATGAAACAGGAAGATTACGGCGCCGGCTATCGCTACGACCACGACGAGCCCGACGCTTTTTCCGGCCAGGACTATTTTCCTGAGAAGATGGGAAGGCAGACATTCTACGATCCGCCCGAGCGCGGCTTCGAGCGCGATATCAGGAAGCGGCTGGACTATTGGGCGAAGCTGCGCAGCGAGCGGGAAAAGTAGCTGCCAGTCGCACACTGGTGTGATCGCCGTTGTCTGATGGGATAAAAAACCCTATCAAGATGCGCCTTCGGCCGGCGGCAGGCCAGAAACGTACCGACGATATTCAGAACGGAATCGCGCCTGGCGCGTGGAAAAATGACAAAAAAATCCCGCAAAACCCTTCGGAAGTTCGCCATAGCCATTCCGCTGCTGGCGCTCGGCTTCTATGTCATTCCCATTCTGACGACGATTTTCATCGTCCTGGGCCTGATCGACGTGTTGCGCAACGACAACAAGAATTGGGCGCTGTTCAGTGGTTATTTCCTGGGCAACGGCATCTTCACCTGGCTGCTTTCGCCCTTCAATCTGCTGGTGGATCTGCTGTGCTATAGAAACCGCGGTGTCTGGAAATTGGACCAGTTTCCTCCGGACTACCAGCGCGAGGTCAACGAGGTCCTGGATGTCTTCAAGGCACGCAAGGACGAGATCATCGCCGACATCGACGCCAATTTCGGCAGCGGCCGGCGCGGCATGTATGTCTATCAGTGGTATGGCAAGCACAAAATAGACAACGTCGCCGAATTCAACAAGGATTTCAAATACATCAAGACGATTGCCGTCTCTGTGTTCAGCGGCAGGGAATCGACTTCCTGGCACTTTGGCCCGCTCCGGCTCAGCCTGCGCATTCTCTACAACCTCATCCCGGTGAAATCGGAAGTGTTCGTCCAGTGTGGCAGCGCCAAGAATTACTGGCACGAGAACCCGCTGTTCATCTTCGACGACACGCTGCTTCATCGCTCGGTCAACGAGTATGACGGGCGCCGCTACTGCGTGTTCATGGACATCATTCGCCCATCGCCGTTTCCCGGTCTGATCTCGACGCTCCTCGCCATTGTTTCGGTCAGCGTCGAGCGCATCAATGCCATGTTCTACAAGAACTGGAAGATGATCGCCTCCAGCAAGCCGAAGAAGGTCGGAGCTGCCTGACACCGTAGCGTAACTGGCGCGAGGGAGCACGATGTATCATCTGTTGCTTGTCTGTCTTGGTGGCGCGATCGGTGCAATGGCCCGCTTCTTCCTGTCCGGCTTCGTCGCCCGCCGGGTCGGCGAGACCTTTCCTTGGGGCACGATGGTCGTCAATGTGTCGGGGGCGTTTGCAATCGGCGTCGTTGCGCATGCCGTGGCGCGCGACGGCATGCCTGCCCTTTGGGCCTTTGTCGTCACCGGCGGCCTCGGCTGCTACACCACGGTCTCTTCATTCAGCCTGCAGACGCTGGCGCTGGCGCGTGAGGGCGAATGGCTGCGCGCCGGCGGAAATGTGCTGCTTTCGGTTTTCCTGAGCCTCGGCGGCGTGACGCTGGGCTTTGCCGCGGGAAGTCTTCTGATTGGCAGCGGGGCGCCATGAGCGGCCCGCAGAAGCTCCGCTCCGACGGGATGGCGGGGCGTGCGGCGCGCCTCATTGGCTGGCGCCGAACGAGCCAAACGGTTCGTATCTATGCGACCGTGGCCGCTGGCAGCATGATCGGCGGCGTGCTGCGGGCGCTCGCCTCATTGGCGAGCACCGCCTGGTGGGGCACTGGATTTCCCTTCGGCACGCTCCTCGTCAACATTGTCGGCTCATTCCTCATCGGCTTCTATGCGACATTGACGGGACCGGATGGTCGCGTCTTCGCCAGTCCGCTGCAGCGCCAGTTCTTCATGGCCGGCTTCTGCGGTGGCCTGACGACCTTCTCCGCTTTCAGCCTTGAAACACTCACCCTCGCGCAAAGCGGGAAGCTTGTGGCGGCGGCACTCAATATCGCGATCTCCGTGATGGCCTGGCTTGCCGCCGTCTGGCTTGGCCACATCTTTGCAGTGCGCCTCAACCGGCTGAGAGGATCCTGGCAATGAAGATACCACCACAGGCACAATTGCTGCGCATATTTATCGGCGAAAACGACAGGGCAGATGGCCGTCCGCTGTATGAGGTCATCGTGCTGAAGGCCCGCGAAATGCAGATTGCCGGCGCGACCGTCCTGCGCGGGGCGATGGGATTTGGCCATTCCAGCCGACTTCACACCACGAAGATCCTCCGTCTCTCGGAGGATCTTCCCCTTGTCATCGAGATCGTCGACGACGAGGAAAAATTGGCCGCTTTTCTGCCCGTGCTTGAAACAATCATGACAAGTGGCTTGATCACGCTGGAGAAAGTTCAGGTTCTGCAATATGGAACCGACAACGAATAACCGAGTGAGATTGCGGGTGCCGGCGAATGCCGTTGCATGTTCGCAAAACGGCGATTGGAATCATGGCAGGCGTTGAACAGATCACAGTGGATACCGGTGAGGCGGGCATGCGGCTCGACCGCTGGTTCAAGACCCATTTCCCCGGTCTCGGTTTCGGTCATCTGCAGAAGCTGCTGCGTTCCGGCCAGATCCGCGTCGACGGCGGCAGGGTGAAGGCCGATACACGCGTCGAAGCCGGCCAGACGGTGCGTGTGCCGCCGCTCGAAGTGGACAAGAAAGGCGAAAGCCCGCTCACCGGCCATTCGATACGCAACCAGGGCGATGCCGATGTCTTGGCCAAGATGCTGATCCATGAGGACCCGAAGGTCTTCGTCTTCAACAAGCCGGCCGGCCTAGCGGTTCAGGGCGGTTCGGGCGTTACCCGCAATGTCGACGACATGCTGGAAGCCTGGCGCAACCAGAAGGGCGAGAAGCCGCGCCTGGTGCACCGGCTCGACCGCGACACGTCGGGTGTGCTGGTTGTCGCCCGTACAAGGCTCGCCGCCATGAAGCTCGCCGAAGCGTTCCGGGCGCGTGAGACGAAGAAAACCTACTGGGCGCTGGTCAAAGGTGTGCCGCCGAAGCGCAAGGACAAGATCTCGACCTGGTTGATCAAGGAACCGACGCCCGACGGCGATCGCGTGCGCATCGCCAAGCATGGCGAAAAGGGCGCCGACCACGCCGTGTCTTATTACCGCATCGTCGAACAGGCGGCGCAGACCCTGTCATGGCTGGAGATGGAACCCTATACCGGGCGCACTCATCAGCTTCGTGTTCATGCCGCCCATATCGGTTGCCCGATCATCGGCGACCCCAAATATTTCGAAGCCGACACCAATTGGGATTTTCCAGGCGGCATGCAAAACCGCCTGCATCTGCACGCACGCCGCATCGTCATCCCTCATCCCGACAAGGGTTTTGTCGACGTCACCGCACCGATGCCGCCGCATATGCGCCAGAGCTGGAACCTACTCGGTTTCGACGACGCGAGCGCGGAGGATTAAATGAGCGAGGGAGTAAACCATGGATGAGGCGTCGCTCGTTCGTCAGTTGGTGAACTGGTTGCCATTCATCCTGATTCTCGTCGTCTGGTTCGCTTATATGCGCCGCGTTGCAACCCGGCAGGGGTCGATGGCCGAAATCGGCCGTGAGAACACCGAAGCGGTAAGGCAGAATACCGAAGTGCTGAAGGCGCTGCTCGCGAAACTGGAAAGCCAGTCCAAGCAATGACCGCAGCAACCGCAATGGACCGCCGCAGTTCCGTTGACGCTGCCGCCGCCGTTATCATGGTCGGGCTGACCTTTTCCTGGGGCCTGAACTACGTCGCCGCCAAGATCTCCTATGCCGGCTACGACCCTGTTTTCCTGTCCATCGCCCGCTCGGTAATCGGCGGCCTGTGTGTTTTCGGCTGGTGCCGCTGGCGCCACATCGCGCTGTTCACGTCCGACAAGACCCTCGTCGCCGGCATTCTGGCAGGCGCGCTTTTCGGTCTCGAGTTCCTGTTTCTCTATGTCGGGCTCGAGCATACGACGGTCGTGCGCAACACCTTGCTGGTCAACACCATGCCGTTCTGGATGCTGGTCGGCGGCCATTTCCTGCTGGACGAAAGCATCACGGCACGCAAGCTCGTTGGGCTTCTGCTCGCTTTCGCCGGGCTGGTCGCGGTGTTTTCCGACAAACTGAGCGCTAATGGTGGCGAGACGTTGAGCGGCGACCTGCTCAGTCTCGGCGCCGGCATTCTGTGGGCCGTGACCAACATTGTCATCAAGCGGTCGAAACTGGTGGAGGCCAGCGCCGAAAAGCTGCTGCTCTATCAGCTGGCCGGTGCCGCCGCCGTCGGCATTTTGGTGATGCCCTTTGCCGGGCCGCCCGTCCGCAGCTTTACCCTTCTGCCGACCTTGGCGCTGTTGTTCCAGGCCGTCTACGTTGTCGCCTTCACCTATGTTCTGTGGTTCTGGCTGCTGCGGCGCTACCCTGCATCTGGACTCTCGAGCTTCACCTTCCTGTCGCCGGTGTTCGGCGTGCTCTGCGGCGCTGTCTTCTTGAACGAGCCGTTGACCGTTCGTATCTTCCTGGCACTCGGCCTCATCGCCGCCGGTCTTATCATCGTCAACCGGCCGGCCCGAAAACAAAGCCCCGGATGAGCATGCGCGATATATTGAACCACCTCGAAGCTGGAAAACAGCTCTCCGATCCGGATCCGGTACGCCGTGCCCAAATCCAGATGAAGACGCAACTGCCGAAGCGCTTCTACAAGACCGTCGCGGTGGCACCGGTCGAGGATGGTTTTGCCGTCCATCTCGATGGCAAGCCCGTCCGCACACCGGCCAAGGCGCTGCTGGCGCTGCCGACCGAAAAGGCGGCTGCTCTCGTCGCCGAGGAATTCGCCGCACAGGAGGAGACCATCGACCCGGTAACGATGCCGGTGATGCGTCTGGTCAACACCGCAATCGATGGGGTCGCCAGTGATCCCCAGGCGGTGCTGGAGGACATCCTGCGCTTCGCCTCATCAGATCTGCTCTGCTACCGCGCGGATACACCACAGGGGCTGGTCGACCGGCAGAACGAGCATTGGGATCCGGTCATCGACTGGGCGCGCAGCGCGCTCGGCGCCCGGTTCCAGCTCGCCGAAGGCGTGATCCACGTCGAGCAGCCGCGCGAGAGTATCGCGCTGCTTGGCCAGCATCTAGCCCAACGTGCCGATCCGCTGCGCCTTGCTGCCATCCACGTCATGACCTCGCTGACCGGATCGGCGCTGCTGGCGCTGGCCGTCGATTTCGGCGAGCTCGACGGCGAGGTGGCCTGGGCTGCCGGCCATGTCGACGAGGACTGGCAGGCCGAGCAATGGGGCCATGATGCCGAGGCCGTCGCCCGCCGCGCCGCCCGCAAGCGCGACATGATGGCGGCAGTCAGCCTGCTCGAAGCGCTCAAAGGCTGACGGCACCGGCCGCTATTTCGCACTGCACATTAGACCAAAGTCATAATCCCAAAGGCGGTCTGCCTCTGGGCACTGCTTTCTGTCATTTTTTGCACCGGTGGCTGCACTGAGTCTGCGTTCCGAGGAAACGCGGACGATGACGCGCAGCATCGAGGACCGACGGAATCACACGGGAGGATACACTCATGGCAATGGCATCGACCGCCGGCAAAACAAGCCGCGGCATGACGCGCGAGGAGAAGAAGGTCATCTTCGCCTCCTCGCTCGGCACCGTTTTCGAATGGTATGATTTTTATCTCTACGGCTCGTTGGCAGTGTTCATTGGTTCGACTTTTTTCAGCCCAACCATCCCGGAAGCTACGCGCAATATCTTCGCGCTGCTGGCTTTCGCCGCTGGCTTCCTCGTGCGTCCGTTCGGCGCATTGCTGTTCGGCCGCATCGGCGATCTTGTCGGCCGTAAATACACTTTCCTTGTCACGATGACGATCATGGGCCTGTCGACCTTCCTGGTCGGCTTGCTGCCTGGCTATGCGACTTTGGGCATTGCCGCTCCCGTGATCCTGATCATCTTGCGCATGTTGCAAGGCCTGGCGCTCGGTGGCGAGTATGGCGGTGCCGCGACCTATGTCGCCGAGCACGCACCCGACGATCGCCGCGGCTACTACACGTCGTGGATACAGACGACGGCAACGCTCGGCCTGTTCCTGTCGCTGGTCGTCATCCTGATCGTCCAGGGGTCGATGGCCAAGGAAACCTACGCCGCGTGGGGTTGGCGCATTCCTTTCATCGTTTCCTTTCTGCTCCTCGGGATTTCGATATGGATCCGGCTGTCGCTTTCTGAATCGCCGACCTTCCAGCGCATGAAGGACGAAGGCAAAGGCTCCAAGGCGCCATTGACGGAAGCCTTCGGCCAATGGAAGAACGCAAAGATTGCGCTGCTGGCACTGCTCGGCCTCACAGCCGGCCAGGCCGTGGTCTGGTACAATGGCCAGTTCTACGCGCTGTTCTTCCTAACCAATGTGCTCAAGGTCGACGCGCAGTCGGTCAACATCATGATCGCAATCGCGCTGGCGGTCGCCTCCATCTTTTTCGTCGTGTTCGGCTGGCTCTCCGACAAGATCGGTCGCAAGCCGATCATCATGGCCGGCCTTGCACTGGCGATCGTCTGCACTTTCCCGTTGTTCAAGGCGCTGACCTGGGCAGCCAACCCGGCGCTCGCCACCGCGCAGCAAAACACGCGCGCGACGGTCACCGCGGCACCGGGCGACTGCAAGTTCCAGTTCAATCCGGTGGGCACGGCGAAGTTCACGACGTCCTGCGATATCGCCACCTCGTTCTTGACCAAGAACTCAGTGCCTTATGACGTGGTAACGACGGCAGCCCCCGGCACTGCAGCGTCGGTCAAAATCGGCAACGAGACAGTTGAGTCGTACGACGCGACTGCGGCCGGCGATCAAGCCAAGGCTAAGGACGCCGTTTTCGCCAAAGCGGTAAACACAGCGCTTCGGGACGGCGGCTATCCGCTGAAGCGGGCAGCGGCCAAGGTGCCGGACCAAAAGCTTGAGGCCTTCATTGCGGCCAATCCCGAGCTGAAGCTCGATACGGCCGCGATCCGCTCCGGCGACAAGGCGACGGTCCCGACCGACCAGGCGATCAAGGACAAGCTGCTGACTGCCGATGAGGCTGCGGGAGCCCCCGAGGTCACTGTCTACACCATACCGGGCGGCGGTCCCTTTGCCATGTTTGCCGACCCGGCCGCGGTCAACTGGCCGATGACGATCGCCATCCTGTTCGTCCTCGTGATCTTCGTCACGATGGTGTACGGGCCGATCGCCGCGATCCTGGTCGAGATGTTTCCGACCCGCATCCGCTACACCGGAATGTCGCTGCCCTACCATATCGGCAATGGCTGGTTCGGCGGGCTGCTGCCGGCGACGGTGTTCGCGCTCAGCGCCTACAAGGGCGACATCTACTACGGTCTCTGGTACCCGGTGGTGATCGCGGCGATGTCGCTGGTCATCGGCATGATCTTCATCAGGGATACCCTCGGAACAGACCTGCATACCAAGCAATAGCCGACCTGTCCCGATTCAAAGCAAAGCCCGGCGCGAGCGATCGCGCCGGGCTTTGCGATTCATCGGAGGGAGACGAGAGATGGGGAGGCTCAGCTCTTCCGATCGTTTTTCGCTTCTTCGATCGCTGCCTCATGATACCAGGCACTTCCGAAATCCGTTCGGTTGCGCAAAGAAGCAAGTTCTGCTGCGAACTTAGCCTTTCCGCTTAAATTTGAGGCAGAAGCGCGCGCTGCCACCGGGAACATCAGGATTTTGGCCGACTGACGAGTGGAAGTGATTTCCATTGTCGGTTTCCTTTCTTCGGCACAACCTTGCCGATTCAACCTTTCCCCAAGATAGGTTTCGCAATCGAATTAGGCAACATGATTATAAAAAGATCAGTAGCTGCACAATATTTATGCAAACTATGCTTGTGAGCGATCCGATCGCACAATTACGACGGCTCAGCAATTTTGCGCCGACACTACATCGCTTTTGCCGCACCCGTCGCCAGCCAAATGGCACACGAATTGCATTTTAACAGTCGGCAGGTCGGCTGCTGGATAGGCCGGCTCGCCCCGGCGCCATCCAGGGTTCGGTGATCAAGCAACGAGAGGCTAGAATGACGAAATACAAGCTCGAGTACATTTGGCTCGATGGATACACCCCGGTTCCCAATCTTCGCGGAAAGACGCAGGTCAAGGACTATGCCGAGTTTCCGACGCTCGACCAGCTTCCGCTGTGGGGCTTCGACGGTTCTTCGACCATGCAGGCCGAGGGCCACAGCTCCGACTGCGTTTTGAAGCCGGTCGCCGTCTATCCGGATCCCGCCCGCACCAATGGCGCGCTCGTCATGTGCGAGGTCATGATGCCGGACGGCGTGACGCCGCATGCATCCAACAAGCGCGCCACCATCCTCGACGACGAGGGTGCCTGGTTTGGCTTCGAGCAGGAGTATTTCTTCTACAAGGACGGCCGCCCGCTCGGCTTCCCCGAGAGTGGCTATCCGGCGCCGCAAGGCCCGTACTACACCGGCGTCGGCTACAGCAATGTCGGCTCCGTCGCCAGGCAGATCGTCGAGGAGCATCTCGACCTTTGCCTCGCCGCCGGCATCAACCATGAAGGCATCAACGCCGAAGTGGCCAAAGGCCAGTGGGAATTCCAGATTTTCGGCAAGGGCTCCAAGAAGGCCGCCGACCAGATGTGGATGGCACGCTATCTGATGCAGCGCCTGACCGAGAAATACGGCATCGACATCGAATATCACTGCAAGCCGCTCGGCGATACCGACTGGAACGGCTCCGGCATGCATGCCAACTTCTCGACCGCCTATATGCGAGAAGTCGGCGGCAAGGCGTATTTCGAAGCGCTGATGGCGGCTTTCGACATGAACCTGATGGATCACATCGCCGTCTACGGTCCGGACAACGACAAGCGTTTGACCGGCAAGCACGAGACCGCGCCGTGGAACAGGTTCAGCTACGGCATCGCCGACCGCGGCGCCTCGATCCGCGTGCCGCACTCCTTCATCAACAACGGCTACAAGGGCTATCTCGAGGATCGCCGTCCGAACTCGCAGGGCGACCCCTACCAGATCGCCTCGCAGATATTGAAGACGATCGCCTCCGTCCCGACCAGCGCCGAGGTTTCGGCCGCGGCTTGAGCATTCGTCCCCGGCGTAGACCTCAGGTCTGCGCCGTGACTTCTCTCCAATCGCATCGCAATAAAAAAACCCCGGCGTCTCCGCCGGGGTTTTTTGTTGGCTGCAACGATCCGGATCAGACCGAATAGTACATATCGTATTCGACCGGATGCGGGGTCATTTCGAAGCGCATCACCTCGGCCATCTTGAGCTCGATATAGCTGTCGATCTGGTCGTCGTCGAAGACGCCGCCAGCCTTCAGGAAGCCGCGGTCCTTGTCGAGGCTCTGCAGGGCTTCGCGCAGCGAGCCGCAGACGGTCGGGATCTTCTTCAATTCCTTCGGCGGAAGGTCGTAGAGATCCTTGTCCATCGGCTGTCCCGGATGGATCTTGTTCTTGATGCCGTCGAGGCCGGCCATCAGCATGGCGGCAAAGGCAAGATAGGGGTTCGCGCCCGGATCGGGGAAGCGGACCTCGACGCGCTTGGCCTTCGGCGACGAGCCGAACGGAATGCGGCACGAGGCCGAGCGGTTGCGAGCCGAATAGGCGAGCAGCACCGGCGCTTCATAGCCGGGCACCAGGCGCTTGTAGGAGTTGGTCAGCGGGTTGGTGAAGGCGTTGATCGCCTTGGCATGCTTGATGATACCACCGATGTAGAACAGGCAGCTCTCGGACAGGCCGGCATATTCGTTGCCGGCGAAGGTCGGCTTGCCTTCCTTCCAGATCGACTGGTGGACGTGCATGCCAGAGCCATTGTCGCCGAATACCGGCTTCGGCATGAAAGTGGCCGTCTTGCCGTACGCATTGGCGACCTGGTGCACGACATATTTGTAGATCAGCATCTTGTCGGCGTTGCGGACCAGCGTGTCGAACTTGATGCCGAGCTCGTGCTGGGCGGCGGCCACTTCATGGTGGTGCTTTTCGACGCGCACGCCCATCTCGGCGAGCACGGTGAGCATTTCCGAGCGCATGTCCTGTGCCGAATCGATCGGCGGCACCGGGAAATAGCCGCCCTTGATGCGCGGCCGGTGGCCGAGGTTACCGGTCTCGTAATCGGTGTCGTCATTGGACGGCAATTCGGTCGAATCCAGCCGGAAGCCGGTATTGTAGGGGTCGGCCTTGTACTTGACGTCGTCGAACACGAAGAACTCGGCTTCAGGACCGACGAAGATCTGGTCGCCGATGCCTTCCGCCTTCATGTAGGCCTCGGCCTTCTTGGCGGTGCCGCGCGGGTCGCGGTTGTAGGATTCTCCCGAGATCGGATCGAGGATGTCGCACAGGATGACCATGGTCGACTGGGCGAAGAACGGGTCCATATGCACCGTATCGGGATCGGGCATCAGCACCATGTCGGACTCGTTGATCGCTTTCCAGCCGGCGATCGAGGAACCGTCGAACATGACACCATCGGCAAACATGTCTTCCTCGACCTCGACGACATCCATAGTAACGTGCTGCAGTTTGCCCTTCGGATCGGTGAAGCGCAGATCGACGAACTTCACGTCGTTGTCCTTGATCTGCTTCATGATGTCTTTGGCTGTCGTCATGTCCCTGCTTCCCTATGTGATGACGTTTTGAACATGGCCTTTTAACGGGAAAATTCAGACCGCGTCCATGCCGGTTTCGCCGGTGCGGATGCGCACGACTTCCTCGATGTTGGAGACGAAGATCTTGCCGTCGCCGATGCGGCCGGTCTGGGCCGCCTTGCGGATGGCTTCGATCGCGGCTTCGACGGCATCGTCGCCGAGCACGACCTCGATTTTCACCTTCGGCAGGAAGTCGACGACATATTCGGCACCGCGATAAAGCTCGGTATGGCCCTTCTGGCGGCCAAACCCTTTGGCCTCGGTAACGGTGATACCTTGCAGCCCGGCCTCCTGAAGCGCTTCTTTCACTTCGTCTAGCTTGAACGGCTTGATGATCGCTTCGATCTTTTTCATGTAAAAAGTGGCCTCCACTGCCAAAAAAGACGGGTTGTGAGCCCCGCTTGCGCCTCAATCAAGCACGAACTGTGCCAATTGATGGGGCGCCGAGCAGCCTCACATGATTTGGATACCATGCCGCGCAGGAATGTACATTCGCATCATTCGCTGCGTCGGATGCGCCATGAACACCGCGAGCCTACACACCGCCGGTCCTGCCGTCCGCACAAAAATTGGGCAGATCGGATATTTCATGAGCAGCTGCGCGCCGTCGTCCCGAACGAGGTACGCCGCCAACTTTGCTTAGGGACCTTCGTTGTTTGCGTCGGATCAAAAACTGGACAATGCTTGGGGAAATGATGTGCATGTCGCCTGATATTCCATGAGCAACGAACTTTTGTCTCCGTCTGAAATGGCCGAGGCCGATCGGCTGGCGATTGCGGCCGGGCCACTCGATGGCTTCGGCCTCATGCGGCGCGCCGGCGAAGCGGTCGCTGCCGTCGTCCTGGCGCGCTATCCCCAGGCGAGACGCGTCCATGTCCTGTGCGGCCCCGGCAACAATGGCGGCGACGGCTATGTCGTGGCGCGGTTGTTGGCAGAGGCCGGCATGAACGTTGCCGTCTGGGCCGAAGGCAAGCAGAAACCCGGAAGCGATGCCGCGTTGGCCTCTGATGCCTGCAACTTGCCCGTGGAACACATTGGCCATTGCTACCCGGAAGCGGGTGAAGTGGTCGTGGACGCACTCTACGGCGCGGGACTGTCCAAGGACATTTCGATGCATGCGTTGGCCGTCTCAGGCTTGAGCAGCGCTGAGCGCGTCCCGGTGGTCTCGATCGATTTGCCTTCGGGTGTGTCAGGCGAGACCGGCTTGACTAACGCTCACTTCCAGGCCGAGGTCACGGTGACTTTCGTGCGGAAAAAGCCAGGCCATCTGCTGATGCCGGGGCGCGAGCTGTGCGGCGAGATCATCGTCGCCGATATCGGCATTCCGGATGGGATCATCGATCAGCTCAAGGTCACGGCGTTCGAGAACACACCGGAACTTTGGCTGCGATGGTACTTCCCGAGAACGGCTGTCGATTCGCATAAATACAAGCGTGGCCATGTTGCTGTCTTTTCCGGCGGACCGAGTGCGACGGGCGCAGCGAGGTTGTCGGCCATGGCCGCGGCTCGCAGTGGGGCAGGGGCAGTAACTGTGCTTTCACCTGGAAACGCCATGCAGGTGAACGCCGCGCATCTGACCTCGATCATGCTGCGCGAGGCCGGCTCGCTCGAAGAGGTGCAGGAATTCCTCGTGGCGCGGCATCCCGAGGCGCTGGTGTTCGGACCGGGGCTCGGGCCGAAACCCAAGGTCGGCGATTTCGCATTGCAGTTGATTGCGGCGATCGCGGATCTGACCCGCGCATCAGCGGCTACGCCTGAAATTCACGCCAGTGCCATCGTTCTGGATGCCGACGCCATCACCTCGTTGGCGCTTCAGCCTCAGGCACTGTTCGACGCAGCGCGTCAGACATGGTCACCGGCACTGGTGCTGACGCCACATGAGGGTGAATTCGCCAGGCTTTTTCCAGATATCGCTGGGAACAAAAAACAGTCCAAAGTGACCAAGGCGCGCGAAGCAGCAAAGCGCGCCAATGCCATTGTCGTCTACAAGGGTGCCGACACGGTGATCGCGGCGCCCGACGGCAGGGCCGCGATCAATGCCAACGGTGCGCCGTGGCTGGCCACGGCTGGCTCTGGTGACGTTCTGTCGGGGATCGCGGCCGGATTGCTGGCGCAAGGCATGGCGGCCTTCCAGGCTGCCTGCGCGGCGGTCTGGATCCACGCCGAGGCCGGCCGTCGTTTCGGGCCCGGCTTGATCGCCGAGGATCTACCGTCGGCTCTGGTGCCAGTGCTGCGGGAATTGATCGAAAGCCAGCCGGACCTTCGATGAGACGCATTGCACTCCTTTTCACCACGCTCGTCATAGCCGCTTTGGCGACACTGTCGGCGAATGCCGCTGAGCAGCCGGTGACCATCGTCGATGATCCAGCGGTACTTGCTGCTCTCGATGCCAAGGGCTTTGGCTTCGCCGGCATTTTCGGCGTCGACGGCAAGGGCGATTTGAAGACGCTTTATGACAAGGCGCCGGCTTACCACGCGATCGTCGAAACGATTGCAAGCGACGTCGCAGCATTGCGGACCGAGACGAAGGCCGGCGGCCGGCCGCTGTACGAGGTGACCGACGGCAATGTTGGCCGTGTCATGGACATGCGCTGGCTGAGGACCGACGCAGCGCGCTTCCGCCTCGTCGGCGTGGTCAACCGGCTCGACCGGCGCGACTTCGCCGCGCTGAAAGGCGACGGGAGTTGCGGCGAAGTGCGCTTCATCTATCGCCTCGCCTACAGCTTCAAGAAGAACGGCAAGGTTTTGGCCTCGCGCCTGCCGTTCAATTTCAGTGCCGTCTACAATGCCACGCCGGATGTCGATGGCGGCTGTGTCGGCGTCGCCGGACGCTGGGCACCACAGCTCGACGAGAGCGTCGATGCCGGCTGGCTGATCGGTGGGCCGCTGGAAAGAGCGGCGCTCACCTTCAAGCAGCTCGAGCTCAATGCCCAAGTGGTCCGCTTCCCCTCCGGCCAGGAGACCGAATTCGGCGGGCAGGCTGCCTATCTCATGCGAATTTTCGGCATCGACGGAACGGCTGTCAGCGAAAAGCCGCTGGAAAACACGCCCGACATGGCACGTCTTGCCGAAGACGCCGCGCTGAAAGCAAGACTTGCCGACTATGTCCGCACCAATGTTGCGGCGGTCGATCTCGGCGTCTACCAAATCCCCGATGAGTTTTTGGCAAGGAAGGTCATTTCGTGGTCGACCTTCGGCAGCGCAAGGCAGGCCAACCACCCGTTCACGCCGCTGTTCCAGCCCGCGGATTTCGAAGGGCTCGATTTCTCTGCGCTGAAGCTGGTGCGCACGCCAGAGGCATTGGTCGAGCGGCTGGACAACGGCGCCTGCCAAGGCTGCCATCAGGCGGGCTCGACCGCCGGTTTCCATTTCATCGGCCTCGATGACAAGACGACCTCGCCGCTCAACCGCATCGAGGTCGGCATCTCGCCGCATCTCCACGCCGACATCCCGCGTCGCGTCGCCTGGCTGCACGCGACTGCCGACGGCAAGGAACCGAACCGCTTCCGCCCGCTGTCCTTCGCGCCGCCGGCGACATGGAGCGATGCTGGACAGATCGCCTATTCGCCGGCCGAGATGGCGATGCCGTGCCTGATGCCGGCGGATGCGGCCCGCTTTGGCGCGACTTGGCAATGCGGCGGCGGCACCGTCTGCACGCCGCTGGCGACCGTCGGCGTGCGCACCAAGCTGGCGCAATGCCTGCTGCCCAAGGACAGCGAAAACATGTTTTCCGGCCATCCATGCCTGACCGGCTCGATCGCCAGCAACCCGGCACAGCCTTTCAATGACCGCTATACCATCACCGGCCAGTTCGCGGCGTTCGCGCCAAGCATTTCGCGCGCCGCCTACACCTGCCGGCCGCCGAAGATCGGTGTGCCGGCGGGGATTGCCTATCGCGGCTGCGACGACCGGGATCGCAGCTTTGCCGCCTTCAAGACGGGCAAACCGATGCCGAACGAGATTTGCGGGTTGGTCGGCGGCAAAAAATTCGACACCTGCGTAGCGACCAATAATTTCGACCAGTGCCTGGGCGGTGCCGTCAATCGCGGCAATCGTCCCGCTTGCTCGGCCGAGCATTTCTGCCGCGAGGATTACATGTGCCAGTCGCTGCCGCCCGATACGCCCGGTATCGGCAAGGTGAAGGGCATCGGCTTCTGCTCGCCGACCTATTTTATCTTCCAGATGCGCATCGACAATCACGCCACGCCGTGGTCGGGCGCTGTCCGCGCGACGATGGGAGCCGGATTCGGAGCGGCGGAAGCGGAATAGGCCTCACAGCGGGATGTTGTCGTGTTTCTTCCAAGGGTTTTGCATATCCTTGTTGCGCAGCATCCTGAGCGCGCGGGCGATGCGGCGGCGGGTCGAATGCGGCATGATCACCTCGTCGACATAGCCGCGCTCGGCGGCAACGAAGGGCGATAGAAAGCGATCCTCGTAAGCCTTTGTGTGTGCTGCAATTTTCTCCGCGTCGCCGATGTCCTTGCGATAGATGATCTCGACCGCGCCCCTGGCGCCCATCACCGCAATCTGCGCCGTTGGCCAGGCATAGTTCATATCGCCGCGCAGATGTTTTGACGCCATGACGTCATAGGCGCCGCCATAGGCCTTTCTGGTGATGACGGTGATCTTTGGCACGGTCGCTTCGGCATAGGCGAACAAAAGCTTGGCGCCGTGCTTGATCAACCCGCCATATTCCTGCGCGGTGCCGGGGCAGGAGACCGGGCCGTGGAGGAAAGTGTCGATGCTGTTAGAGAAGAAGGAGCAGCATCGCGCGAA
>NZ_JAMYKY010000039.1:0-33781 GCF_040317695.1 Mesorhizobium sp. M1403 | reverse complement strand
GGCAATCGTCTGCGGCCCGCGGGTTCCTGCATGAGAGACTTTCGTATGCCTGACGGCACCCGAAACCCTTAAGCATGTCGGTCATAGAGATCAGCTTCGCCGCGTCCTGAAAGCGGACATCGCGGGTGACAATGCTGGAGGTCATGGCCGCGCCACAACCGGACCTTCGCCAATCGTGGCGAAATATGAAGATCCAATCTCGACCTTGGTCGTCGCAGATTTGAACGTCCAAAACGAGGCCGGGAACCTGACCTTCAGCGCAAGAGCATTCGGGAGCGCTACATTTGACGTCCGGGCACATCGAAGCCGCCCAAGTTTCAAGACTTGAACACCGCAGGCATGTGAAGATCCAATCGGTCCCGCCGCTGTATCGTCCCATGGCACGGATGAGACGATACACTGTTTACCACAGCGCTCGCGACGGCTCGCGAAACGGGCAACCCGCAGAGGCTTTTTTCGTGTTATGATGCGCTTGCAACGCGCGTAATCTCGACCTCGGCAATATGGCAAAGGTCGAAAGCAATTTTTGCCCTGGCGTCCCAGCACGGACTCGACTCCGGATAGCTGGGTGTGCTTATCCGGGGCGAGGAGGTTGTCCATGTCCACGAGTAATGTCGAACGCCCGCTGCAGCCGGGCGACCGGGCGCCGAATATTATTCTCGATGCGATCTCCCGCGAAGGCAAAATCGCGCTGGCTGATTTTCGAGGCCGTACCCCGTTGTTGATCGGTTTGTTCCGAGGCCTGCACTGTGCGTTCTGCCGGCGCAATGTCGCGGCAATGGCGCAGCTCAAGCCGGCCCTGGGTGAGAAAGGCGTCGAATGCCTGGCGGTCGTCAATACGCCGGTAGAGCGGGCACGGCTCTATTTCCGTTACCATCCGACACCCGATCTTCTCGCCGCGTCCGACCCGGAGCGGGCCTCGCACCGTGCTTTCGGCTTGCGCGAGGTCGGGATGGACAAGGTCATGGGGATCCGTATCGATCTCCCGGGTGAGTTGCCCGAGCCTATGGACCCCATGGCAATGGACGAGTTTCTCAACAAGAAGGAGGGGTATGAGATTACGGAAGCCGATCAGCAGATGATGGCTTCCGCTAAGGAGCTGCTTGTTGGTCAGTTTCTCATCGACCGAGGGGGCATTGTGCGCTGGAGCTTCACTGAAGTTCTGGAGGATGGCCTCAATACCTTCAAGGCGCCGAATCCGGAGGAATTGATGTCAGCGGCTTCCCAAGTTGCACATTAATGGGCAGCGGAAATAGGCGGCTGACAACTCGCTCGACGACCGCGCCCTTCCCGCTCACTACCGGGGAAAGGCCGTCCTGGGTTCAAAACATGAAGATCGTGGATGACCGCTTCGCGCCCGGTTTCGGCCGTTGAGGTCAGCTTTGCCACCACCTGGAAGCGGACATAGCCGGCGACCACTCCGGAAGCCGCGGTCGCGCCATGAGCCGACCTTGCATCCCGTGATCCTCGACGACTTGTCTCACCTCGATAGCGGACGAGATCATTGTTGATGGTCGCGAGCCCGGATTACGGCCGCGAAGCGGTCAGAAATCCATATCCATGTCGTGATGATGATGCTCGTGACCGGGAAGCTCCGGCGGCGGCGGGCCAGGCACTTCGGCCACCATGACTTCCGTTGTAAGGAGAAGACCCGCAACCGAGGCCGCGCCCTGGAGCGCCGTTCGCACCACCTTGGCCGGGTCGATGATGCCCTTTGAGACCAGATCCCCGTACACGCCCGATTGGGCATCGTAGCCATAGGCGTTGTCGTGGTTTTCGAGGATCCCGGCGATGACGACCGAGCCTTCCAGGCCGGCATTTATCGCGATCTGCCGAGCCGGCCAGGTGATCGCCTTCCTGACGATCGCGATTCCGACCTGCTGGTCCTCGTTGCCGCCCTTGAGCTTCTTGAGCGCCCTGCCGGCGCGCAGCAAGGCGACCCCGCCGCCCGGGAGAATGCCCTCTGCGACCGCGGCTCTTGTCGCGTTCATCGCGTCATCGATGCGATCCTTCTTCTCCCTGACTTCGACTTCGGTGGCACCGCCGACCCGGATCACGGCGACGCCACCGGCGAGCCTGGCCAGCCGCTCCTGGAGCTCCTCGCGGTCGTAATCGGAGGTGGTTTCCGCAAGCTCGAGCTTGATCTCAGCGATGCGGGCCTCGATGCTTGCCCGCTTGCCGGCGCCGCCGACGATCGTGGTCTTTGCCTTGTCGATCATCACCTTCTTGGTGCGCCCGAGCATATCGAGGGAAGCATGCTCGAGCTTGATGCCCAAATCCTCCGAGATCACCGTTCCGCGGGTCATCAGCGCGAGATCCTGCAGCATCGCCTTGCGGCGGTTTCCGTAGGCCGGCGCCTTGACTGCTGCAACCTTGAGAGCGCCGCGCAACTTATTGACCACCAGCGCCGCAATCACCTCACGCTCGACATCCTCGGCGATGATGAGCAGCGGCTTGCCGGCCTGCACCACCTTCTCCAGCAGCGGCAGTATTTCGTTCAGGCTGGAAAGTTTCTTCTCACTGATGAGGACATAGACATCCTGCATCTCGACCCGCATCTTTGCGCGATTGGTGATGAAATGGGGCGAGATATAGCCGCGGTCGAACTGCATGCCCTCGACGAATTCGAGTTCGGTTTTGAGCGACGTCCCGTCCTCGACAGTGATCAGGCCGTCATTGCCGACCCTCTTCATGGCGTCGGCTAGGCAGCGACCAATCTCCCTATCGCCGTTGGCCGAGATGGTGCCGACTTGCGCAATTTCGACGTTCGAGGTGACCTTCGTGGCATTGTTCTTGAGTTCCGCGACGACGGCTTCGACCGCGAGATCGATGCCGCGCTTCAGGTCCATGGGATTCATGCCGGCGGCCACCGCCTTGGCGCCCTCCCGGACGATCGCATGCGCGATCACGACGGCGGTGGTCGTGCCGTCGCCGGCCTGATAGGAGGTTCTTGTTGCGATCTCGCGCACCATCTGGGCGCCCATGTTCTCGAACTTGTTGTCGAGTTCGATTTCCCTGGCGACGGTCACGCCGTCCTTCGTGACCCGCGGCGCGCCGTGCTCCCTACCGATCGCGACGTTGCGCCCTAGCGGGCCAAGCGTGACGCTCACCGCATTCGCCAAGGTGTCAATGCCGTGCAGCATTCTGTCGCGAGCCTCGAACGAGAACTTGATTTCCTTGGCAGCCATTTCCTTGAACCTTAAGACCCAATCTTCGGGGAACGTCCGGGCAACGGCGAAGCTTCATTCGCCACTCAGGCGAGATTGTCGCGTGGCAGCCCGAGCCGATTCCAGACATCGAACAGAGCTGCCGCGAGCCGATCAATCATGATGTCCTCATGACAGGGTGTCGGCGTGATGCGCAGCCGCTCAGTTCCCTTCGCCACGGTCGGATAATTGATCGGCTGGATATAGATGTCGTGCTCGCTCAGCAGCAGGTCGCTCGCCGCTTTGCAATGCGCCGGATCGCCGACTGCCACCGGAACGATATGGGTGTCGCCTGGGATGACCGGCAGCGCAGCGGCCCCCAGCGCCGCCTTGACCCGCCGGACGCGGTCCTGCTGGCGCTTGCGCTCCCACTGCGAGGTTTTCAGATGCCTGATCGCCGCTGTGGCCGCGGCGCAGATCGCCGGCGGCAACGCGGTGGTGAAGATGAAACCCGGAGCATAGGAACGAACCGCATCGATCAGCACAGCACTTCCCGTGATATAGCCGCCGAGGCAGCCGAAGGCCTTGGCGAGCGTGCCTTCGATCACATCGATCCGGTTCATGGCGCCGTCGCGCGCAGCGATGCCGGCGCCGCGAGGGCCGTAAATGCCCACAGCATGGACCTCGTCGAGATAGGTCATTGCGCCGTAACGATCGGCCATGTCGCAAATGCGATTGATTGGCGCGATGTCGCCGCCCATCGAATAGAGACTTTCGAAGACGATGAGTTTTGGCCGATCCGGACCCGCCGCCTTCAACAATTCCTCGAGATGATCGACGTCGTTGTGGCGGAAGATACTCTTCTCCTTACCGGACTGGAGGATGCCCTCGATCATCGAATTGTGGTTGAGCGCATCGGACAGGATCAGACAACCGGGGATCAGCTTGGCGATGGTCGAGATGCCAGTCTGGTTCGAAACATAGCCGGACGTGAAGACCAGTGCCGCCTCCTTGCCGTGGAGATCGGCAAGCTCGCCCTCGAGCTCTACGAGCGGATGGCTGGTGCCGGAGATATTGCGCGTCCCGCCGGCCCCCGTTCCCAGGCGGGTAGCAGTCTCCACCATGGCGGCGACCACCTTTGGGTGTTGCCCCATCCCGAGATAGTCGTTGGAGCACCAGATCACGACGTCCTTCGGTCCACGCGGGGAATGCCACACGGCATTGGGAAAGCGTCCGGCGATGCGCTCCAGGTCCTCGAACACACGGTAGCGCCATTCCCCCTGCAGACGCGCGATCGCATCCGCAAAGAAACCGTCATAACTCGTAATGCCTGGCTCCAAGATACCGCCTTGCCCATCGGCCATATCGCCCGCATCTCCGGTCATCGGAGGTCCAGATCGCCGCGGCGCAATGACGTTCTTTACGCCGCCAGGTTTGCCGGTGTGCAACGCTGTGGGTTCCGCCATCGCCGATTCCCCTGCTTGCATACGAATTATGTCGAAGCGCGATCCACGCCGATCCCGCTCGCATCGTTCCTCACGACCCGCGTTCAGGAAGGTCGAAGTTGAGCTGCAACATTCGCGCTATGTTTATCAGAATCGTCTCGCAGACCTTATCTTGATTAGGATCCAGATATTTGACAGTCCAGTTTGCCCCGTTCTCCTTGGTTTCGAGCCGCTGAATCACAAAATCGGTGACGTCCCCGCATCCCGGCTCCTTATGAAGATCCGCGAGGATCAATGCCTTAAGCTCCGAAGCTTCCTTTGTATGTCTTTGCATTGCCGCTCTCCTTCCGGAAGACAACTTTCTATGGATCGATCAACTGCATAATCGTGATCTCCGTCATCCCAGGGATCGTGTCATCCCAGGGATCGTGTCATCGCACCAGTTCACCCAACCTGGCGGCAATGCCGCTGCTTGGTGTGTCAGAGTCTAGCCCCTCCACGAATTGCCCCTGTGGGTTCATGATGTAGATGTGGGTGCCGTGATCCATTAGGTAGTCGTCACCGCCCGCTTCGCCCTGGCGCGCCACGCCGTAGGCGCCATATGCCTCCGAAACTGCAGCGATTTGTTGTGGGCTGCCGGTCAGCCCCACGATGCGCGGACCGAACGCCGCGGTAAAGCTTCCCATCACCTCAGGCGTGTCGCGTTCGGGATCGACGGTGATGAAGAGCGGTTGCAGTTTTGCGGCGTCGGGGCCGAGTTCCTCAATCGCCGCGGCGATTTCGGACAGAGTCGTCGGACAGATGTCGGGACAAGACGTATAGCCGAAGAAAACCAGCAGCCATTTGCCGCGATAAGTCTCATCGGTGACCGTCGTTCCGTCCGGCGCCGTGAGCGTGAATGGGCCACCGACCGTCACAGGCGCCGTGTCAGCTCGCACGAGCGGTTGGCAGATCGACAGGGCCGCTGCGAATATGATGCAGAAGAGGGTATGCGGACCGTAGGCCCAGGGGCGGAGGAGTCCATGCCGTCGCTTCATCAAGTACCTCCGGCACTTCGAGAATGACGCGCCAAACCCCCCGCGTGTGTTTGTGATTAACAAACTCGCCTAACCCAACCCACTTTATCATATTTTGTTGCTGGATGGCTAGACATGGCACTGGTTTGGCTCTATTTTTAAGAGTTGCCCCTCATCTCTCTTGAAGGAGGTGGCTTTTATGACGATTCGCGAATTGATGAGCGGACTAGCGGCGATCGCTTTCGTTGCGACAATGTCCGCGCCTGCGCAAGCCTACGAAGTGGGTCCGGTCACGGGAGGTGGAACGATCGAGGGTACGATCGTCTACCGCGGCGACGTGCCGACAACAAAGATCATCCCCACCAAGAATATCGAGGTGTGCGGCGACCCCCGCGAGGAGCCGCTGATCGAAGTCGGCAGCGATCAGGCCGTGCTGAACGCGGCGGTGCAGCTGGTCGACGTGGCACAGGGAAAGGCCTGGCCGCAGCCCGGAAAGCTGCCTGAGCTTAACAACCTCAAATGTCGCTTTGAGCCCGCGGTGCAGATGATACCGGCCGGTCCGTTGGAGGTGGTCAACAGCGACCCAGTTCTCCACAACACCCACGGCTATTATGGCAAGCGCACCGCCTTCAACGTGGCGCTGCCCAATAAGGGCCAGCGCATACCGGTCGAACTGAAGCGTGCCGGCACTGTCCGCATCGATTGCGACGCGCATGGCTGGATGGAGGGCTGGGTCTATGTGGTGGACAATCCCTACTACGCGGTCACCGGCGCCGATGGCAAATTCAGCATAACCGATGTTCCGCCGGGGGACTACAAGCTCGTGGCGATCCATCCCTTCACCGGGCCCATCGAGCAGCCCGTCACGGTAGAGGAGAATAAGGCCACCAGTCTGACGATTGAACTGAAAAAATAACAAAATGGGCGACCCACTGATTCAACAGGGTCGCGTTCCTGCGAGAAGACCGACGCTTTAAGAAACGGTCTGCACTGAGGAGGAACCCTGATGTCTGACGAGCTTGACCGCATTCGGCGCGAAATGCATGCGGTGCTGCAGCAGCCTGGCGTACGCCCCGACGACTCGCTTCAAATCACCCGCCGCACCTTCATTCACAGATCGCTGCTGTTCGGCGCTGCTTCCGTCGGCCAGACCTTCGCGTGGTGGCCGCTGCTCAACACCATCGACGTCGCTCACGCCGCCGAAGCGCCCTTCAAGTTTGCCTGGATTTCGGACACCCATCTCTACGAGAGATCCCTCAACACGCGCTTCGTCGACAAGGTGGTGCGCGCCGTGCAAGAGGTCCAGGCCATGGATCCGCCGGCCGACTTCCTGATCTTCGGCGGCGACCTGGCCCAACTCGGAAAGATCGAGGAACTTGAGCTTGGCGTTGAGCTCCTCAAGGATTTGACGATCAAGAAATACTACATCCCGGGCGAGCATGACTGGTATCTGGATATGGGCAAGAAGTGGGGCGAGTTGTTCGGCCAACCCAACTGGACCTTCGATCACAAAGGCGTGCGCTTCATTGGGCTCGATACGGTCAGCCGGGGACCGGACTACTGGACAGCGAAGAAGATGACGCCAGAGGAGCGCATGGGCCATATGGCTACCCTCGACGGCACGGTTGCCGGGGCGTGGGCCGGCGTCGGCCGCGACCAGCTCGACTGGATGCAGAAGACACTCGCCGACTGGGATAAGTCCAAACCGATCGTCATCTTCAGCCATAATCCGCTGTACGAGTACTACCCGCCCTGGAATTTCTGGGTGCGCGACTGGCGCGAAGTGAATGACGTGCTGAAGCCTTATACCAAGGTCACCAACATCCACGGTCACGTGCACCAGGTGCTCTACAACGAGATCGGCAGCATGCGCTCGATCGGCATGCTGGCGACCTCCTGGCCGTGGCCGTATGCGCCGGAAGGCTTGCCCAAGCTTACCAAGCCGATGATCCGTGTCGATCCGGGCGATCCCTTCGACGGGGTCGGTTGGGAAACCGTGAACGTCAACGCCGACGATAAGGTCGATGTCGAGTACATCATGTGGGGCCGCAAGGAGGTGTTCGTCCAGTCGCCGGAGGACCACGACAAGAGCATTGCGGAGGTCATACGGTCACGCATCGCCGACAAACAGTACCCATGGGCAAATCCATAAGGGTGGTGGCTATGATAAACACATCGACATTCCTCTGCATTCTGAGGCGTTCCATCGTCGCCGGAGCAGTCGTCGCAGCTGCCGTCGTCGGGCCGGCCAGTGCCAACAAGGATCCGGTGACGCCAAAGCAGCTGAAACTCTATCAAGAAGCGTTCATGGAGGAGGTCAGGAAAGGAGACCTCCTGTTCCATGGTGATGCGGCGATGAAGGAGCAGTTGGGCGTCAAGCTGTCGACCACTGGGTGGGCCTGCGCCATGTGCCATCCGATGGCCTCCGATACCCACCCGCAGGCGTTCCCGAAGTTCCAGGCGTCGATGGCCAAGTTCGCGACACTGCGCGACATGATCAACTGGTGCATCGAGAAACCGAGCCAGGGCGAGAAGATCGATCCCGAATCGGAGGCGATGAAGGCGCTCGAGGCGTACATCACCTGGTCGAACAGCGGCTCGGTGTTGGTGCCAGGCAAATACTAGTCTCGTCGATAGCCGGGGGCACCGGCTTCAGGGAGCGCGAAGCGAGTCCGCCATCGGAGTGACACCTCGATGGGGAATGGTGGGCTTAAAGCAGTCGTGCGGCCCTTGAACCGCGCGGGGAGGGCCATGCGTTGGCAGAGACTGGGATGGAGCTGCGCGGCAAGTTCGCGAATGTGGACCTGGATGCGCTGGTCGACAAACGGGTCGTGCGGACCTGGCTTTATTTTGGCATGTTCTGGCTGATGGTGACGCCATCCGTCGGCGTCATGATCTCGGGCACCTTCAACTACCCCGACTATCTCGGATCGGGGAACCTCGAGCTCACTTTCGGCCGGCTGCGCCCGGTCCACGTCAACGGTGTCATCTTCGGCGCCTTCTCGACGCTTTTCATCGGCCTTTGCTACTATCTCGTGCCGCGTCTGTCGGGGGTGCGGGTGATATGGTCGGAGTGGTCGGTTCTTCTCGCATGGGTCTGGAACGTCGCAACGCTTGCCGGTTTGGTCGGCTTGCTGCTCGGCGACAGTGACGGTTTGGAAGCCGGAGAGCTTCCGCTGTACGCGAAGGTCGCATTCTTCATCGTGGTGGCTGTTGCTACCGCGCAGTTCCTGATCACGATCAGTCGAAGGCTCGAGCCGGCGATCTATGTCGCGCTATGGTACCTGATCGCCACTTTCGTGTGGACGACGATGAACTTCGTGCTTGGAAGCTTCATCCTGCCATACACGATCTCGGGCATCAACAGCGCCGCCTTCCATGGCCTCTATCTCCACTACATCGTCGGGCTGTGGATAACGCCCGCGGGCTACGTGATCATCTACTATTTCCTGCCGGTCAGCGCGCGAAATCCGCTCTATGCCCATAAGCTCTCGCTGGTAGGCTTCTGGTCCCTGGCACTGTTCTACCCGTTCGTCGGCATCCACCATTACCTCTACAGCCCGATCGCGGACTGGGCCGAGACCTTGGCCGTCGTCACGTCGATGCTGCTGATCATTCCGGTGTGGACGGTGCTGGTGAACTTCTTCGGCACCATGATGGGCAGGTGGCATGAGTTCGGCAGGAACTTGCCGGCGAAGTTCCTGATCATGGGCTCGCTCATGTATCTCGTCGGCTGCTTCCAGGGCTCGACCGAGGCGCTGCGGCAGCTGCAGCAGCCGACCCATTTCACCGATTTCGTCATCTCGCATTCGCATCTCACCGTGTTCGGCACCTTCGTCGTCTGGGCGATGGGGGGCCTCCTCTATACTTGGCCGCGGCTGTTCGGGCGCGAACTCTGGTCCTTCAAGCTCGGCAACTGGTCGTTCTGGCTGATCACCGTCGGCATCACGACCATGGGCCTGGTCCTCACAGCGGGCGGGCTGCAGCAGGGTTATCAATGGATGAATGGGGTCGAATGGCTCGACTCGCTCGTCTGGGTGAAGCCCTACTGGCTGGCGCGGACCCTGGCAGGCATCAGCATGGATATCGGTATGTCGCTGCTGGTGGTGAATCTGATGCTGACCGCACTGACCAGCCCGGCGGCTGAGGCGCGACGCGCCCGCGGGCCGGTGGAGGCGCCTATCCCGGCCCCGGCGGGAGGGCCCGCGCAGTGAACGTTCGCTTCTTCGCGCTGTTCGCCGGCGTCTTCTGCATCACCCTTGCGGTGATCACGCAGGGCGTGCTGCCCTTCGTGGAGCCGTCCTCGCGAACTACGCGCGTGACCTCGGTGGTGCGCACGGATTTCGGCCAGCTGAAATGGACGGTTTCAGAGGCGACGGACTACACCGAGCAGCAGCGTCGCGGCCGCAACATTTACCTGCGCGAAGGCTGCTGGTACTGCCATTCGCAATTCGTGCGGCCGGTGACCGGCGAGATCCGCCGCTGGGGACCGGTCAGCGAGGCGGGCGAATACGCCTATGACGTGCCGCACCTGTTAGGCACACGCCGGATCGGACCGGACCTGACGCGCGTCGGCCTGAAATACAGCGACGAATGGCACCTGGCGCACTTCTACAATCCGCGGATGCTGGTGCCGGACTCGATAATGGCGCCGTATCGCGGCCTCTTCCACGAGCCCGATGCAGCCGTCCGTATCGTTGACGACGGCGCTGGCAATCGGACCCTGGAAAGGACAGAGGCCACCAAAGGCCTGTTCGACTTCGACAGCAAGCAAGCGATCCAGCTGACGCCAAATGCGTACGGGTTGCTGTTCGTGCCGCTGAAGGCGCGCGAAAGAAAGCCGATCATCCTGACGCCGAACGACGAATACACAGGCGAAACCGTCAGCATCGCGGCGGAGACGGAATCGCTGGCGGCGCTTGTTTCCTACGTCCAGAAGCTCGGCACGAATCGGGGTAAATGGCGCGATCTTTTCGAGCCGCAAAGCCTGGAGGTCATGGATGCGACGATGCCGCGCTCCGAGGAATGGATTGCTTATGGCAAGGAAGTCTATGAGCGCCGCTGCATCGGTTGCCACGGTGCCAAAGGCGACGGCAACGGGCCGGCCGCCACCTTTATGTTTAACCAGCGGCCCAGGAACTTCACGTCCGCAGTCTTCAAGTTCAGATTGACAAAGGAGCCCCTGCCCACGGACGGCGACATGCTGCGCACCATTACTCGCGGCATCCGCGGCACGGCAATGCCCCCTTGGTACGAACTGCCGCTCAACGATCGCCTGGCGGTGATCCAGTACATCAAGTATGAGCTAGCGGTTGACCGTTCCAATCCCGCCAGTCCTTACGCTTTCTTCGTCGAGGAACCGCCTGGCCCACCGTTGTATATCGGGCGCCCGCCGACCCCGTCCCAGACGATGCTGGACCGCGGCAAGGAGGTTTGGCAGGTGGCGAAGTGCTGGGAGTGCCATGGCCAAGGTGGCAAGGGCGACGGCGAGAAGGCGGCCGGCCTCAAGGATGATATCGGGTTCGCCATCGTGCCGGCCGACCTCACCAGCGGCCAGTTCAAGTCTGGCCCGGCCGTCGAAGACATCTTCCGGACGATAACGACCGGCCTCAGCGGCACGCCGATGCCGTCCTATCGGGATGCCTTTCCGGACGAGGATCGGTGGGCGCTTTCCTATTTCGTGGTGGCGCTTTCCGCCTATAAAGACCCGCTCTCGCTGCAGCCGCTGTCGATCAAGAAGGAGGCCCGCGCGGCGCTGAACGATCTGGAACTGGTCGCTGACAAGCCGGAGCGAGCCTATGTGCCCGATCCGTCGGTGCCGGCGTCCGGCCCGCCAGCTCCGCCTGGCGAGGAACAGGCGCCCGCCGGAGGTTAGCGCATGCTCGGTTTTGAAGTCACCGGACCCTATGCGGGCGCCATGCTGATGAGCCTGGCGGCCCTGTTCTTGTTCATCTGGGGCGTCCTATCCGGCGCGTTGAGCGGCACCGACAAAGCCGCCAACGGGTTTTTTGAAAGGGAAATGGAGAATGAGCGATCTGCAGAGCAGCGATCCGGAGAGCCCGACGCATCCGGAACTGGATGTGCGTCAAAGCTCGCACCCTGAACTGGAGGACTATGCCGGCGGCCTGATACAGGCGCGTGTGGGATTCATTCCGCTATGGCTTCTCGTCGTCTACGTGCTGCTGTTCGCCTGGGGGCTGTACTACATGTATGCTTATTGGGGCGGGCTCGGGCCCGGCCGTCTGTTCTAAGTAGACGGTCGCAAGGGCTGGTAAGACAGGAGTGATGGAGACGATGATAGCCAAAATTCTCCTTGGGGTCGCCGCATTGAACCTCCTTTTCCTGTGCTTCGAGGTGGCGATAAACGTGCTTCGTCTTTATTTCGGCTGACATAGGAGCAGCGGATGCTACAGGACACCGTCTTCAAGCTTGCTGACGCCGGCTTGCCGCAGATGCTTGGCTTCCTCATCTATGGCGGCTGCACCGTCGGCTTTATCCTCTTTCTTTTGTATCTTGTGCGGCAATAGCGCCGCGTCCGCGCCACTGCGCAAACGCCAATGATCTACTACCTCGTGATCTTCACCGCTGGATTTGCAGGCAGCTTTCATTGCATCGGCATGTGCGGCGGCTTTGCCTGCGCGCTGGGCCGCGATCAGCGAGGGGGAGGCGCAACCGTCCTTCGCCACCTGCTCTATAATACCGGCCGATTGACAACCTATTGCTTTCTGGGCGGGCTCGCGGGCGCGATCGGTCAGGTCATCTGCACCACGCAAGGTCTAACGGCGGCGCCGCTCTTGAACGGCTCCCTCGACATCGCCCAACGAATTCTCGCGATCGTCGCTGGCCTGCTCATGATTGCCATGGCGTTGCAGTTCTTCGGCTTGCTGCAGGTCTTTCATCGCCTTGCGATCGGATTTGGCGGCAGCACATTTGCATTGTCCCTGCGCGGTCTGTTGACGGCCCGGAGCAGCGCCGCACCGCTCGCCTTTGGCGTTTTCAACGGCTTCCTGCCATGTCCCCTGGTCTATGCCTTCGCCGCCCAGGCGGCGAGCACCGCCGGAGCGCTTCCCGGGTTTCTCGTCATGGCATGGTTCGGACTGGGAACCTTCCCCGCGATGTTGATGATGGGCGGCGTTGGCCGGATACTCGGGCCAGCCTGGCGGCGGCGCGGCGTGCGGCTGGCTGGTGGCTTTATTCTTTTGCTCGGTCTCATCACGCTCGGCCGTGGTCTCCTGCCTTCCGACGCGCATATCGGCCTTGCCTGGCCGGGCGGGCATCCCGCATGACTGCGCATGGCGATATCCTCTGTAGCCATTGTTCGCTGCCCGTCGGTCTGCGCCCGATGGAGCGCAGGCTCAACGGAGAGGCTTGCGCGTTCTGCTGCTACGGCTGTTGTATCGCCTTTCAGGTGAAGAGCGGCAGACACGAGGAGTGGGAAGCCGCCTGGCTTCTGATCCAGCTCGGCGTGGGAGGCTTTCTCTCCATGAATATCATGATGTTCAGCCTCCTCCTCTATTCGGACGCGTTCACCGGCGTCGATGCGGGCGTGCTGCCGTGGATTCACTTTTTGCTCTGGATCTTCGCCACGCCGGCGGTGGTGATTCTCGGCGGACCCTATCTGCGCGACATGTGGCTCAATGGCATTCAGGGACGAGTGACGTCGTCGGCACTCATCGTGCTTGGCGTCGCTGCCGCTTACCTCTATTCGGCATTTGCCGTGTTCGAGGGCAGCCCGCATGTCTATTTCGACACCGCCGTGATGGTGCTGATGCTATTCACAGTTGGCCGCTATCTCGAGGCTGTTGGCCGCGCCAGGGCGGCGCGCGACCTCGAACCACTTCTGGCCGCAGAAAGCGAGAGCGCGACCGCGGTCGATGGCGCGGCAGAGATCCGCCGTCCGGTGCGGGAGGTGACGGCCGGCATGCTGGTGCGGGTCCGGCCAGGCGAGCGCATTCCGGTCGACGGCGTGGTTGTCGAGGGGGAATCGAACACCGATGAAGCCGTGATTACCGGAGAAAGCCGGCAAGTGACAAAGCGCGCCGGCTCCAAGGTGATTGCCGGTAGTATCAATATCGACGGCCCGCTCCTGATCCAAAGCAGCGGTGACGGAACCGCAACCCGCTGGGCACGGATTTGCCGGTCGGTGCGCGAAGCGCTGGGCCGTCGCAGTCCAACCCAGCGCCTTGCCGATCGCGTCGTTGGCGTGTCCGTGCCGCTCGTCCTTGCCCTCGGCGGGCTGACGATCGTTTACTGGGCCCAGTCATTGCCGTTCGATCGGGCGTTGCTGACTGGCCTCTCGGTGCTGGTGGTTGCCTGTCCTTGTGCCGTCGGCCTCGCTGCTCCGATGGCGATATCGCTCGGCATCGGCCGGCTGGCGCGGCACGGCTGCCTCGTCCGCGACCCCGGCGTGCTCGAGACCCTCGCGCGTGTACGGTTGGTCGCCTTCGACAAGACCGGCACTCTGACGGCGGGCAAAGCGCGTCTCGTCGGCGTCGACCGCGAGGAGGTCGGCATCGACGAAGTACTGGCGCGCGCCGCCGGTCTGGAGCGCCATTCCGAGCATGGTCTGGCGCGGGCCATCGCGGCAGCCGCCGCTCAGCGGGGCATCTCGCCGCTCGTCACCCGCGAGGTCCGGATGGTTCCCGGCCGTGGCATCCGCGGCAGCGCCGAAGGCCGGCCCGTGGCGGCAGGGAACGGCAGATTGATGAATGATCTGGGCTGGCCGCTTCCCCCCTCGCTGGCCGAGCGTGCGCGGTCGCTGGAGGCGAGCGGTCATTCGGTGGTCTATGTCGGTTGGGGCGAGCGGGTTCACGCCGTGCTGTCGCTCGATGATTCGCCGCTTCCCGAGGCGCAGGCCGCGATCGCGGCCCTGCGTGAGCGCGGGCTCGACGCCACGCTGTTGACCGGCGACTTGGCGCAAGCGGCGGAGCGGATCGCGGCCCTGGTCGGGATCAAGGACGTCCAAGCGGGCCTTTCGCCGGAGGCCAAACGGCTGGCCCTGGATCGGCTCCGCCATGACCACGATTCGGTGGCGATGGTCGGCGATGGACTGAATGACGGGCCGGTTCTGGCCGCCGCAGATGTCGGTATTGCCGTCGGCTCCGCCACCGATCTCGCCCGCGAGACTGCGGCGCTCGTGCTGCCTGCGGACGGGTTGTGGATGCTGCCCTGGATCGTCGACGTGGCCCGCGCGGTCCGCAGGACCATCTTGACCAACCTTATGTGGGCGTTCGGCTACAACCTCGTCGCCCTGACGTTCGCAGCATTCGGACTTCTGCAGCCAATCCTTGCGGCGGCGGTCATGGCCGGCTCGAGCATCCTCGTGGTGGTGAATTCGCTGCGGCTGGAGCGGCTGCCCGATCCTGTTCCAACGCTGATCCCGGAGCAACGATCCGGCGCCGAGGCGGAGCGCGCCCAGAATGGTGCCGGCATTTCCGCAATGGCCGGCCCGGCCGTCGAGCGGAGTTGAGTTACGTTTCAGCCAAACACGTCGTGCGTGAAGGCGTCGTACCAGCCTTCCGCGGCGCGCGCAGCCTGCCGGCGGATATCGGCGCTCTCGCCCACCTTGCTGACGAAGCTGATGACGCTCTTGAGCTTCCCGTCGACGGGCTTGAAGCTGATGGCGTTGCTGAACGCATCGTCGGGGGCGAGATAGGTGTAGCAGGTGTTGAACAAATGCGCCGGGAAACGCGCTGATCCGGTGAGATCGGCCGCGATGGCAAAGGCGCAGGCTTTGGCCTGGCTGTTGGCGCAGAAGGCGGATTTCGGCATATCCCCGCCGATGATCGCGTCGCCGACCAGATGGACGCCGGGCTGCAGCGCCGATTCGAAGGTGACCGGATCGACCGGACACCAGCCCGACTGATCGGCGAGCCCTGCCTGCTGCGCCAAGCGCCCGGCCATTTGCGCCGGAATGACATTGGCCACCGCGGCCTTGAATGTTGCTCCCGCGGTGATCACCGACCGGGTCTTCGCGTCGATCGCCGTGACCCCGCCGGTGAACTGGGCCGGTAGCCATTCGATCATTCCCGGATAGTGGCGGTTCCAAGCGTCCTGGAACAGGTCCTGCGCGTTGAAGCTGTCTTTCGAATCGAGGATCAGAATTTTGGCCTTGGGTTTGCTGCGCTGGAAATAGGAGGCGATGAGCGAAGCGCGCTCATAGGGGGCGGGCGGACAGCGAAACGGATTCGGCGGGACGACGATGACGAATAGGCCGCCGTCCTCCATGCTTTCCAGTTGCTGGCGCAACAGCCTGGTTTGCTGCCCTGCATTCCAGCCGTGCGGCATGATCTCCATCGCAGCTTCGTCATAGCCCCTAAGCGCCCGATCCCTGAATGCGATGCCTGGCGCAACAACGAGACGGTCGTAGCTGAGCTTCGAACCGTTGTTCAGCGCAACGGTTTTCGCCACCGGGTCAATCGCCTCAGCGGACTCATGAATGACGGTGATGCCGTATTGCCTTGCCAGCGCTTCATAACCATGGCTGAGCGATTTGAACGGGCGGAGCCCGGCGAGATAGAGATTGCTGAAGAAGCAGGTCGTGTAGCTCTGCCGCGGTTCGACCAGGGTCACCTCGATAGCCGTCGCGCTGACGGCGAGATATCTGGCGACCGTTGCGCCGCCGATGCCGCCGCCGATCACGACGACACGCGCCTTGGCCTGGCCCCGCGCCTTCGGCTGGTTGAGCGCCGTTAGCAATGCTGCTCCAGTCAGGCGGCCGAACTCGCGACGCGTCCAGAATTTCATGGCGCGCTACTTTCCCTGCGCTGCGACGTAGCGCGCGACGCTCGCGATCTCCTCGTCGCTGAGCGACAGCGCGATAGCGTGCATGATGTGATTTGGACTCTCGCTCGCCCGGTAGGCAAGCAGGGCGTTGGTGAGCCTCTCCTCACCAAGCCGGATGATGCTGGGAATGCCTGTGCCGCCGCCATCGAGACGATGGCAGGACGCACAGGTCGCGGCGAGTTGAGCGCCTTGATCGGCCCCCGCCGCCGCGCCGGATTGACTGACGAGAAGCACGAGGCCCGTGGCAATCGCAGATCTCGCGACGGGGCGCATGCTGAATACCCGTCTATTTCGAAGTTTTCCGGTCACGCTCCCACTCAACTTGTCACGCCATAATTCGCGCAGTCGATTGCGTCGCCACCTCAACCGACCGTGAGCTGGTGCGACAACGTATAGACGGCACCGCCGTCTTCCTCCCAGACGAAATCGAGCCGGCCGCTCTCTGTCGCGCGCAGGGAAAATTCGAAGAACGGGTTAGCCGAAATCGCCTCGTGTAGATCGACGCTGAACACCACGGCGTCGTTACAGCGGCAGGCAAACTGGTTAATGATCTTGCGCGGGATCACATTGCCTTGATCATCGTGGCGCAGCCCTGTTTCCATCTCATGGCTGATGATGGTCTTGACCTGGAAGACGTCGCCCTTCGCCGCAGCGCTTGGTACGATCACGCGTGGTGTGGGGGTGATCACTGTCCGGCTCCCTCTCAGATGTCAGGCGCAGCCATTTGTGGCGACGTCAACCCAAGCCGTGGTCATCAGCAGATTGCCGTCATTCATTTCGGCGACTGCGATGACATGCTGCGGTTTGGCAAGGCGGATGCGGGTCGACACGCGGGGCAGGCTGCGTTGCGGGACGAAATGGAAACTGGCCACTTCGATGATCGGGTTCTGCGGCGCGAACACGCGGATTTGCCTCACGTGGTCGGCCTCAGTCATGGGGCTGTCGATGTCGAGGCTCATAGGCACGGTGTAACCGGTCGGGAAGACCGCCGGCATTATCAGGTGAAGGCGGTCCGACTCCGTGGCCGTCCGCCCGGTGAGCTGTTTGACGAGTTCCAGCGCTTCATCGTTCGCACGCGCGCTCAGCGGCGAGGAGAGCGCGACTCCGGCAAACCCTGCACTCCCGGCGATCAACACATCGCGGCGCGTCAAGCTCATCATCCCGGTCTCCGCCTTTTTTGCGTCACTCCGAAGACACACATCATCAGCGGCAGGAGGCGGCGCAATCGGACACATCAGTGCGGCAGCTTTGAAGTTTAGCACCGCCAACCGCTGCGAGCAAATCTCTTAGAAGTGTCCAAGGTCTCTTAGCCGCCCTCGAAACGGTCAAGGCATTGCAGGAAAGGACGCTCCTGCGTTTGTCGGATTTCTAATCACGCTCTTGGCCGGCTATCAGACGCTCGAACTAACTGGAGCGCTCTGAACAGCGCCAGCGCAATGTCGGATTTACAAGCATGTGCGACATTCATGATAGGCTGAAGAAGGACCGGTCAGGGTCATAAATTCCGGTTTCGGACTAATGGGTCGCACCGAACAATGTCGCTGCGTCGCCGAGCGATTTGGACCCACGCGCTGGCTCGTCTCAGTCTCGGCTAGTCCGACTAGAGATCAGGCGCACAGCATTTCGGAGGACAATGTGCACCAGAAGCCGACATTGCACGTTGAAGGTCAGGTCAACGTCTTGCTAGTGACCTTCAATTCAAGAAATGCCGAACTCTCGGTTGCTTATTATCCCCTGTCGCAAGAATGGGAATGCCCCTGAAGCCAGGTCATCGCCATTGCCACCAAACCGGGCGGGATTGGCGTCATTCATGTGCCTTGCGGCCATTATGCTTGGCCCGCGCTAAGGGCTGAGTTTCGCGGAACAAGCCGACGCATGGTCCGTTTCCTGCGTGCCACGAGCATCACGACTGCAGCTTGGTCGAGCCATAAAGCCTCGGTGTGCCACTGCAGACGTGAGGCTTCGTTATGCGCGACGCTACTCATGCGCGGAGCCACTCATGGAAGAGTTCCTACTGTTCGCAGCCGTCGGGTTTCTGGCCCAGGCGGTCGATGGTGCTCTAGGGATGGCCTATGGCGTGATCTCTTCGACGGTGCTCCTCACCTTCGGGGTGCCACCGGCACAAGCATCAGCTTCAGTTCATGCTGCGGAATTGTTCACCACCGCCGCTTCCGGATCGGCTCATCTTTATCATCGCAACATCGATTGGAAACTGTTTTGGCGACTGATCCCCTTTGGTGTCGGCGGCGGTATGCTCGGCGCTTTCGTACTCACTTCGTTTGACGGAGATCAGGTCAAGCCATTCGTTACAGCATATCTCGCGGTTATTGGGAGCTGGTTACTATATCGGTCGTTTCATCGTATCCCCACCAACCCCGTGAAGCTGAAAATTGTGGCGCCGTTGGGCGCAACCGCCGGATTCCTGGACGCCGCAGGCGGTGGGGGGTGGGGTCCTGTCGCCACCACCGGTCTACTCGGCGCGGGTGGACAACCGCGATTCGTTATCGGCACGGTCAATGCGAGCGAGTTCCTGATTGCACTTTCAGTGTCGCTGAGCTTCCTCGCCACGATTGTAACCGGCCATTGGGAGCAAGCCGGCGAATTCCGCGACCTAACATCTGTTGCCGGACTGATCGTTGGAGGCGTTTTAGCGGCGCCGCTGGCGGGAAGGGTGGTCAAGACATTGCGGGAGAGGACGCTCCTGCGGCTTGTGGGATTTCTGATCACGCTTTTGGCCGGCTACCAGACACTCGAACTAACTGGATCGCTCTGACCGTGAGACAGTCGAACGGAGGCAAGGAAATGAGCACTTCGACCAGGATCGGCATCGGAGCGGGCTGGCTGGGCGGCGCGATCGCCGGATCCATGCTCGATGCCGGTGTCGTCAAGCCACAAGATCTTGCCTTTTCCTATCGGCGGACGAGGCCTGACTGTGGCGGAAGCTCGCGCTGGATCGAGGTGACATGGATGACCACGCCCGAGCCTTGCTCCATCATCATTGGCAACAGGGCAGACCAAGCAGGGTTCATCGGCTTCGCGCGAGGATGATTTGGAACGACGGGAAGACCAAAGACGTTCGTGCATATTGCATCCGCTAGCCACAGGTCTAACGCTTGCTATCCTCACTAGTCCGAGGCCTACCATGTTTCGCAACTCGGGCATCATTTCTCTGCCTCGCCCGCTTGAGCGTCGTGTGGACACTCTTGCCCAGTCGTTCATGAGCCAGCGGCTCGGATCTCAGATGGACTTCTCGACTCCGGAAGGCGAGCCGGCGCTGTTACCACCCAATTCCGTAACCTGGCGTATTTTCAAGAACCCTGTTGCGCTGTTCATCGGCGGGGTAACGGCGGTGCTGCTCGAATTGGCAGAGCCGCGGGTTCGCGACGCCATTTGGCAGCACAGCAGCTTCCGCTCCCTCGCGCTCCGACGATTGCAGCGTACGGGCCTTGCTGCTTTGGTCACGGTCTACGGCCCCCGATCCAAGGCTAAGGCAATGATTGAAGATGTGGTCAGGATGCATGGGCGCGTTTCGGGTCGAACCAGCGAAGGCGAGCCATACCACGCCACCGACCCGGAGCTGCTGGACTGGGTGCAAGCGACGGCCGAGTTTGGTTTCATGGAGGCCTATCACATCTATGTGCATCGTCTGCATTTTTTCGAACGGGACGCGATGTTTGCTGAGGCTCGCCCCGTGGCGCTTCTCTATGGTGCGGTCGGCGCGCCCACGTCTCAGGCCGAGCTTTACGCGCGGTTCGACGTGATGAGGCAAAGACTCGTCGCGTCGCCGATCGTGTCGGAGTTCCTGGAGATCATGGAAGAAGTTCCCGCCTTGCCGGGAGTTGCTCGACCCCATCAGCAGCCGCTTCTGAAGGCGGCCGTCGAGATCCTACCCCAATGGGTCCGCAAGCGGCTGGAACTCGGCGACCGCTGGACCTTGAAGCCGTGGGAGCGTACTGTTGTGAAGACGACGGCTGCAATCTGCGACCGCACCGTGCTTCATTCATCACCAGCCGTCCAGTCGTGCCGCCGCCTCGGCCTTTCCGAGAGCTATCTCTATCGCCGAACGGCATCCGAAAACCTACACAGAACCGGACAGTGTTCGTTCCTTGACTAAATGTCAGGCACGCGTCGTGGCTCTTGCTGCACCGTCCGGCTAAGTACTGAATTGCCATAGAGCGCGAGCGAAGGTCGTGTTAGGTGAAATCACGAAGAAGCAGAATTGTGTTTTCGGCGATCGTTGGAACTCAGCAATCGTCAGGGCGCGCGTGCATGGGAGTTGCGGACCGCTGTCGACCTTGCTTCCCTGTTGGCCACCCGCGGACAACGCGAGGGCGCCCTAGCACTTCTCCGGCCAATTTGGCGCGATTGGGGAGGGCTTGGAGACAGCAGACCTGCAGTCAGCCGTAAGCCTGCTGGCGAGGCTGAGCTAGTCGACTTGAGCTTTCGCTAACAAACCCTGCCAGTCTGCCTCATGACAGCGGACATAAAGGCTGCCCAACGGTCCCACCTGTCAGATCGATCAGTCCGTTTTAGGTCAGCCTGCTACGTCAGCTCGGACTGGAACGTCCACTATCTTCCTGCAGGCCTCCGAAGCTGCCGGTCTGCTCTCGGCCCACAATTGCCCGTCAGCAAAGCGCCCGATCTCGGACGTTGACGTCAGCATTGTCACTTCCTGAAAGCGGACATTGCTGGAACGATTCGAGTGATCGCGGTTGCGCCAATTGTTGCCATTCGCTTGTGGCGGAAGGAACGGCCACCCGTTGATGCAGAGCGGTCGTTCGCCGCCGGAGGCGATGTGAGGTGATTTGGACCCTATTCAGACGCCCCGGAGATTAGTTCTTGTCGTCGACACAATACAAAGAGCGAGGCGTGCTCAGTTTGATCTTGGTGGCCTTCTGAGAGTGCATCTATCTAAATTGATCGAGTAGTTCCTTTGCTTCGACGAGGTCGCGCGTATCGAGACCTTCGGTAAACCAGGCATATACAGGAGTCAGCAGGTCGCGAGCCTCTCCGTCTCGGCCCCGAGCGTGGCACAGCCGCGCGAGGCTAAGAGCCGCCCGCAACTCCAGCGATTTCGTACCTTGGTCACGAGCCAGGATCAGGGCCTTTCGGAACCAGCTCTCGGCGGTATCATCTGGGGGATTTTGTTGCAGCAGGAGTTCACCCTTGGTGCGGAACAGCTCAGGCACAAGATGTTTCGAACCGAACTCTGCGACGATAGTCAACGCCCTATCCAATAGAGGCAGCCCTTCGCTTGCCCCACCACACTCGCCGCAGGCCCGCGCCAGGACACAGAGGTTGTGTTGCAAGCCAGCTCCCGCACCCATCGCTGTGATAGCCGCAAGTCCCTCGCGCATCTCCCGGATGCCTTCCGCCAAATGCCCCTCTTCAGCGAGCGCCCAGCCGAGTTGGAATCTGCCCTCGAACATCTCGCGCCGCAGGCCGAATTCCTTTGACAGCGCGATTGATTTGTCTAGACAGCGGCGCCCTTCGTCGGGTTCGCGCCGCAAGAGATGAAGGTCGGTGAAGTTCGCCTGCGCCATCGCCATCGTGAAGGGATGAGATACTCGTTCGGCCAAGGTTACGGCTTCTTGGCAACGGACAAGGGCTTGGTCAGGATAACCGCGAAGCCAAAGCATCAGCGCAGAAAAGTTCCTACAGCAGACGCCCGGGTCGTGTCCGGTATAGATGTAAGTCAAGCGATGATCCCGATCGGGATCGTAGGTCGCGATACCATAATCTAAATGGTGTTCGGCGGCAGTGTAGTCTCCGATGTAGTATTTGGTGGCCCATTGCCGATGATGTGCCTCGAGGAGTAGGGCCTGGTCGCCGGATGCCCGCGCGAGATCCAGACACTGAAGGCCGAGTTCGTCAGCGGCGGGCAAATTGCCGGAAATCATGTGGTACGAGGCTTCACCACAGAGCGCGACGAACAACTGGTCCGTGTCACCCAGTTTCTCCGAAAGCGTACGGGCTTCGGAGAAGGCCTGCAAGACCTCCGGCGCTGCAAAGCCCCTGGTTGCCATCATGGTCACGCCCAATGCCGTCTGGAGATGAATCTCCTGTCGCAGGCGACTCTCTGAGTCCGGCAAGGACGCAACCAGTTCGATTCCCTTGCCTAAGTTGGCAATCGCCTCAGGATGGGCCGATCGTTTCAGGGCTTGTTGGCCAGCCTTTAGCCAAAAGTCGACGGCTTGCTGAGGAAGGCCGCCGGCAGCGTAGTGGTACGCCAGCGTCTCAGGTTCGGCCTCGACGATCTCTCGGAACTGCGCGTCCAGCTCTGACGCGATGCTGGCGTGGATGTGTTGCCGCCGGCTTTTCAGCAGGCTCTGATACGCGGTGTCCTGCACGAGCGCATGCTTGAACGTGTAGGTCGCCTCGGGCGGGACGCCGCGCCGAAAAACGAGTTCGGACTTTTCAAGTTGCTGCAGGAGGTCCCCGAGCCGGGCATCATCGTAACCGGTCACGGCAGCCAGCAGACGATGCTGGAAGACACGGCCGATGCAGGCGCCGATCTGTGCCACCTCCTTGACCGGGGCAAGCCGGTCGAGGCGGGCCATCAGCGAATCGTGCAGCGTTGACGGGATCGCTAGCGAGGGCAACTGGCCCGACAGGACATAGTGATCGCCTTCATCGATGAGGAGGCCGGACTCGAGAACAGTCTTCGTCAGTTCCTCGACGAACAGGGGCACGCCTTCCGTCTTGGCGAGGATCTGGATTCTGACGTCGGCTGGCAGCGACTTGCCGCCAGTCACGCGGTCGATGATCGCTGATCCTTGGTCACGATCGAGGCGGCTAAGCGACAACGCAGTGACATACGAGAACAGGGTCCACCGTGGCTTGAACTCAGGGCGGAAGGTGATGATCAGAAGCACAGGCAGGTTCTGCAAACCGTCGATCAGCATGTCGAGCCATTCGCTGGTCGTCGGGTCGATCCAGTGGGCATCTTCAATGATCATCACGACAGGTTGTCGCGCCGCAAATCCTTCGAGCAATTGGATCAGGGCTCTCAGCGTTCGTGACTTTTGCGCCTGCGGCGTCAGCTTCAGGGGCGCATAGCGGCCAGCGGTGTCGATTGACAGCAGCTCCGCCAACAATGGTACCGTTTCGGCAATATCGGAGACAGCCTGTCGCAACAGAGTTTCGAGCTTATCGAGCTTCGTATCCGAAGTGTCGCTGTGCCCCAGTCCCGCAGCGCGCTCGAGTTGCTTCGTGACGGGATAGAGTGCGCTGTTTGCATAGTAGATGGAACAGAAGTAGCGCAACCGGGCGTGCGGCTCGGCGCTCAGTCGCTCCTCCAGCGCGGCAGTCAGCCGCGACTTGCCGATCCCCGGCTCACCCGACAGCAATATGGCTTGGCCCTTTCCTGCCCGAGCCTGCTGCCAGCGTTGAAGCAGGAATTCGAGTTCCTCGGATCGTCCCACCAACGGCGTTGCAACGCCATGCAGCGCATCAAAGCGCCCTTCCGCATCTGCCTCGCCGGTGATGCGCCAGGCGGGAACGGGAGTTGCGAAGCCTTTAAGTTGCTGGTGGCCGAGATCGATCATGTCAAACAATCCGACGACCAGCCTGTGCGTGCCGCCGGCAATCACGACGGTGTTCGGCTCGGCCAGGGCCTGCAAGCGAGCCGCAAGGTTGGGCGTTTCGCCGACGACGGCCTCTTCCTGCGCTGATCCTTCGCCAACCAGGTCGCCGACCACGACGAGACCGGTGGCAATGCCAACACGGGCAGCAAGGGGTTCGCCCGATGGCGTCGTCAGGCTAGCGGTTGCCGCTGCTGCCGCCAGACTCGCGCGCACTGCCCGTTCGGCATCGTCTTCATGCGCCCTGGGCCAACCGAAATAGGTGAGCACACCATCGCCCATGAGCTTGGCAACATAACCCTCGTAGCGTGCAATCTCCGCTGACACCGCACTTTGGTAGGCACGGATGACGTCGCGCATTTCCTCCGGATCGAGCCGCTGTGACAACTCGGTCGACCCCACGAGGTCGATGAACGTTACGGTCAGCTGCCGCCGCTCGGCCTCACGTACAAGCGCGGCTGACACTGGAGCGGACAAGGAACTCGCGGGCGACATGGTGTCGTCGTCCAATGCGGCAATCGCCGCCAGAACCTTGCGACGCGGGCCGACGGGTAGGCCCAGCTCCCTTAGGTCATTTTCTGTGAGATGCCGAAGCGCATCGAAATCAACTTCGTTCGCGGTGAACGCCTCAATGTACTTGTCGAGCCCGAGGCGGGCCAGCCAAGAGGCGATGTCCGGCATGATGCTAACCTCGCTGCCCGGAAACCTATCACGATCGTCGCGCGCCGGACAGCAACACTCTACGATTCATGTCTTCGCTTTCGGAGCAAACACACACCCAAGGTGGCCTGAGCGAATGTCGGCTCGCAACGCTTTCCGGACCCTCAAGATCGCGAGACTGAACCGCAGCCATGGGTCAGTTGGATCCATCTGATCGGACGTCTGTCATCGATTTCTGGAGTTCAGAAGCTGCCGGACCGATCTCGGCCCACTCAAGACGTTCGGTACATCGGCGCCAAGCATCCGCTCCTGGCGCATTGTGCCGTTTCGGAACTGGGTGGGCCGGGGGCAGGATCGCCAATCAACCTAGAGTCAAAGTCGTATAAGAGTGCAGTGCGGAGCTCAACGGCGTCTTGTGCCGGGGTCGCCCCATCATAACGTCTGACCCTTTCACGACTCTTTCTTTCGCGGTCGCCCAACGGCAGACAGGTCTTGGCGCTACGCTCTGGCAATAGCAGCTTTGCCCCTAAATGTCGGCCGTAGGGACCAGCTTCGCCGCTTCCTAAATGCGGAAATCGCATATTGTCCGTCCCAGTGCCGGCCGACGATTTTGACGTATGCGTTCGAATCCGCTCAGTCCGCCACTACGCTACAGCACGACAGCGTTTCTCGCGCTTTCGGCGCCTCGTCGCGTGCGCTCCAACGGCGACTATCTGCCCTTTACGTCTATCGCGAGCAGCAGCATCGGCGGGAATTGGTGGCTTCGGCAGACTGTTTCCGGTCAACTGAACGTTACCGGCCGCTTGTGGCTTCTGTCGACCGAGAGTGAGAACACGTCAGGGCGGGAATAGTGGCCGCTGACGTCAAATTTCCGGCGTGAGGCCCGGGCGGCGGAGACTTCGATCTCGGCATACAGAGTGCCTTTCTCCCGACGCATCGGCCCGGCGGCGACCCCGCCGAAGGGCTTGTAGACCACGGCATCACCGGGGTTCACCCATTCATCCTTGTTCGGGAACAGGATGTCGTGATGGGGGATATCTGTGGGAATGTCCGATGCTTCCAGTGCGGTCGCGCATCCGATCACCCAGCAACCGCCTTCGCGGGCGATATGCTGCATCGTGGCAAGCCAGGTGTCGCCGCTGTCCCAGGTCGGTGCAACATAGATGTCGATGTTCTGGGCATATAGCGCAAAACGCGCAAGCGGCATGTAGTTCTCCCAGCAGATGAGTGCGCCGATGCGCCCCACCGCCGTCTCAACCACATTCAGGCCTGACCCGTCGCCAAAGCCCCAGATCATGCGTTCCGGGTTGGTCGGCATTAGTTTGCGGTGGTTGTTGGCGACGGTGCCGTCGGCGTCGATGGTGATGCAGGAATTGAACAGGGTCGAACCCGACAACTGGCTATCGATCTCCTGATAACCGGCCACGATGACCATGTCGTGCTCGGCCGCCGCCTCCTGAAGGGGGGCCATGCCATTGCGGCTCAGGTCGACGGAATTGGCTTGCAACAGGGCGAACAATTCGTCCGTCTTGCCCATGTCGGCACCGGGTGACAGGCGCCAGCAAAACGTCGGGTAGCCGGGAAACCAGGCTTCGGGGAACACCAGCAGTCGGGCGCCGTCGCTGGCGGCTTGCGCGACCAGGCCGACGGCGCGCTCCATGCTGGCGGCAAGGTTCAGATAGACAGGCGGCTCCTGGACAATTGCGATTTTGGTCATCGGATTTTTCCTTTCCGTGATTCATCAGGTTACCCACAGGTGCCGGCTATGAGCCCTGAGCCTGGGCAGTGGCCGCGGGGCACCCGCAGCATGGATCAGGCAGCTTTCGTCCCGGTGGCAACAAGCATCTCGCAAGGCCCCTCGAACCGGCCATCCTTTTCGAAAGCGCGCAGCGCGTCCTCGATTTCGTCCCAGGCGTCATCCTGCTCGCGCGCGGTGAGCCTTGCGAGCATCTGATGCAAGGCGCCAAAACTCTCCCGCTCGAATTGCAGGCATTCCTGAGCCGAGCCCAGCCGGACCGGCGCCTCCACACGCTCTATTTCGATGTCGGTGAAACCCGCCTCGCTTAGCCGGCCGGCGAGCACATCGGGATCGCCCAGCGAGAAGGGGCCGGGCTGGCCCGGCAGCGGCGCGGGCAGTGCAGCACGGCGGCGGATGATACCGACCGGCACCGAGAAGAAACCGTTGCGATCGGCCTCGGCATAGGTGATCGCACCGATGCGGCCGCCGGGGCGCAACTGTGCGCGCATACCCGTCAGCGCCTTGTGCTGGTCCGGAAAATAGATCAGGCCGACGCGCGACATGACGCCATCGAACGGCTCGGCCTCGATCCCGCCGACATCCTCGCCGTCAAACACCTGGGTCTCGACATGGGTGATGCCGGCCATGTCGGCATTGGTCTTGGCATATTTGAGGATACCCGGCGACAAATCCGTCGCCAGCACATGGCCCGAAGGCCCGACGCGCTTCGCCGCGTTGAGCGTCTGGCTTCCAGCGCCGGCCGCGATATCCAGAACGCGGCTGCCCTGCGTCAGCTCCATCTTGTCGAGCATCAGTTCGGTCGATGGGCCCAACCACTTGTCCAGAAGCGGCGTCCATCGGTTCCAGGCATCGGCGGCTTCGTCCCACTGGCGGCGGGTGGTTTGCTTGAATGCGACGGGATCGAAGACGTTCGTTGCCGTTGTCATTTCACTCTCCTTTTTGTGCCTTGCCCGATGGATAGACACTATTCCGCCACTTGCTCGCCGGACCCGCCTATTGCGGCCGGAAAATCCTTGAATTTGGGCAGGCCGTCCGGCATCGGAAGCACGGTCTCGGCGTAGTTCACATGCACGCTAGGTTCGAAGGCCAAGCTGGGGATCGCCGCTGCGAAGACATCGGTGACGCCCCATTCCGGATGATCCGTCATGATGTGTCCGCCGCAATTTTTGCAGAACCGGCGCACCGAGTTCGGCAGGCCGGCATATTCGCCGATCAGATCCTGTCCTTCGGTGATCCGCACGCTTTCCGGTTTCCAAAGGCTGAACGCGTTCACCGGTCCTGCCGACCACGCGCGGCAGGACGCGCAGTGGCAGTAGCCCATCCCCTCCGGAGTGCCGGAAACTTCGATTTCGACGCTGCCGCAAAAGCAGGTTCCTTTATGTGTCGTGGTCATGATCTCTCTCCCTGGTATTCGAAGCGCACCACCAGAGTCGGCGGAATGGCTGTGCCGCGATAGTCCTGAAACTGTACTGGATCGGGTTGGACATTCCGCCTAGGCTCGAATGATCAGCGTTTCCAAGAAAAGGGAGGCATTCCATGCGTGGCAGCTACGGTCAGTTCTGTCCGGTTTCGATGGCCTCGGAGATTTTTTGCGCACGCTGGACGCCGCTTTTGATCCGGGAGTTTCTGTGCGGCAGCACGCGGTTCAACGATCTTCGACGCGGTCTGCCGCGGATGTCGCCGACGCTGCTGTCAAAACGGTTGGGAGAACTGGAGGCGGCAGGAGTTGTTCAGTCTGTCAAAGGCGATCAGGGCGTTAAGGAGTATCGCCTGACGAAAGCCGGAGAAGAGCTTCGCCCGCTCATCATGGGGATCGGTGCATGGGGGCAAAGATGGGTGGAAAGCGAAATTTCCCTCAACAATCTCGATCCCGAATTGCTGATATGGGATATGCATCGTTTCTTGAATATCGACCCGCTGCCGGAGCGCCGGGTTTGCCTCCAGTTCGTGTTCAACAATCTTCCAACCGCGCGGCAAAACTATTGGTTGCTGGCCGATCCGCAATCCGGTGTCGAGGCCTGCTATACCGATCCGGGTTACGACATCGATCTCTATTCCCAATCCAGCCTGCGCACCATGACCGCGATCTGGATGGGCTTGGATACGGTCGAGAAAGCGGTGAACGCAGGGAGATTGGAACTGACCGGCGCCCGCGAGGTCGCCACTCGAATGCAGGAATGGCTTGGCCTCAGCCCCTTTGCTCAGGAACAGCGGATGGCTGGTTAGGTATACAATGCCGAATGAATGACCGGTGTAGTTGGACCTCTCCAGCGACAAATTCGGCATTGCGCGGGTCGCGCCCATACAAACGATGTACCGCATATTACGGTTCGGGGTCGTGAACGGTACGGCTGCTTTACGCCCGCACCAAAAGCCGACAGTCAGCTACTCGGCCCACTCCGGACGTCCAACTTTGCTGTGTCGACCGTCTGGCTGCGTCGCATCAGACCGGGAGGCTTCGGCCGGGGCAAATCCGGAATGAGCACAGCTGGCGGCTAGAAGTGTTCGGCATTTGTGCTGCAAAAGTCGCATAAGATTGCACTGCGGAACTCGTCAGCGATCGTCTACGAAGCTCCTCATCAATTCCAGCCTACCCGAATGTGAAATTGTGACCCAAACCAGCCTTTGCCACGCCGATTTGGCCGCTCGTAAGCGGACCTTCGCCGGAACCGGCATCTCTGACCCTCTGCGGTCATTGTTGCGTCGCCTATCAGAGGTCTTGCGCGTATGTAACTATAGAACAGCCATTTCTCCTTATGCGCCCGATGTGGGCCTACCGCGTTGTCCTGGTCGGCTTTTCCTGAAGGGTGAAACCGGGGTGATGCGGCAACACGAGGCCGTCGATCACGTCGCGGATTCCAGACTACGTGCAATACGGATACTGCGACGCCTCCTTCCGGGAGATTGGCACGTGGCGAAGCACTTTGCCGACCTGTCCTGCGGCGCTAGTTTCATAGGAGCTAATTCGCCCCAAAAAAAGCAGTCTCCGCCAGGGAGCGTGAGAAATTATATCGTGCAAACAATCACATAAGAGTGCCCAGGTTCATCCTGTCGGCGCGCCATTCGGTGTAGAACTGAGAATCAATACCTCAACCGTCGCGATCTCGCGATCGAGCAGCGTCCTCCACCAGTCACCTATAGCCCGTCATCTCCAGATAGCCGTGCCCGGCATGGCTGCCCTCAATTCGGATCGGGCCTTCCCAGTAGGGAAACCGCGTGTCCATCCATGCTTGCGGGTTCAGCGCCAGCGTGGTCACATCTACCCCTTTTTCCGGCAATTGCACCCTCCAACGGATCGGCACGCTGCGTCCCGCGACTGCCGCCGTTTCGAGCGGCGTCACCCTTAGCGCGCCGGAGGTCTGCGGCTGCGGCCTGCCGTCGGCCCCGATCCATGTGGCCGATGTAAAGCCCGCGCCTCTGCCGCGCAGGCGAAAGCCCATCATCTTTTCGCCGCTGTCGAAATGCAAGGAGAACCAGTCCCACCCGGTCTGATCCTCAGCCAGCGGCTGCGAGGACCATTCGTGGTCCAGCCACGCCTGACCGGACACCGCAATCACGCCCGCCGGAAGGGTCAGTGTACCGGTCACGTGGTAGAATGGTTGCGAGTAGTAATAGCTCGCCTGCCCCTTCTCGGATTTCACCGAGTAGCCCTGCACTCCCTGCGGCACCAGAGGGCCTTTGGCGTCCAGCGCCAGTTCGTAGGAAAACGCATGTCCCGCCGCGTGCAGATCGAGCGCCGACAGCGCATCCGCCTCTGGCAGGGCCCGGCCTGCCATCTGCCAGTTGTCAATCCAGGCCGCAAAGGGCGCAGCCGTAACCCCCGCCTGGCCGATGCCGCCCCGTGCCATCCGTTCGGCCACGAATTGGTGCGTTTGCGTCGTCAGCCCCGCATGGCCCATCCAAAGCTGCGGACTGGACCAGCCGGACCGCTCCACCGGGGCGAGGGCGGATCGGAAAAGAGTCCATTGCACGCCATAGTCCGCTCCATCCGCAGCTTGCAGGTTGGCGGTCAAATACCACCATTCGATCCGGTAACCGGGGTGCGGGCCGTGGTCTGCCGGAAAGTTGAATGCAGTCCCCGGCTGCGGCACTGAAAACCCGTCAGCCTCTGTGCCAAGCCCAGCAAAACCCTGGCCAAAGGCAGGTGCGGCCAAGCACATGTAGATCAGCAATGCTCTAACGCTCATGTGCAAATACCTTCAGCAATTTCGATGGTGAAAGACGCGCCAGCCGCCAGGCAGGCACGGCGGCTGCAAGTCCGGCCGCCAGCAGCGCGAGCGCCGTCAGCCGCGCCCAGTCACCGGGAAAAAGATGCATCGGCAGGCGCCAGCCAAAAGCCTCGACATTCACCACTGCCAGCAGAACAAAGGCGAGCCCGATACCTACAGGCAGAGCGGCCAGCATGGTCAAGGCTGCCAACAGCAAGCCGCGCGAAATCTCCAACCATGCGAGGTGGCGGCGGGTCAGACCCATGGCCCAGACCGGCGCCAGTTGCGGCAGGCGCATCCCCGACAGGGTTATGAGGCTCGCAAACATCGCCAGCCCCGCGACTCCCAGCGTCAGCACATTCAGCGCGGCTGTCACTCTGAATGTGCGCTCAAACACTTTGAGCGAAAAGACCTTGATCCCGGCCTGGTCAATCACGTTCTGCGCGGGCAGCCCGAATTCCGCCCGCAAACCCGCAGCCAGTGCTTCGGCCTTGCCGGGGGCAATCCGAATGGCATAGCGCAGGCGGGAGACGTCAGGATAGTGCTGGACCAGTGTGTCGATCGCGATGATCACTTGGCCGATCGGGTTGCCATAGTCGGCATAGACGCCGACGATGCTGGCCTGCCAGCCACCGGGCAGCGTGATCTGGTCCCCCAAGCCCAACCCTCGGCGCCGCGCCAGTTGTTCGTTGATCAGGGCGCCCTCGCCTGCGGCGATTCGGTCCCACACATCCGGCACTGCAGATAGGATCGGCCAGTTGTCGCGATAGGTGGCATGATCGGCCACGCCGTATATTGCCGCGGGCTGGCCTGCGACCCGGCCCTCAATGCTCCAAATCGGCAGGACCGCGTCGCTGCGCTGGGCCAGCCAGTCGTGTATCAGCGTGGCCTCTGTTTCAGTGCGCGCGGTTACATAAAGCTCGGAGGCTAGACGCTGATCGAGCCAGCCGCTAAAGGTCAGCCGAAAGCTCCCCACCATCGTGCTGACGCCCACATTGGCGGCCAGCGCAAGCAGCAGTGCCATTAGCGCCAATGACAGGCCGGGAAGCTGTTGACGCGTGTCGGCCCAAAACCATTCGGCCAGTGGACCACGCGCCAAGCGGCTGCCAAGGTGCAATATCCCCGTCAGCACGAGCGGCAGCATCAGTGCCGCCCCCAACAGCAGTGCCGCCAGAAGCGCAAAGCCCGCCTCGAGGCCGGATCCGAAGTGTGCAATTCCCGCCGCCGTCAACAGGAGCACCATCGCAGCCACGCCTTGCGCGCGCAGTCCCCGTTCCGAAGCCCGCGCCCAGGCCCGAGGCTGGGCCGGTGCAAGCAGCGGCAGGTGCCATAAGCGCCAGAGGCTCTGCGCGGCCGCCACCAGCGTGCCGATTACCGCGATGGCCAGCCCCGCTGCCCACACTGCGGGGCGGATCGACAGCGTTCCCGGCACATCGGCCCCGTAAAGCCCGCGCAGGGTGGCGGCGACGTCGGGCAAAAGGGCCGAGGCGACTACATAGCCAAGTGCCACGCCCACAAGCCCCGCGAGGAGGGCGAAGAACAGCAGCTCGGCGATCAGCAAAAGGACCAGCACGCGGGCCGGCAAGCCCAGTGCGCGCAGCGTGCGAAATACCGGGCGGCGCTGTTCAAAAGCCAGACCGATGGCGGAATGCACGATGAAGAGCCCCACTGCAAAGGCAAGAAAACCGAAAGCCGTCAGGTTCAGGTGAAAACTGTCGGTCAGCCTGGCAAGATCCTCCGTTTCGTTGGGCTCGCGCACGGTCAGGCCGGGAACTGTCACCTTTAGAGGGGCACGGCCAATCGGTTGGTCCGGCCAGAGCAAAAGACGAGAGATCTTGTCCTTTGCCCCAAGCAGGACCTGCGCCTGCCCGATGTCAGTGAGGACTGTGCCAGGCGGCAAACCCTCGGCCACGCGCACGGGAGGTGTTGCTTGCTCGGTTAGTCGTGCCGCGGTTTCCGGGGCTGCATAGAGCACACCGGGCGTCGTGATGAACGGCAATAGCTCGTCACCCGCCGCAACATCCACCTGCTGCGCCTGCGGCGGCAAAGTCAGTGGGTCAATACCAAGGACGCGCAACCGCACATCCCCAAACCGCATTTCACCTTCAATCACCGGCGAAGCCAGCCAGCCTGCTCGCCGCAGTCTCACAAAAATCTGTTGATCCATCTTGGCCCCGTCCTCACGCACCAGTTGCGCGAGCCGGTCCTGCCCAAGGATCGCCGCTGCACGGTCATAGCTAGCCCGCGCCTCACCGTTGATCGCCTGAACCGCTGACCACAGCGCCGTTGCCAGCGATAGCCCCAAAAGCAGCATCGCCAGTTGGACAGGCCGCCTGCGCCAGTGAGACAAGAGCGCTGTCAGCCCGGTCCACACCATCACACCAGCCGGCCCGCGTGCAGGTGAACGCGGGCGTTCAGCCGGTTTGCAAGACGGTTGGAATGGGTAACCATTAACAGGGCGGCACCCGTTTCAGCCACCAGCGATAGCATAAGATCGAGTACAGCGTCCCCTGTTGCCTCATCCAGATTGCCCGTGGGCTCATCGGCCAGAACCAGCCGGGGCCGAGCGGCTAGGGTCCGCCCAATCGCCACCCGCTGTTGTTGCCCACTCGACAGCTGTTCAGGGTAGCGCGTAAGGACTTGGGCGAGGCCCAGCCGTTTGGCAAGGACTTTCAACCATGCCGGATCAGGGCGGCCAGCAAGCCGAGCCTGAAAGGCAAGGTTGGCCGCCACATCAAGCGAAGGGATCAGGTTGAACTGCTGGAACACAAGTCCGACTGTTCCCCGCCGCAGGGCGGCAAGGGCTGTATCGTTCAGCCCCACAATATTGGTACCGCCAAGGTGGATTTCTCCCGCATCAGGGCTGTCGAGCCCTGCAACGAGGTGCAAAAGCGTGCTCTTGCCGCTGCCAGACTCGCCGGTCAGCGCAAGGCTCTTGCCCGCCTCCAGCGAAAGATCGATCCCGTGCAGAACATGCAACGGCCCCTCGCCAGTGGGGTAGAATTTGTCGATCTGGTGCAGCCTCAGCAGCATGTTACTCCCCGGAGGTCCGCGTGCATCTGACACGGCATGCCCGTCAAATAGCGCCAAACAACTAGAGTATCCGTCTTGGTCAAGGAAGGGATGGCGACCATTTCCGGTCGTCCCTGATGAGGGCGTTAGCGAGAACGACGAGCTTT